>CABQJJ010000026.1 GCA_902464485.1 uncultured Collinsella sp. | reverse complement strand
CTCGGGGGCCGGCATGGGGGCGGCGACGTGCGCCGTCGGGGAGACGACGGGTGCTGCGGGCGCGGCGTTATCTGCCGCGGAGCCCTGCGGTGCCACGATGTTGAGTGCGATCGGCGCAAAGGCAATCTCTTCTAGATAGTGCTCGATAGTCGGCTGATGCTTTTTGAGCTGCGCAATGGCAAAGCGCGACGGTGCCTCGATGGTCAAGGTGTCCTCGGTCAGGCTCATAGCTCGCGATTGCCCCAGCATGTTGATTAGGCGTGCATCTTGGCCGTCGCGCTGGCAAAAGGCGATGGCATCCTCCAGGATGATGCTTGCTTCCTCGTCCACTGTCTCTCCCGTTCCTTAACTTTGGGCACGCACGCGAGCGCTGCCGAGTTCGGTCAGATGGTATTTCTGACCGTGTTTGATTACCAAGCCGGCCTGCGCCAAGTCATTGAGCGTGCGTGACCACGTGGGTGCGGAGTTTCCAAATGCTCGCGCCAGGTCGGTGGCGCCACACTCTTGGTTTTGAGCCAGATATCCAAGCGCCGCGTTGCCGCGCTCGCTCACAAAAACGTCCGGTTGCGGCTGTGCGTATTGATTAGCCGCATTAGGATACATCATTTGAGCTGCTGGTTGTTGAGAACTCTGCATGGACGGCATCTGTTGTTGAAAACTTTGCGGCCACTGTTGGTATGGCTGCGGCGGCATCTGCTGGGGCCAGGGATTGTACGGCTGCGGCATCTGCTGATACGGCTGCTGATAACCCTGGGGATACTGCTGCATGTATTGCTGGGGGTATCCCTGCTGCGGCATGTATTGTCCCGGATATCCCTGCGGGTATGGCTGGAAGCCCATCTGTTGAGCGCCTTGCATGCCTGTTACCTGCTGCATCGCGACTGCATCCGGATCGGCCGAGAACATGGACTCGGCCGATCCTTGAGTTGTCGTCTGTCCCGTGGGCTGGGGGTCTTGCATAGGCGGCATGCCGGGTTGCTGTATCTGCTGCGAAACCATAGGCTGCTGCAGAGGGGGCGCGGCCATGGATTGTTTCGGAGCCGGCATTGCTTGCTGTGGAAATGCACCCGGCAGGGGGTATTCCGGCTGCTCCGTCTCGGGACGCACGGCGGCTCCCCGCCCTCCGGCGCGCTCGATTTCCTGCACGCGCTTGGGGTTTAGGCTTACCGTGACCACGGTGCCGTTGCCCATGTTGTCTTCGATGGACACCGCACCTCCGGCGTTTTCCAAGTATTCCTGCACCATGGGAAAGCCTGCCCCGGTGCCGCGTATATACCGCTTCATCTCGCTGTTTGCGCTGGTCACGCCAAAGTCGAAGGCCCGCTCCTTGTCGTCGATTCCCGGCCCCTGGTCTGCGAATCGTATGGTATCGCCGCCGTCCAGGATCGAGATGATGGGTTCGGCAAAGTGGGCATGGATAAAGTTTTCGACTATCTCGCGGATAACCATGAGCGAGATGTGTCCGCCCTGCTCTTTCATGCACTGGTAGACGGCGTTGGTCGTTTCTTCCAGATACGTGCGGATGTCCTGCGGCTCGATGACGATCACGCGCGGGGTCGAAAGCATGTCGTCATAGACGGCGATGCGCGCCGCGTACATGGTTTTCGGTGCCCGTTTTGATGCCAGCTCGCCCTCTTTGCGCTCTTCGCGCACGCCGTTGATATGCTCGTTGTCGGGTGCCGGGTCACCGGAATCGACCATGGTGTAAAAGTCGTCAGACATGCCGCTCGCAATCTTTCAAAAGGTTTCGGATAAATAGTAGCTCACCGCGCAATGTTTCTCATCTTTCGACAAGTTTTCAAAACCTGTTGAAAACTTTAGAAAACGGGCGAAAAGTTCTCAACATTGCCAACATGACCTGTTGAAAACTCGGTGAAATATCGTGAAAAGTTGGCGACATACTCAAAAACTCATCCGGCTTATGGCGGAACCGTGTGAACTACGCAACCTTTTACCTTTGATTTCTTGACATTTGAACATTGATTTCCCTACAATCTTCAAGCTCACGTGTCTATATCTGCGTCCGCGCTCCCGCGGACACTCGAAATGCAGCAGGAGGAACTTAAGATGAAGCGTACGTATCAGCCTAATAAGCGTAAGCGTGCCAAGACCCATGGCTTCCGTGCCCGTATGGCCACCAAGGGTGGTCGTGCCGTGCTCGCCCGTCGCCGCGCCAAGGGCCGCAAGCGTCTCACTGTCTAGCAGCGATACACACATCTCGCATGAAGACTATTAAGTCTCGGCAAGATTTCGAGCATGTGTTCAGTCAGGGGCGTCGTTTCAATCACCCTCTGATTCGAATGACCATATGTGAATCGGTTGGCGAAGGCGGCTCCGGAAGGGTCGCCTTCGTTGGTGCTAAACGACTCGGTTGTGCAGTCGTGCGCAACCGTTCTAAGCGTGTGATGCGCGAGGCCGCCCGCAGCTGCGGATTTCCCGTTGCGGGTTATGACATCATCTTGTTCGCGACTCCCAAGACGAGGATCTCTTCGCCTCAGGAGATGGACAAGGCATTGCGTTCGCTTATGAAACGCGCCGGCGTTGCCGGGGAGGAGCGATGAGCAATCACGTTTTGCGACGTGTTGCCATCGCTCCTATTCACATATATCAACAGGTTATTTCGCCCTTATTGCCTGACGCCTGCATTTATTATCCAACGTGCTCTCAATACGCCATCCTGGCGATTGAGAAGTACGGTGTTTTGAGAGGCTGCTGGCTTGCCGTGAGGCGCATCGCTCGCTGCAATCCCCTGCACGTCGGCGGTTATGACCCTGTGCCCTAGCGGGCACTCGCTATCGGAGGAAAACTTACATGTGGGATTGGATCGTTAACATCCTTTTCGAGCTGCTCAAGCTCATCCAGACCTTTGCGGTCGACTGGGGCCTGTCCATCATTATCCTGGTGGTCATCATCCGTCTGCTGCTGACGCCGCTCATGCTCAAGTCGACCAAGTCGACGGCTCGCATGCAGGTGCTGCAGCCTAAGATGCTCGAGATCCAGGAGCGCTATGCCGACGATCCCCAGCGTCAGGCCGAGGAGATGCAGAAGTTCTACAGTGAGAACAAGTTCAACCCCATGGCTGGTTGTCTGCCGCTGTTGATCCAGATGCCTGTCCTGTTCGCCCTGTTTACGCTGCTGCGTAACCTGCCGCAGTACTTTAGCGACGGCACGTTCTCGTTCTTCAACATCCTGCCTGACCTTACCACCACGCCGAGCGCTTCTTTTGCCGATGGCTTTATGGTTGCGCTGCCTGCACTAGTTTGCCTGATTCTGTTCGCTGTCTTGACCCTGATTCCGCAGCTCTATATGTCGCGCAATCAGACTGGTCAGCAGGCCCAGAGCATGCGTATGATGGCCGTCGTCATGACCGTCATGATGCTTTGGATGGGCTGGAGCCTGCCCGTCGGCGTTCTGCTGTACTACGATGTGTCTTCTGCCTGGCAGGTTATCCAGCAGATCTTCGTGACGCAGAAGGTTATCGACAAGGCTAAGGCCGATGAGGAAGAGCGTCTTAAGAATGCTCCGCTGCAGGTCGAGGTTACTCGTCGCGAGAAGAAGCCGCGCCCGCACAAGAAGAAGTAGTGGGATAGTATTCTTATTTAGGTACCTAACTTTTGGAGTTCGTTATGTCTGAAGAGATCGTCGAGGATATGCTTGAGGAGGTTGCCCCGCAGGTCGCGGGCGATTATCCCGAGATTGCACAGCGTTACAAGGCTGGTGAAGAGCTGACCGATGAGGAGCTCGACACCATTGCCGATGTTGCGATTTCTATTCTTCGTTCCATCCTTTCGCACTTCGATGCGGCGAACTCTCCCATCGATGAGTATGAGGGTGACGAGGGTGAGCTGATTTTGGATGTAACTGCTCCGGATCTTGCTGTTCTCATTGGCCGTCATGGTCGTACTCTTGATGCCCTTCAGGTTATGTTCTCGTTGCTGGTGAGCCGCAAACTTGGCTTTAGGTATCCCGTCGTCGTCGACGTCGAGGGGTATAAGAGCCGCCGCCAAGACAAAGTTGCCTCTATGGCACAGTCAGCTGCCGAGCGAGCAGTTCGCACTCACAAGAGTGTTTCGCTTCCGCCCATGAATGCCTACGAGCGTCGTCTGGTCCACATTGCACTTCGTGGTAACGATGCTGTCGACACTCATTCCGAAGGTTCTGACCCTGATCGCCATGTGGTAATTGTTGCTCGATAATCTACTCGAGCTTATGCTAAGGGGACGTGGTTTCCACGTCCCCTTTTTTTGTCAAAAGTTCTCGATTCACTGATTTTTGTTACAAAGGAGCTTTCGTTGTTAGTACTTACTGATCAGCAGGCTGACGAGATGCTGAGTCGTCTAACTTCCTATTGCAAAGAGTATTCCTTGAGCGTAACTGATGCTGAGCTGAGGAAATGTATTCAGCATTTGGATTTGGTTTTGGAAACAAATAAGACAACCAATCTCACCCGTATTCTTAACATAGAGGATGCTGCGGTACTCCATATCCTTGACTCACTTGTTTTACTCCCTTATATCAATCAGGCTCCTGAGGGTGCTTTGCTCGATATGGGAACAGGTGCTGGCTTCCCTGGCATTCCATTAACGATAACCACGCATCGTAAGGCCACTTATATTGACTCTGTTGGCAAGAAGGTTGATGCTGTTAATTCTTTTGTTCATGCTCTGCGATTGAAACATGCTCATGCGGTTCATGATCGTCTTGAAGAATATGCTCGAAGCCACAAGAAGCAGTTCTCTGTCGTAACCGCCCGCGCACTGGCACCTCTACCGATTCTTGTTGAGTATGCGGCTCCGTTCCTCAAGGATGGAGGTCTATTTGTTATCACCAAGGGTAATCCTTCGGATGAGGAGCTAGTTTCCGGCATGTCGGCAGCTAAGATTTGCGGCTTCACTTTGCTTCTTAATGACGCAATCGATTTGCCTGAGGGCTTGGGCCACAGGGAGTTCATTGTTCTCAAGAAGAGTCATCCAGCATCCGTTTCATTGCCTCGTGCAAATGGCATGGCTAAGAAGAATCCGCTTGCCTAGATGTTTCACGTGAAACATAATGGATACTAACAACTTGCAGTGTTTCACGTGAAACATGGCGGTTGATATCGAATCGGAATGTTTCACGTGAAACATCCTCCGTTTGACAGCTTTAATACACACCAGGAGGGACCGTGGGATTTCGCGACGTTAAGCGTTCAAAGAGCGCAAAAGACACGCGTATCATTGCAATCATCAATCAAAAGGGTGGTGTGGGTAAGTCCACCACAGCTGTGAACCTTGCAGCAGCACTGGGTGAACAGGGTCGAAAGACGTTGATCGTCGATTTTGATCCGCAGGGCAATAGCACGAGCGGCTTTGGAATCGAAAAAGAAGAACTCGATCACTGCATCTATGATGCATTGCTGAATGATGTGCCTGCAGAATCGCTTGTACTTGATACAAATTGCAAAAAAGTCTTTGTAATTCCGGCTACCATTCAGCTTGCTGGCGCGGAAATCGAACTTGTAAGCGCTATTGCTCGTGAAACTCGCCTTAAAGATCTGTTAGAGCCCATTCAAGATGAGTTTGACTTTATCTTTATCGACTGCCCGCCTTCGCTTGGTTTGCTTACCATTAATGCTTTGACGGCAGCAGACAGCGTTTTGATTCCGATTCAGTGTGAGTATTATGCACTTGAAGGAGTTACAAAGCTGCTTGAGTCTATGAAGATGGTGAAAACACGCCTCAATAAGAGCCTTGATACCTATGGTGTGCTCATGACGATGTATGATTCGCGCACATCGCTTTCAAATCAGGTTGTTGAAGAAGTGCAATCTTATTTTGGCGAGAAGGCATTTAAAACTCTGATTCCTCGTACCGTAAAAATCTCGGAAGCACCCTCGTTTGGTGAGCCGGTAATTACCTATGCGCCTCAGAATAAAGGTGCAAAAGCGTATATGAACCTTGCTAAAGAGGTGATCAAGCGTGCCTAGCCCTAGAAAGCGCGGCGGATTGGGCCGTGGACTCAATGCATTGGTCTCGGAAGCGGAGTATGAGACTGGTGGCTCTTCAGCATCAGTGTCAAATGCTGCTTCAGAAACGAAACTTCCAATCGAAGATATCGTTCCGAATCCAAATCAGCCTCGAATTCATTTTAATGAGACCGAGCTTCGCGAATTAAGTGAATCAATTCAGGAACATGGTGTTTTACAGCCGCTTCTTGTTCGAAAACACGGCAATGGCTATGAGATTATTGCAGGCGAGCGCCGTTATCAGGCTTCTAAGCTCGCTGGACTTGAGGAACTTCCTGTCATCATAAAAGATGTTGATGATGAACAGATGCTCGCGCTTGCATTGATTGAGAATCTGCAACGCTCTGATCTAAATCCCGTCGAAGAGGCTAAGGGATATCGACAGCTCATCGATGCGAGTGGTATGACTCAAGAGGCCTTGTCGAAGGCTGTCAGCAAGTCTCGCTCAGCAATCACCAATTCGCTGCGCCTGCTTGATCTTCCCGAGGTTGTCCAGCAGATGATCTTTGAGGGTAAGTTGACTGCTGGTCATGCGCGAGCGATTCTTGCGATCCCATATGAGGAAGCTCGCATAAAGCTAGCAGAGAAGGTCGTCACAGAAGGATTGTCCGTTCGAGCGACAGAAAATCTTGCACCATTGTTTTCTGCCGGAGAAACACCAAAGACAACGCGTCCCGCAACACCGCAGTCTTTTAAAAAAGCAGCACGTGTTTTGCGTCAGGTGTTTAACACAAATGTTCGCGTTAAAAGCGCTCGCGGTAAGAATAAGATCGAGATTGAATTTAAGGATGAAGAGGAACTGTCTCGCATTCTTGGTGAAATGATTCAATTTGACCAGGGAGGTCAGGATGAAGAATAAAGTTCTGACTGCTTTAGCTTTGGTTGCAACTGTTGCCGTCGGTGCATATACGGGATATAAGGTTGCAACAGATGAAGAATTGCGGGGCCGTTTACTTCGTGGAGCGCAGGATATCGTCGATACATCCAAAAAGAAAATGGATGTTATGACCGAGGATGTTGCTATGCGCACAGCTCAAGTAACAAAGAATCCCAAGATCAATCAAGATTGGGTAAATCGCCAATGGGAAAGCGTTGGTTTTTAGGTACCTAACAATCACTCACCTATTTTGAAGGGATCCTTGTCTGATTGCCAGAATAAGGATCCCTTATTTCGTTAAATAATGAGGAATGGCCGCTGAGCAGTGCTAGCGTCCAATGAATATGGAACAGCCCCGGTTGCGTTTCTGCAACCGGGGCTGTTCGATGTTTCACATGAAACGTATTTGGCGCAAGACTCCCCTATGCGTTCTTCTGAACCTTGAAGCGCTGCTTGAGCTGGCCGCAGGCCGCGTCAATATCGTTGCCTCGGGAGTTGCGTATTGTGGTCTCGATACCACGGGACTCAAGGCGGCGCTGAAGGTCTTCGACCTTATGAATCGGTGAAGGCTTGAGCGGGCTGCCTTCAATGTCGTTAAGCTGGATCAGGTTGACGTGGCACAGCGTACCCTCGCAGAAGTCGCAAAGCGCCTGCATCTCGGGGTTGGTGTCGTTAACGCCCTCGATCATAGCGTACTCATAGGTTGGGCGGCGGCCGGTCTTCTCGGTGTAAAGCTGAAGTGCTTCGTGGAGGCGCAGAAGTGTGTATTTCTTGACGCCCGGCATGAGCTTGTTACGCGTTGACTGGATAGCAGAGTGAAGAGAGACGGCGAGGGTGAATTGCTCGGGAATATCGGCAAACTTGCGAATGCCAGGAATAACACCGCTAGTAGACACGGTGAGGTGGCGCGCTCCAATGCCGATGCCGTCGGGGTCGTTAAGGATGCGAAGGGCCTTGAGGACCTCATCATAGTTGGCAAAAGGCTCGCCCTGTCCCATGAAGACGACGCTCGTTGCGCGCTCACCGAAGTCGTTGGAGACGTGGAGCACCTGGTCGACGATTTCCTGGGCGGTCAGCGAACGCTTGAGGCCGTTGAGACCGGTAGCGCAAAAGGCGCATCCCATACCGCAGCCTGCCTGGGTGGATACGCAGACGGACAGCTTGTTGCGACGAGGCATGCCGACAGTCTCGACGGAGATACCGTCATGATACTCGAGCAGATATTTGCGGGAACCGTCTTTGGAGACCTGCTTGGTGAGCTCAGTCGGCGTGTCAAAAGCAAAAGCATCTTTGAGCTGTTCGCGGAAAGCCTTGGGAAGGTTAGTCATGTCGTCAAACGAACAAACGTTCTTCTCGAAAACCCATTCGATGAGCTGCTTGGCGCGGAACGCGGGCTGACCGAGTTCGGCTACGAGCTCGCGAATATCGTTTTGGCTCAAGTCGCGAATGTCCTGAGATTTAGTCCTGGGATTCATGGAAGCCTTTCGATTTTGGGGAAACGTAGAGGGTATCGCTACAATATGGTATCAGCTGCAGAAATTATAGAGGAGGAGTCTGCCCATGCCGGTTAAAAGCCTAGAGAACATGCACGTAGCGGTCTTGGCGGGCGGCCATTCCGCCGAGCGCGAGATCTCGCTCAATTCGGGAAAGAACGTCGTGGTGGCCCTGAAGGAGGCTGGCTACACTTCGGTGGAGCTGCTCGATACGGCTGCCGATGATTTTATGGTGACTATGGCAACTGGCGGTTTTGACGTGGCGTTTATTGCCATGCACGGCGCCGGCGGCGAGGATGGTGCCATGCAGGGGGCCATGGAGACGCTGGGTATCCCCTACACGGCGTCGGGTGTGCTCGCCAGCGCGTGTGGCGCCGATAAAGAGGTCTCGAAGCTCCTGTATGCCAAGGCGGGCATCCCCATTGCACCCGGCCTTGCGCTTGAGGCGGGCGACGAGGTGGATATCGATCGCATCGTTGAGATTTGTGGCGAGCGTTGCTTTGTAAAACCCGCCGTCAACGGCTCCAGCTACGGCATCTCCCTGGTGCACGAGCCTTCTGAGCTGCCCGCTGCCATCGCCAAGGCCTTTGAGTACGGCGATAAGGTGCTGGTCGAAAAATGCATCGAGGGAACCGAGATTACCGTAGGCGTCTACGGTGAGAACGACGTGCGCGCCCTGCCGATTGTCGAGATTCGCAAGCCTGAGGACTGCGAGTTTTACGATCTGGACGTAAAGTATGTCGACCCCACGGACATCCATCGCATTCCGGCGCAGATTTCGCCTGAGAATTATGCTCGCGCTCAGGAGCTGGCCTGTGCCGCACATAAGGCGCTTGGTTGCCTAGGCGTCTCGCGCAGCGATTTTATTGTGAGCGAGGACGGCCCCGTCATCCTTGAGACCAACACGATCCCCGGGATGACCGATACGTCGCTGTATCCAGATGAGATTCGTCATACCGACGACATGACGTTCCCTCAGGTTTGCGACAGCCTGATTCGCATGGGCCTTCGTCGAGCGGGCATTGCATGCTAATCGAGGACGCCGTTTCGCCAGGAACGCCGCAGTTTGTAATCGATTCCTATGCAACCCTTGCCGAGCGCGCCCAAACGCAATCGTTTGGCCTTATCGAGGAGGATGTTATCGTCCTCGATACCGAGACTACGGGCTTGTCTGTGCAGGATAACGAGCTCATCGAAATTTCCGCGGCCCGTCTATCGGGCCGCGAGGTCGTTGACCGTTTTGATACGTTTGTGCATCCCAAGCAGCTGATTCCTGCTGAAATCACTGAGCTCACAAGCATCACGAATGCCGATGTGGCAGATGCTCCCTCTGCCATAGAGGCCGTGGCGGCGCTCGCCGATTTTGTGGGCGGGTGCCCGGTCATTGCACACAACGCAACGTTTGACCGCTCCTTCATTGAGTCGGTCAAGGGCGGCGTCAACGTGAGCGATATCTGGATTGATTCGTTGGCGCTGTCGCGCATCGCGCTTCCGCGCTTGGCTTCGCACAAGCTGTCATTTATGTCCGACCTGTTCGGCTGCGATTCGGTGTCGCATCGCGCCAACGCCGATGTCGATGCCCTATGCGGCGTGTGGCGCGTGTTACTCGTGGCACTCACCGACTTACCCCAGGGCCTCATGGCGCGCCTGGCCGACATGCACCCCGATGTGCCCTGGTCCTATCGCCCCATTTTTTCTTTTTTGGCTGGCCAGAATCCGGGCTCGATATTTTCGCTCAGCGCAGCTCGCGCTGACGTTCTCAAGGCCGACCGTGCCGATGATCGGGTGGATGCCGACGAACTGCCGGTCCTCAAGATGCCGAGTCGCGAAGAGATTGAGGCGGACTATGCCCCGGGTGGCCTGGTAAATCGCATGTATCCTACCTACGAGCCGCGCGATGAGCAGATTGCGATGGCGGTTGAAGTGCGCGATGCGCTGGTCACGGGTACCCATCGCGTGATTGAGGCGGGCACGGGTGTCGGTAAGTCGATGGCCTATCTGGTGCCTTTTGCCGAGGCAGCGCGACGTAATAACATCACCGTTGGTATTGCGACCAAATCGAATAACCTCGCCGACCAGCTCATGTACCATGAGCTGCCAAAACTTGCCGAGCAACTGCCAGGCGGCTTGTCGTTTTGCGCATTGAAGGGGTACGACCACTATCCGTGTTTGCGCAAACTTGAGCGTATGAGCCGCAGCCAAGTCGAAATTACAACCAAACGTGATCCCGCCGACACGCTTACGGCGGTTGCCGTGATCATGGCGTACGTCTGCCAGTCAGCCGATGGCGACCTTGATTCGCTTGGCATTCGCTGGCGCAGCGTCAACCGTCCCGACTTTACGACGGCCTCGCGCGAGTGTGCTCACCGCCTGTGTCCGTTCTTCCCCGATAAATGCCTCGTCCACGGTGCCCGCCGCCGCGCGGCGCATGCCGATGTCGTGGTCACAAATCACTCCTTGCTGTTCCGCAACGTTGCGGCGGAAGGAAGAATCTTGCCTCCCATCCGCCACTGGGTGATCGACGAGGCCCATTCCATCGAGCGCGAGGCACGCCGTCAGTGGGCGCGCGTGGTCTCGGCTGACGAGTCCCGCGTGCTATTTGAGCGCCTTGGCGGGTCGAGCTCCGGCGCATTGAGCCAAGTGTCTCGCGATTTGGCGACATCCGAAAGCTCTACGCTGTATTTGGGACTCACCGCTAAAGCGACGTCTACGGTCGCCCGCGCGAGCATGGCGCTCGCCGAGGTGTTTGACGGCGTGCGTGAGCTCGGCCGCCGCGCCCGTGGTGGCTACGACAACACAAATCTATGGATTGGCCCCGAGTTGCGCGAGTCAGATGACTGGCATGACTTCTTACAGTCTGCCTGTGCCGCCATCGATGCACTGGAGCAGGCGGATAAAAATGTCGCCGCACTGGTGCAGGCCGTCGCCGCAGATAAGCCCGAGATGGTGGTTGACCTGGGTGACATCTCGCGCCGTCTGCACGAGTTGGCGGAAAACCTCAAACTCATCATTGACGGCACCGATGAGCACTATGTGTACTCGTTGCAGGTCAACCGCCGCCTACGCGCGGGCGGAGAATCTATGACCGCCGAACGCATCGACATTGGAGAAGCCCTTGCGACCGAGTGGCTGCCTGAGGTGCATACGGCTATCTTTGCCTCGGCTACCATGACGGTTTCCAAGAGTTTTGAACACTTCAACCATGCCGTCGGCCTTGACCGCATCGGTGCGGCGACATCGTCATCGCTACATTTGGATTCGAGCTACGACTTCGATTCGAACATGGCCGTAGTCGTGGCCGGCGATATCCCCGACCCGCGCGATCGCGAGGGCTATCTGTCCGCGCTCGAGCGGGTGCTGGTCGATGCCCATCTTGCCATGGGTGGATCGGTGCTCACGCTGTTTACCAACAGGCGCGATATGGAGGACCTGTACGCTCGGGTTGAGCCCAAACTGGCGCGTGCCGGCCTGGAGCTCAATTGCCAACAGCGCAATTCGTCCCCCCGTCGCCTGCGCGACCGGTTTATCAACGAGCCGACCTCGTCGCTCTTTGCCCTCAAGGCTTTCTGGGAGGGCTTTGACGCCAGCGGAGAGACATTGCGCTGCGTCATTATTCCCAAGCTGCCGTTCTCGAGTCCCGCTGATCCACTCTCGTGCGAGCGCAATCTGCGCGAGGACCGCGCTTGGGCGCGCTACTCGCTGCCCGAGGCGGTACTTGAGGTCAAGCAGGCCGCCGGCCGCCTGATTCGCTCATCGACTGATTGCGGTGTGCTGATTCTGGCCGACCCGCGGCTGGTGACGA
Source organism: uncultured Collinsella sp. (assembly GCA_902464485.1). Classification (GTDB taxonomy): domain Bacteria; phylum Actinomycetota; class Coriobacteriia; order Coriobacteriales; family Coriobacteriaceae; genus Collinsella. Next base: position 9,475 of record CABQJJ010000026.1, on the reverse strand, counting down.
AGGGCTACGGTAAGAAGTTCTTAACCTCGCTGCCGACGAGCTCCTATCAGCGTATCGAAACGGCACAAATTGGCCATTACCTGCAGCTGTGGCGGCAGGCGCATGAGCGTCATCGCTAAAGTGGACAGGCCATAGCCTTTGCGGCATCGCATAAACGTTTTGCGAGAGCGGTGTCATCTGCTATGCGGATGGCTCCGCCGGCCGCAATAATCTGGCTGAACAGCCAACGTTCGGATCCGTAGCGTATGGTTACGGTTGCCGTTTCCGTCTCATCGACATCGATCGACGCGATGCCTGCCCAGTTCAGACGCTGTGCCAGATCGTTCGGCATCAAGAGTCTTGCGCTCCGGTTTGACTGAGCGAGGGAGTCTTGCAGGGAGCTGTTTTGCATCTCGTGCCGCATCACGGAATCGTCAGTGAGGACGAGGTCCTCAATTTTATCCATGCGATATCTGCGCTCCTGGTCGACCTCGATATCCCAGGCAACCAGATAGGTGCTGTCGCCGTTTGTTTCGACACGCAAAGGGTCGATAGTACGTTCGCGGGGGCGCGGGTCGTCCATTGAGCGGTAGGAAATGAGACAGCGTACGCCATCCTGAATCGCGCAGCTAATCTCCTGCCAATAAGATCCGTGAGTCACGGTGTCATAAACATGTTGGTTGTAACCCAGTTCTTCGGGCAAGAGGGCGCGGCGAATCCTCGCGGCAGCTCGAGATTCGATTCCGAGCGATTCGAGCTCGTGGTTGAGTACGGCACCTTCGGCTGCACTTAGACGCAACGGTAACACGCGCCCCGCATCGCCGGTAAGGTAAACGCGCCCGTTGTGACATGCGCAGATGATGCGGGCGCCCGATTCGCGGTCAGCCAGAGTCGAGATGATTTCAATGATCTCGTCGAGCGCCGCGCCGGAAATATTAAAACGGCTACATATCTCCTCTCGGCCCATACCTTTTTCGCCGGCAGCATAGAGGGCCTCCATGATGTCGATGGATCGGGAGAGTCTTTGCTCACTAGTGAGTTTATGCGCGGGCATGAGCGGTCACCGTCCTTTCGATCAGATTGTTCCATGCTTGCTTGAGGGCGTCGGGCGACACTGGCCTCATACCATCCATGCTGTGCTCCATGCAGAATGTGGCCGCGGCGTCGATATCGCGTATGCCGACGGTCCAGCGCCAACCTTCACCGGTGCGGTCAAGTTTTCCGCGTCCATGGGTGAGTCCGAACACCAGGTCCGACGGAGACTCGGGTTCAAAGGAAAAAGTTGCCGCAACGGGTTCGCGGTCGGCAAAGTCAAATTCAAAGAACAAATAATCGCTTAGATTGAAATCATCGGGTATGGCGTAGGAGCCCGATGGGCGCCACGCTCGAACGATGCGATCGCAACGAAACGTCCTAACCGCATTAGTGGTGTTGTCTAAGCCGCAGAAATATGCGATGCCTTCGTGCTCGAATATGCCGTAGACACACACGGTGCGCATTCGTTGTTCACCTCGTCCGTTTCGATATAAAAAACGTAGCGCACAGCGCTCGGCAAAGGCGCTCCATACGGCATCGGCCATAGGGGAGTGGCGAATCATCGGATCGCCAACATCTGCCCTATCGGTAAGGTAAGCGATTTTGGATCGGATATCGGCAAGCGGGGTGGCGAAAGCAGTAGATCCCGAGACGAGCGCCTGGTCGATGGCAACCATCAAAAGGTCGGCATCATCGGCGGTAATCAGGCCGCCGGCGGCGAATGTGTGGTCGCGGTCGACCGTCCATGCGCTCTCTTCGGTTTCTTGGGCCCCCGCTTCACGAACTTCTTTGATTACGATGCCTCGTTCGAGAAGTTTATCTCGGTCGCGCCGAAACTTGCGTTTGTCCGAATCGATATTCCCCGAGCCGTATCCCAAGTCAGAGTCCAAGACGATCTGCTCGGTGGTCAAAGGCTCAGGGGAGCTGTTGAGTACAAAAAAGAGGTTGAGGATGCGCTGAGCCGCCTTGTCGAAGACCGGTCCCGGTGCGGATTTTTTATTTGTCATGGTCGATGCGCTAGCCATCATAGGATCCTCGCATGAGAAGAGTGTTTGATGTCATGATTTTAGTCCGATATGGAGATTAGGCTATATCCATGTCCGTGTGGGGCGTTAAGATGCCCAGAATTCGGTCGTTTGCGCTCGCTCGGGGTATACTTTCGACTATATACGGTTCTAATGTGCATGCATTGGGCCTATTTGTCGGATTATGGATGTGGAGCGCACATGGCGAACACCCAGAACTATATTAACCACCTGCTGCAGAACACCGGCATTACGCCGGCGTGCAGCGAAGAAGAGCGCCTGGCTGCCGAGGATATCGCTCAGATTTTCCGCAACCACGGCTTTGACCCCGAGGTGCAGGAATTTAATGCTCCCGCGCCCAGCAGGTTGGCGTTTGCTGTTACCGGTATTCTGGCGTTTGCCGGCGCCCTGCTGATGGGCATCGGCGGCGGTATCGGCTTGGTCGGCACCTTGCTGGCCATTGTCGGTGCCGTGCTCTACGTGCTCGAGCGCACGGGGCATCCCGTGGTTTCGCGCCTGGGAAAGACCGGTGTGAGCCAAAATGTCATCGCCTATCACAAGGCCTCGGGCCCGCTTGCGTCTCCGCGCAACCGCCCGGTCGTCGTGGTGGCGCACTATGATTCCCCCCGTGCCGAGCTCCTTGCTCGCGAGCCCTACGCTCCGTATCGCGCGCTCATCGCCAAGCTCCTGCCTGTCGCTACGATTGCGCCCGCGGCTGTCGCCATCCTGCGTATCCTGCCGCTTCCCGGCGTGCTCAAGGTGCTGCTGTGGGTTGTTGCGATTCTGGCCTCCCTTGTGGCACTGGCCAACGCCGCCAATATCATCTCCAACCGTTTTGTGCTTCCCTACACGTCTGGCGCAGTGTGCAACAAGTCCTCTGTTGCCGCCATGCTCGGTGTCATGGACAACGTTGCCCCCTATCAGGGCGAAAACGAGTTCCCCGACGACATTCCATTCGATACCTATTTTGGCGAGCAGAAGCGTCGCGCCGAGGAAATGGCGCGTGCGGCGGCCGAGTATGCCGCGGCCCAGCAGCAAAACGACTACGGCAACACCATTGAATATGAGGAACCTTCCTACGACGAGGACGAGTTTGGCCAGCCGGAGGCGCCTGTCGATATACCCGAGCAGGACGAGGCTTTCGATGGACAGATCGATGGTTTTGAGGATGCCTCTGCCGACGAGACACTGATCGGTGTTATCGCCCCCGAGGCTCAAGACCAGACTGCCCAGGCCGAAGTGTCCACCGAAGAAAAGCCTATTGCCGAGCCGGCGGAGGAGCCCGCGGTGGTCGAAGTCGCCGAGCCCAAGCCCAAGCTCTATCGCAATGCCGCCGGCAATATCCGCTTTGGTTCGGATGCCATCCGTGCGCTCGGCATGCTTCCCGAGTCCTGCACGCTCGATTACGAAGAGGGCGAGGAGCCGACGTTTGAGCCGGAGCCTGCTCCCGTTGCACAGGAGCCTGCGCCCGCGGCCAACGCGGCTGTTGCTCCCGCCGAGCCGGTCGCTGCCCCTGTTGCTGCCGCGGAGTCTGACGAAAAGCCCGCGCTCGATCCTGCAGCCGGTCTGGATATTCTGGCGCCTGCCGCTCCGGCACAGGTTGAAGACGAGACCGTCGACGAAGACTATGACGAGTATCCGCAACGCGTGTCCTATGAGAGTGACACCGATTTCTCGGCCGAGCTTCCCTCGACAACGCCCCATGCCGATATCGCTTCCGCATTCTCCTCGATTGGTGCCAGCGCTTCTAGCTTCTTTAAGGGCGCCCTTGCGAAGGGCAAGAAGTTCGTCGACGACTTTGAGGAAAAGCGCGCCGCTGCCCGCGAGGCCGCCGAGCGGGAGGCCATCGCCCAGCAGCAGGCCGCCGAGGCCGAGCGTGAGCGTGCGGCACAGGAGTTCGAGCAGGGCGAGGCCGAACAGCCGGAGCCTGTCGATGTCACCGACGCCACGACGTCCTTCGAGGCTCCGCGGCCGACATCCGCTGACGCTGCCAAGGCTACGACATCCTTTGAGGCGCAGCAGCCGGTCGATAGCACCATGTCATTTGATGCCACGATGACGTTTGAGAAACAGGGCACCGCAATTGCCGAGCCCCTTCCCATCTCCGGTGATGCCCAGGACGCCGCCGATGATTCGGTTGTCGACGAGGCCGATTCCGTTGAGGCCAGCGCACCCGAGCAGGTCGAGGCTCCTGCTATGGAGCAGGAGTCCCCTGCGATTGACGAGGCTCCCAAGACGGATGAGTCCAGGCCTTATTCTACGCAGATTTTTACCATGCCCGCGCCGAGCGACCCCGGTGCCACGGTGGCAAATGTCGCTCCCACACAGGACGAGACAGTTGACTCCCTCATGGCGCAGATTTCGTCTCAGGTGCCCCCGCGCCAGCAAATGAATATCCCCGATCCGGCCTCCGCGCCTGCACCTTCTTCGTCGCCGCTGGCCTCGGTCCCCGATCCGTCGCTGCCTTCGATGCAGCAGGCTAATGCAGCGTCTCGCACATCTTTGTTCGATCTTCCCGACCCCTCTGCCCAGACCGATGACCCCTTCGCCTCGACTCAGAGTCCTGAGCCTACGGCAGCTCCCGTTGCTCCCTCTGTGCCCGCTTCGCCGGCGGTCCAGTCGCTCGAGACCATCTCGGCTCCCTCGGCTGTGGGCTCAAAGCCTCAGAAGCGTGGTTTAGGCGGGCTGTTTGGCCGCAAGAAAAAGAATGAACAGGACAGCATGAGCGATTGGCTCGGAGTCGACGACGATTACGATGCTAAAAAATCAGGCCGCGGCATAGGCTCGTGGGATAACTTCGAGGATGACAATAGCGGTTGGAAGGGCGGTGCCGCATCTTCTGATGGTGCCTCGGACGAAGACATGCTTTCGGCTGTTGCCTCTATGGGCGACGATGAGCTGCTTGGTCACGATATCTGGTTTGTTGCAACGGGCGCTTCGGACTGCGACGGCGCCGGCATGAAGGCGTTTTTGGCCTCGCATCGCGATAAGCTCCGCGGCGTGTTCTTTATCAATCTTGAGTCCGTTGGTGCCGGCAGGCTTTCGATGGTCACCGTTGAGGGCGAGCAGCGACTGCTTAAGGGCGATCGACGCATCATGAACTTGGTTGGAAAGGTTTGCAAATCGTTCCACGTTGATTGCGGCGCATTTGAGATGCCCTACGCTCGGACGGACTCCTACGCCGCCCTTGAGGCGAGCCGCCGTGCCCTTACTATTGCCGGTGTGGATGGACCGCGTCTGGCGTGTGCTCGCACTGAAGACGATTTGCCCTACAACGTCAACCCCTCGAATATCGCTACGGTGTCCGAGGTTGTGACCGAAGTCATCCGTCGCTCGTAGCTGGGTTAAAAGGAGTCAGCGTGTTTTCGTACATTAAGCGGCATTGGCCTATCTATCTCATTTTGGTCTTAATTGCCATTGCCTTGGGGTTTGGCGCTGCCTATGTTGTGGGCGTCAAGGGTTCCACGCCCGAGTCTACGATTAGCGAGGAAGTGCGGCACGAGCAAAACTTGGGTGCCGACGGTATTTCTGACACTGATCAGTCGCTTGCCGGTGAAGGCTCTGCTTCTGCAGAATAGAAACGGTGTGTTGAATAGTGGTATGCGGGCGAGCCGATGTATCGGCTCGCCCGCATTTTTGCGTACTCGCTCTAATGTTTCTTGAGCATTCGCCTCCCGCACGACATCCAAATTGCCGCACCGCCTGCGGTCAAGAGGGCGGTGAGCGTTGCGGCGATGGGAGTGCTGCCCGTGCTCGGCAGATCACGTTCGCGGGCGCAGAGCTGAACGACACGGTCCTCGTCATGCGATTCGAGTTTGTCGCCGCCTCCGTTTCGGCAGAGATCAACATGGGCGCTGTTGACAATTGCCGTCTGGGGGTTGTAGGACGAAGTTGCGTGCATGTGGATGCGCGCGCCGTGTACATTTGGGCCGAGCGATGCCGTCGCGTCGTCTAGATCGTCGTGTTCGCTTTTAAGGTCGTCGCGCTGCCATGATTTCTCGTCATACCTAGTTGTGAAGTCGGCGGATACAGCGCCGTATTCAAAGCGGACGCCCGTAACGACAGAAGATTGTGGCAGATTGAGGTCCTCAACCTTGAGAGTGATGGATTCCGTGGTCGGAACATCGGCTTTCCACAGGTGCCAGTCCTCGTAGTCGACCAGGCGTGCGTCTTGCCCCAAGTGCTCCCTGGCTTCATCGGTCTGTAACCAGGGGTTTGAATGCCCGTCATCGAGGGTTGCATTGAGCTCTTCGTCGGTGTCGAGCGTTTCCGTTGGGGTGGTCCGATACCAAACGTTGCAAAGTCCGTTAAGATCGCCAACCGCTATTGGCGTCTCTATGGACGCGAGCTGAGCCGTTCCGGCTTTCGCACACTCGAGAGCGTCTGTAAGCGTGAATTCATCAACCCAGGTATTTGATTCATTTTTGGCATCGACGGTATAGGTATAGGAACCGTTTTTGTCGGTTTGTGCTACAGCACGATTTTTGCCGTCGCCGTTAACCGTGAATCCCTTTGTGGGTGGCTGTGCGATCTCCTGACGCTTGTCAACACTTCCTTTGATTTCGATGGGCGCGTCTTTTATTGCTGCCGTCTGGATCTTCCCCGTTTCCCTAATTTCAAAGGTCACATCTTCAGCTAGGTCGTAGGTTCGTGGCGACATTATTTCGCGGAGGGTATAGGTGCCGGGTTTAAGGTGCTCGATGCGATGCGGCGTACCCGTCGAGGTCCACGCGTCGATTTGCTCGTTATCCGCATTTAATAGCACAAGGCGCGCGCCTTCAATTTCCTTTTTACCGGTTAGGTCAATTTTGGAGAGATCGACTTTGGTGTACTCGTTGACGGCGTCGATTTGGGCGCAGACCACAGGCGTTTCTTGGTCAGTGTATGCCAGTTCCACGGGGCGCGGCGTCGAATCAAGCAAGTATCCCTCGGGAGAATGAGTTTCAACAACTTCGTAGTGCGCAGTGCCACATCCTAATGGGAGCTGGTCTGCATATGCCTCTCCCGTTTTGTCGGTTTTGATGGTGGCAACTGTCTCCTTTGCCAAGGCTTCTACGCTGCCATCGGGACCGATGATGTCTTCGGCGGCCCGTATCTCAAACACCGCTCCCGCGAGAGCCCTGCCGTCCACAGCGTCTGTTTTAACAATTTCGATGCGACCCGTTGCGGCGTGATCATAAAAAGAGGCGATTGCGACAGGTGTCAGGTCTGCGTTCGCGGGAATCTTCAGCTCAAGGTTTTCGGCGTTGAGATAAGGGGCCATGGCCTTGGTTTCGCGGATGTAATAGGTGCCGGGATTGAGCGGCTCGGGCAGCGTGACGGATCCCGTCCGGTCGGTTACAAAGGTGCTCATAACGGAATGGGAGGGATACCAACATGTTTGAGAGACGGGTTTATGTTCGCTATTGAGCAGCTGAAAGGCAAATCCCGCAAGCGGAACGGCTTTGCCCGTCCGAGCATCTCGCTTTACGATCTGAAGATGGGTCGATATGGCGTGGTTGTCGACAATGAATTGGAGTTTGGCGCCATTGGTGATTTGCTCGGCGGAGATAGTCCAGTCTCCTGCTCGTTTGAAGCCTTCGGGAACAGTGTCCTCAACCTCGTGAATGGTGTATCCTGCGCGGTCATAGGGGATGGCGCCACGGGCACCGTCGGGACGTTCTCCTTCTCCAAACCATGATTCCCCCTGATCTTCGGTCGATGCGAATCCGTGGCTATTTGTGGTCAGCTTGCCCACGATCTGTCCGGAACTATTGCTAATAACCTCAAAGACAACGCCCTCTGCTGGCTGTTCCAGCCCGGATTCATCGTCGTTGCCGCTGTCTTTGAATTTCGAAACTTCAATATCAAATGCGATGGGGGTGTTGGGAATGAGACTCTCGAGCTCAACGATACCCGTGCTGTTCATCTGATCTGGACCGACGGTGTAGGTCCAGGTGTCTTCGCAGGGCAGATAGCCTTCGGGCGCGACTGACTCATAGATAGTGAAAGTGCCCAATGGGATATTATCGAGTGCTGCCCGCCCGTCTTCATCGGTCGTGACGGTTCGCGACCAACCGGGGGTCGATTGTGAGACGCAGGTAAATTCCGCGCCTGCAAGAGAGGCTCCAATTTGGGGAGAAGCTCCCGTTGCGGCATCGAATTTCACGATACTCAGGGAAATAGCTCCTGGCTGCTCTTCGATGACAACGTTTCCTCCGCTGCTGCTCGTGGTAAAGGCTATGCGGTCGCTTCGGGGGACATAGCCTGCCGGCGCTTTTGCCTCAACTAAGTAGTATGCCGTATTGGGCAAGAGCGTTGCCCGAGCGCGCCCTTTACCGTCCATCTTGATGCTGCCGATGCGCGCGCCGCTAGCGGCTTCAAAAATATCAAACACTGCTCCGTCCAGACGATATGAACTGTTTCCGCTCGTAATCGTGGCGTTTGCCGAGGTTTTTTGGAATGACACGGAGACGGTGGGGAGCACGTGGAGCATATCCTGGCGAAGGTTACCTCCCGAGACGGCTCCTATGTAGCGCCGCACGCGATGGGGCGCTGCTTTGAGAGCTCCTGACTTTGCGCCGTCGTGGAGCCAGCGTGCTGCCGCCACGACTTCGCTGTCTATATTGGTGAAATTGCCGCTTACGGTATGACCTCGTGCAGTTGTATATGAAAAAGCGCCATCGGTGTGCGTGGTGCCCTTGAGCATCCAGATGGCAATTTGGGTAGCCGCCCGAGCGCGGTCGGGTGAGAGCTTGTGCCCGTTGAACGACGATGAAGATGGGTATCCGTGGCAGATGATGGCGGCGAATTCGTTATCAAGCCATGCCCAACCCTGAGTGTAGGTAAGCCAAGGGTTTCCCGGGTCTGTGGGCCAGTCCCGCTCTTGATCCATACAATAGGCGACCGACGAATCCTGCGCCTCGTATTTACCGACAAGGAATGGCCCACACTCTTTGCTGATGGTGCGAAAACCGAGCGCTCCATGACCGTCAACAGCAAATGCAGAGACTGGAGTCATGACACCGATAAATAGAAGAAGGAGAAGGAGCAGCGGACCTGCTGCGATTGCGCTGTGGACAGAGTGCGTGGGTGTGTTGGACATGACTGCTCCTTATCCCTTGAGCGCCGCACGGGTACATCGCGGCGTGTGGGGTGAGGCTAACGCCGCGATTCGTGCGGGTAAGTACCGCAGCCTGTCCAATAGCTTGCCCAATGGCCGACAATTAACGGCCGTGTAAAAACAATCGAGAAAGAGTGCAGCTCAATGGGGTTAAAGAAAGGCCCCCAAAGACTCGAGTCTCCATAAATGGGAGGACTATTTGACGATTCCCTACAAGGAAAACATGAATTGCCACCCTTGTGCCCAACAAGATGCCCGCGTTATACTATCCCCGCATATGCGGGCATCGCCAAGTGGTAAGGCATCAGCTTCCCAAGCTGACACTCGCGGGTTC
>CABQJJ010000025.1 GCA_902464485.1 uncultured Collinsella sp. | reverse complement strand
AACAGGAGGCCACTTAATGTGGCCTCCGTCGTGAGCAGGACTGTAGAGCAGGAAACTTCATCAGTGCCCGCCCCACGGGAAACCAGCGGGATAGACCGGTTCAGATGGGGCTTTGATGCATGAGTGGTCTGTTGGTGGGCAAATGGGTATCATACTGAAGTTATTGCATCGACTCTGTGATACACGTTGTACGTTCCCGGCGGTCGGTTTGCCAGAAGCGCCCCGTCGGTTGTTCCAGACCTGTTTCGAAGAAAGGAAACAACACTCACCTATGGCAGCTAAAAAATCATCTCCCTTGAAGATCATTCCGCTCGGCGGCCTTGACGGCATCGGCAAGAACATGACGGTCTTCGAGTGCGGCGACGACATGGTGCTCGTCGACGCCGGCCTCATGTTCCCCGACGACTCCCAGCCCGGTATCGACCTGGTGCTTCCTGACTACACGTATGTGCTGGAGAACGAGGAGAAGCTCCGCGGCATCGTCGTCACTCACGGACACGAGGACCACACCGGCTCGCTTCCGTACCTGCTGCAGGACCTCAACAATAAGGTGCCCATCTTCTCGAGCAAGCTTACGCTCGGCTTTATCGAGGGCAAGCTCTCCGAGTTCCGCATCCGCGCGCCCAAGTTCCGTGAGGTCAAGGGCGGAAGCCACGTCAATTTGGGTGGCATCTCGCTCGACTTCTTCTCGATGACGCACTCCATCCCCGGCGCTCTGGGCGTGTTCATTCGCACCAACCAGGGCACCGTTATGCACACCGGTGACTTTAAGCTCGACCAGACGCCCATCGATGGCGTCACGCCCGACTATGCCGCCATCAGCCGCTTTGCCAAGCAGGGCATCGACCTGCTGCTGTCCGACTCCACTAACGCCACGGTTCCCGGCTTTACTAAGTCCGAGGCCGAGGTGGGCCCCAACTTGCTGCATGCCATCAAGAACGCCCCGGGCCGCGTGTTCGTCGCGTCGTTCTCGAGCCACATCCATCGCCTGCAGCAGATTTGCGACGCTGCCCGCAAGTGCGGTCGTAAGGTCGTCGTGACCGGCCGCTCCATGCTCACCAACACCCGCGTGGCGCGTGAGTTGGGTTACCTCAACATCGACGATGCCGATATCATCGATGCCTTCGATATCGATAACCTGCCCGACGACAAGATTGTCGTCATGTGCACCGGCTCTCAGGGCGAGCCGCTTTCGGCCTTGTCCCGCATGGCCAATGGCGAGCACAAGACGCTTTCTATCCACGAGGGCGATACCGTCATCCTGTCCGCTACGCCCGTTCCTGGCAACGAGAAGGCCGTGCAACAGGTCGTCAACAGCCTGGCCAAGCTTGGCTGCGACGTGTGGGATAAGAATCGTGCCCTCGTCCATGTCTCGGGCCACGGTAGCCAGGAGGAGCTCAAGCTTCTGATGGCCATGGCCAAGCCCACCTACTTTATGCCGGTTCACGGCGAGGCCGTTCACCTGCGTGCCCATGCCCAGCTTGCCCGTAAGATGGGCATTAAGGATGATCACATCTTTATCCTCGATAACGGCGAAACGCTCGAGATGCGTGGCGGCATCGTCAAGCGCGGCACGCCCGTCGAGTCCGGCGTCGTCTACGTCGACGGTCTGCGTATCGGCGATACCGACCCCATCGTCCTGCGCGATCGTCAGAAGCTCGCCAATGACGGTATGGTCACGGCCGTCGCCATCGTCTCGCTTAAGCACAAGAAGATCGAGGCCATCGAGTTCTCGGGCCGCGGTGTTTCGTTTGCCATCGACGACCAGTTCTCCGAGGATGCCTCCGCGTCCATCATGAAGACGATCGAGAAGGGCAAGTTCAGCTTCACCAGCAGCGGTTCCGACGCTATTCGCAAGGCCGTGCGCGACTCGCTCTCCAACTTTATCTGGAGCCGTACGCGCACTCGCCCGATGATCATCCCGGTCGTCATGGAGGTTTAGTTTGGCGCGCGGATCTGCACAAAACGCCAAAGGCAATAAGGCCAACAACCAACCGGCATCTGCTAAGGGTGCCGGTTCCCATCTTCGTGCCAATAAGGGTCACGAGGACGAGTTCGAGGATTTTGAACCCTTGGTCGAGCCTTCGGCCAACCGTGATATCGCGGGCGTTGTTATTGCCGTGCTGGCTATTGCGTCCTTCATCGCCGTGATTTCGCCGGCGAGCGCACCAGTTACGGCCGCTGTTTCCGGTTTCTACCACTTGGGCTTTGGCCTGGGTGCTTACGTGCTGCCGATCGTCATCCTGCTGTTTGCCGCCACGCTCTTTTTGGGCGAGGATTCGCCGCTTAACGTGCGCTCGGTTGCAGGCGGCACCGTGGTCTTTGTGGCCGTGGTTTCCATCCTGTCGTTGATGGTGCCGGATACGGGTGATTCGTGCGACCTTATGTTCACACCGCAAAACCTGTCCGCTTCGGGTGGCTACATCGGTGCCTTTATCGCAAGCACGCTGCAGAACGGCCTGGGTAAGCCTATCGCGATGGTGGTCCTGCTGGGCCTTGTCGTCGTGGGTTTGGTCATCATCGGCTTTTCGGTGGGCGGTGTGCTGCGCTCTGCCCGCGATCGTGCGGCCGATTTTGCCGAGCACCGTCGTGCCGACGTCAATGCGAGCCCGTGGGGTGACGACGATGCCCTTTCGGTTCCCGGTGTTGCTCGCCCGCACCTGAGCATTCTGCGCCAAAAGGGCTCCGATTCCGCCGTGACCACGGTTATGGGCGATAATGTCGATCCTGTTCTGGACGAAGACGATGAGGATCCGTTTGTCGATGTGTCCGAGGCAGTGGAGGCCGAGCGTGCCAAGACCACGCTGCTGCCGCGCCGTCACGTCAAGAAGAGCAAAGCCGTGCCTAAACTCAATACAAGCGAGCCGGATCCGTCTTGGTCCGATAGCGAAATCGAACTCACTGAGGGCGATGACGAGGACGACGAGGCTCCGCTCGAGTCCGCCAAGACAACCTTGCTGCCGCGTCGCCATGCCAAGCGCGGACAGGTGACCGGCCAGCTTTCGATGGAAGACGATCCCGCCGAGGTCGATGAGTCCGAGCCGCCGTTTGCCGTGAATCCGGTTTCGGCTGCCCCGCAGATTCCTGATTTCCTCAAGCATCCCAAGGTTGCCGACGCGTCCGTTGCGAGCGCTGCCGAAGCACCGGCAGCCAGCGATGGGGGAGCGGATAAAGCCGTTGCGGATAGTGAGGGCGAAGAATCGGGCGGCCTCAAGCTCCCGCCGCTCGAAATCCTGCACGCCAACCCACAGTCGGCGTCTGCCGCGTCTTCTGATAAGGAGTTGGAGCAGACCGCCGAGTCGCTGCAGTCGACCTTGCTTGAGTTTGGCCGAAGCGCCCGCGTTGTCGGCTGGATTGCCGGCCCCACGGTGACGACCTTTAAGCTACAGCCCGGCGAGGGCGAGCGCGTGAGCAAGATCTCGAGCCTCGAGGACGATATCGCGCTTTCGCTTGCTGCCCAGTCGGTGCGTATCTTTGCTCCGATTCCCGGTACTTCGCTCGTCGGTATCGAGATCCCTAACCGCAAACGTCAAAACGTCAATCTGGGTGACGTGCTGCCCTATGTGAAGGGCGGCCCGCTCGAGCTGGCCATCGGTCGCGATGCCGAGGGTACGCCGGTCGTTGCCGATCTCGCCAAGATGCCCCACCTGCTGATCGCCGGTACCACCGGTTCCGGTAAGTCAGTCATGATTAACTCCATTATCACAACCCTGCTCATGCGCGCGCTTCCCGAGGACGTTCGCCTGATCATGGTCGACCCCAAGCGCGTCGAACTCGCGGGTTACAACGGCCTGCCGCATCTCTACGTGCCCGTCGTAACCGAGCCCAAGCAGGCCGCGAGTGCCCTACAGTGGGCCGTGTCCGAAATGGAGCGCCGCCTGAAGGTCTTCGAACGTCTCAACGTCCGTAAGATTTCGACCTACAACGAAAAACAGGCCGCCGGCGAGTTTGAGCATTACGACAATCCGCCGCAAAAGATGCCCTATCTGGTCATCATCATCGACGAACTCTCGGACCTGATGATGGTTGCCGGCAAGGACGTCGAGGCGTCGATCGTGCGTATCGCCCAGCTGGGCCGTGCCGCCGGTATCCACCTTATCGTGGCCACGCAGCGCCCTAGTTCCAACGTAGTGACGGGTCTCATCAAGGCCAATATTACCAACCGTATTGCCTTTAACGTCGCTACGGGCATCGATTCTCGCGTCATCATCGACCAGATGGGCGCCGAAAAGCTCACCGGTCTGGGCGATATGCTGTTCTCTAAGGTTGATTGGGGCAAGCCTCGCCGTATCCAGGGCTGCTTTGTTTCGGATGACGAGATCAATGAGATCGTCGAGTTCGTCAAATCTCAGAGCGAGCCGGACTACCACGAGGAGATTCTTTCTGCCGTGGCTCCCGCCTCGATGTCCATGGCAGGTGGTGGCGGTGTTGTCCGGACCGGAGTTGCCGAGCCGCAGGATGACGATCCGCTTATCTGGGAAGCCGCCCATATTGTGGTGGAATCGCAGCTGGGCTCCACATCTGGCCTGCAACGCCGCCTCAAGGTCGGCTATGCGCGTGCCGGGCGTATTATGGACATGCTGGAAGAAAAGGGTGTCGTCGGCCCGCCCGACGGTTCCAAACCGCGCGAGGTCCTTCTGGATGAGGAGGGGCTTGCAGCGTTGGAATCCGTCGACGCCGAGATGGCACGTGAAGATCGTGAGTTTGGAGGATTCTGATGGCTGCACGCTTTGGTGACATGCTGCTCGAGCAGCGTCGCCGAATGGGCCTTTCCATTCAGCAGGTCGCCAATACCATCAAAATCAGACCGCAGATCATCGAGTATTTCGAGACCGGTAACTTTGCGTCGATGCCCCCGCGCGGCTATGCGCAGGGTATGATTTCAAGCTATGCTCGCTTTTTGGGGCTTAACCCGCGCGAGGTCGTCAATGCCTATTTTGACGAGTTGATGACATATGAACGCGAGACGTCGCAACAAGGCGGCCGTTTTCAGGACGCCGCGGGCTATGTCAATTCGCGTTCATCGGTCGATAACGGTCGCTTTTTGATGGTTCAGGGAGGACGCTCGACACGCTATGGACAGCGCCCTCCGCAAGCCGGCTATATAACAGAGACGGGATCAACAGAAGAGATTCGATTGCAGCGTGATCGTTTTCGCAGTACGCCAGCGCCCGATGACCGCGCACTTCCCGCTGCTCGCGGTCTTGCGCGTGATCCTCGGGCAGGCTATGGCGATGGTAGTTATTCCGGACGTTCGTATCGCGGGACATCGACGGTCCGTCCTCGCGGCGGTTTCGCGGATGCCGATACCACACAGGTGACGCCGCGTCTTCGTTCGCAGTCGCAACCTTATGGGCGACGTCCTTCGACATCGCGCTCTGGTCAGTGTGACTATCAGGGTCGTGACGAGCTTGCGCCTCGCTCAGGTCGTCGTGGCATGCAACGACAGGGTAACTATCGTGGTCGCTCTGATGGCCCTCGCGGCCGTGCACCTCAAGGTGGGGCACGGGGCGGTGCAAGTCGCGCGCGTGGGGGCTCTCGTGCGCCGCAAAATAATGGGCTTGATCTACGTATCGTCTATGCCGGCATCGGTGCCGTTGTCTTGTTGCTGATCGTACTCATTGCGGTGCTTTTGCGTGGCTGTGGCTCCTCGACGCCCGAGACGACGCCGGAGGCCCCTGTGGCAAGCAAGACGACAACCAAAAAGTCTTCTAAAAAGGTCGATTCGACCGACGAAGATGAGGACTCTGATGAGTCCACCGGCTCTGATGCCTCCAAAACCGCATCTAATAAAAAGGAGAACGAGGCTACGAAGGTTAAGGTGTCCGTTGCCAAGGGTAAGACTGCTTGGATTGAGGTTAAGGTCGATGGCAAGTCGGTCTATGGCGCTCAGGCTACCGGCCCCTTTGAGCAGGAGTACACGCCTGAATCCTCGATTGAGATTACCACGTCTAAGCCTTCAGATGTTACCGTCACCAAGAACGGTGAAAAGGTTCGCTACGATACCAAGACATCTGGTGTCGCACGCGTAACCATTACCGTTCCCAAGAAGGAGACCTCGGACTCCGAAAAGGGCGAAACTGCCGACGACACTGGCAATGCAGATGGTACTGACGACACGGATGCCACCGATGCTCAGTCAGCTGACGGTACCGATACCGTAACCGACGGCCAAGCGACGACCGACTCCACCGACTATTCGTACGACAGCTACTAGACTGCTCCGCAGCGAAAGGATAAACCATGGCTAAAGATTCCAGCTTTGACGTTGTGTCCGAGGTCAACATGCAGGAGGTCGACAACGCCTTCCAGCAGACCACTCGAGAGATTTCTCAGCGTTATGACCTTAAGGACTCCGGCGCTACCATCGAGTTCTCGAAGGGCGACAAACTCTTTACGATTAACGCTCCGGCCGATTTTGTCTCCAAGCAGATTATCGATGTGCTGAGCTCCAAGCTCATCAAGCGCGGCATCGACCTCAAGGCCGTTTCTTGGGACGCTCCGCAGGCGGCTTCGGGCGGCACGGTGCGCGTGCTCGGTCACATCGTCGAGGGTATCGACCAGACGACCGCCAAGAAGATCAATAAGGACATCAAGGATCAAAAGCTTAAGGTCAAGGTGGCCATTGAGGCCGACAAGCTTCGTGTTTCCTCGGCTTCCAAGGACGCCCTGCAGACCGTAATTCAGTTCCTGCGCGACCAGGACTACGGCCAGCCGCTGCAGTTTACCAACTACCGCTAATTTACTCGAAAGGACCGCTCTCCAACATGGATACTCCGTTGGGTTCCGTACTCTATATTACGCTTGGCTGCGCCAAGAACGAGGTCGATACCGACCGCATGCGTTCGCTGCTGTGTGCCGCGGGCTATGAGGAGGCATTTGATCCGCGCGATGCCGATATCGCCATCGTCAACACGTGCTCGTTCCTTGCCTCGGCAACGTCCGAGAGCATCGAGACCACGCTCGAGCTCGCCAACGAGGTGCAGGACGGCGTTCGCTCCTGCCCGATCGTCATGTGCGGCTGCGTTCCGTCGCGTTATGGTGACGACCTTCCCGACGAGCTGCCCGAGGTCGCTGCCTTTGTGAAGGCCGACGAGGAAGACGGTATCGTTTCCGTCATCGATGGCGTACTGGGGGTGGAGCGTGAGATCGCGGCCTATATCCCGCAGGTCAAGCGTACCGTAGAAGGTGCCGTTGCCTACGTCAAGATCTCAGATGGCTGCAATCGCTTCTGCAGTTTCTGCATGATTCCTTACATCCGCGGTCGTTATCATTCGCGTAATGCCGAGAGCATTATTTCGGAGGTACGCGACCTGGTTGCCGGCGGTGTGCGCGAAATTGTGCTGATTGGTCAGGACACGGGTATTTGGGGTACCGACCTTGCCGACGATGACGTCGCCGAGGGCTCGCCGCGCAACCTGGCTCAGCTGCTGCGTGCGGTCTCCGAGGCTGTTCGCCCGCACAACGTTTGGGTGCGCGTACTCTATCTGCAGCCCGAGGGCATGACTGACGAGCTTATTGAGACCATTCGCGATACGCCCGAGGTGCTGCCCTATATCGACATTCCCGTCCAGCACTGTGACGCGCGCATCCTTAAGGCCATGCGTCGCTCTGGATCGCGCCAAGAGCTCGAGGACCTCTTCCGCGACTTGCGCGAGCGCATTCCCGGTATCGTGATCCGCTCCACGGCTATGGTAGGTTTCCCGACCGAGACCGACGATGAGTTCCGTGATCTTATCGACTTTATGGACACTGTCGGGTTTGATTATACGAGCGTCTTTGCCTACTCACAGGAGGAGGGCAGCTTGGCCGCCAAGATGGAGGGGCAGGTCGACGAGGAGGTTAAGCTCGAGCGTGCCCAGGAGGCTATGGATTTGGCCGAGTCGCTCGGCTTTGCCGCGACGGCCGCTCATGTGGGCGAGCGTGCCCAGGTGATTGTCGACGGCATCGAGGAGACTGAAGACGGTGTCGAGCTCATCGGACATGCCTGGTTCCAGGCGCCCGATTCCGATGGTGCGGTGCACCTGGATGCCAGTGAGGCGTCCGTGGGCGATATTCTGACCGTCGAGTTTACCGATAGCTTCTGCTACGAGCTTATCGGTCATGTTGTGGAGTAGGAGAGCGTCGTGGCTAACGAGAGCAATAAGGAACTGACGAGTGTCTGGACGCCCGCCAATATCGTGACATGCGTGCGCATCGTCTTTATCCCGGTGTTCATGATCGTCTCGGCCCTGTCTCACACGAGCGTTGCCGGTACGGACTGGAGCACCTTTGACGGCCCGCTCGCTGCCGCTGCGTTTATCCTGTACGTCATCTTGTCGTGTACCGACAAGGTTGATGGCTATCTGGCACGTTCGCGCAACGAGATCACCGACTTCGGAAAGTTTTTGGATCCCATCGCCGATAAGCTGCTGGTTTTCTCAGCCCTGCTGTTGTTCCTGGATTTTGGCGCGGTGACCGTGTGGTCCGTGTTCATCATTCTGTTTCGCGAACTTTTGGTGAGTGCTTTGCGCATGGTCGCAAGCGCCGCCGGCGTGGTCGTTGCGGCCGATAAGCTTGGCAAGTACAAGACTGCGACCACGATGGTTTCCATCTGCGGCTATCTGTGTGTCTTTGCGATGGCTGGCCTCCACCTTTGCCCGGTGGCGCTGACGCTCGGTATCTACTCGGTGTCACGCTTCTTGTATGCCGTTGCCGTTATCCTGACCATCGTCTCGGGTGCCCAGTACTTCTGGAACTGCCGCAAGATCGTCTTTTCGGTCTAGGTCTTGGTGGGTATGACGGAGTCTTTTTCGCGGATTGTCGCGCACAACGAGGAGCTAGCGCGCGATATCGTTGAGCGCGCGAGCGCCCTTGGTGTGACGGTATCGACGGCAGAGTCGCTGACGGCGGGCCTAATCGCCTCGACGATTGCCGATATACCTGGCGCCTCGGCGGTATTGCGCGGCGGTGCGGTGACTTATTGCGATGAGATTAAGCATAGCGTTCTGGGCGTCTCGCAGGAAACGCTCGATCGCTATACCGCAGTGTCGTTTCAGACAGCGCGCGAGATGGCTTCCGGCTCGCTGAGGCTGTTCCAGAGCGATATCGCCGTAAGCGCCACGGGGTATGCGGGGCCCGGTGGTGGCACCGATGAGGATCCTGCGGGAACCTTCTATATTGGTTGGGCGTGTCGCACGTTTGATGGAGATGTGCCCGTCGCAGATTCCACGCGCTGTACTTTTGAAGGTGATCGTTCCTATGTTCGCGCCTGTGCGGTCGCAGAGGCATTAGAGCGCATTGAGTGCATACTCGATTCAATGGAATAGAAGTGATTTGAGGGGCCTTCGGGTCCCTTATTTGTGCTTCGGCAGGCATATTGGGATTTTTAAGTCCGCGCTGGTAGACAGCATGTTTTTGATGCGGTCGGACGTAGTGGACTTGATTCGGTCAAGCAGCTGGTCAAGTATTTGGCCAGCATTTGGCTTGGCTATGGAATGGTTGGCTCCATATGATATACCTGAGCGGTTGACCACGAACAGCCGTTCGTTTATTATCGATACAGGATGTTAAGAGGAGGGCTTTCCATGGCCAAGAATTCAGGTCCCGTCCGTACCGTTCATGAGCGTACGACGGGCAAAGAACGCGATGATATGATTGCCGCCACTAAGGCTGAGATCGAAAAGAAGTTCGGCACGGGATCCATCATGAGATACGGGGACGGCGGCCCCGAGCTCGAAGTCGAGGCTATTCCCACAGGTTCGCTTGCGCTTGATGTCGCATTGGGCATTGGTGGCGTGCCGCGCGGCCGTATTGTCGAGATCTACGGGCCCGAGTCCTCCGGTAAGACGACGCTTTCGCTTGAGATTCTTGCTGAGGCCCAGGCTATGGGCGGCGTTGTGGCGTTTATCGATGCCGAACATGCACTCGACCCCACCTATGCCGCACGAATTGGTGTGGATATCGATGAAGTGCTGATCTCTCAACCTGATACGGGTGAGCAGGCGCTCGAGATTGTCGACATGCTCGTGCGCTCCGGCGCAATCGATGCCATCGTCGTTGACTCTGTTGCCGCGCTGACTCCGCGCGCCGAGATTGAGGGAGAGATTGGCGACACTACTGTTGGCCTGCAGGCTCGTCTGATGAGCCAGGCGCTTCGTAAGCTTGCTGGTTCGCTTTCCAAATCCAATACGACTTGCATCTTCATTAATCAGCTGCGTGAGAAGATCGGTGTCATGTTTGGTAATCCCGAGACCACAACGGGTGGTCGCGCCCTCAAGTTCTTCTCTTCGGTCCGTATTGATATTCGACGCATCGACAGCATTAAGCTTAAGGATGAGGTTATCGGCAACCGCGTGCGCGCGAAGGTGGTAAAAAATAAAGTAGCCGCTCCGTTCCGCGCCGCCGAGTTTGACATTATGTACGGTACGGGAATTTCTAAGGAAGGCTCGATTCTGGACATGGCCGTCGAGTACGGCATTTGTAAGAAAACCGGTTCCTGGTTTGCTTATGGCGAGGATAAACTGGGAAATGGCCGTGAGGCTGCCAAGGTGTTCTTGCGAGAGCATCCTGATTGTGCCGACGAAATAGAGCATAAGGTTCGCCTTGCTTGCGGACTTGAGTATGACGATGATGCTCCATCTGAAGTTGAATTGACCGATCAGAGCGCTTCGGATAATTTCGATGAGCTTTATGCCATAGACGGTTCGGCCATGCTTGACGATGACGACGAATAGCGGCTGTGCTCATGTCATGCATTGTGGTGGGGGCTTCGGTCGTCTTTCCTGATAAAAAGGCGGCCTCCTCATTCTTGAGTGGGCGTTCCTTAAAAAAGCCCTGCGCACAGATTCACTGTGAGCTGGAGGACGGTCATGAGCGTATCATTTGGATCCCTGTTAGAGTTGCGCGTTTGTATTTAAAAAATTGTCCTGTTTTGCCGTGCGAATGGGATGAGTATCGCGCGACCGTGTTCGCGCTCGAGCGACGTTGCGCGCTTACCATGGTGATCGAAATGCTTTCACGGCGCGATCATGCAACGGGCGAAGTGCGAGATAAGCTCGAGCGCTACGGTTTTTCTTTAAGCGCTATTGATTATGCAATCGATCGCGCCACTTCACTTCATTATTTGAATGAACGCCGCTTTTGCGTGTACTTTATTGAGGAACGGAAGCGTCGCGGGTGGGGCCAGCGCAAAATCGAGAATGAACTCAAGCGTCGCCATGTTTCGATCGATGAGATTCCAGGCTATCCGGAAGAGTATTTTGCCGTGGAAGACGATCTTGAGCGCGCGACTGCTCTTCTTTCTAAACGAAGCGTCCCAGAGACCCGCAGTTTCGAAAAGCTTGTTCGCTTTTTGATGGGCAAAGGATATTCATACGCCATTGCCGCCGATGCTGCAAAAGCACGCATCGATGATGAAATTAATTGACGCCTGCTTATTCGATACACGTCACGCGACTACCGTTCACCGCTTGCCGGTACCGTGCGGGCCTGAGTTTATTTGACAGTTCAGGACGTTCAACGTAGGATGATTGTTGTCATTTGCTTTGTGATATGTGCTCATCTGTGATGAGTTTGTTTATATGTCAATTTGTATCCAACCCGCATTAGCTGCGCCCATATTACTCAAATGTCGCGAGCCGTTCGTGAGAACGGTTCGCTTTATTGTGTAACGAATCCATAATAAGGAGTGAGCATGCCTTTTATCGCAATCGGAGCACTCATCGGCATCGTTTTGGGTGTCGTTGCTGCTGTTCTCTACATGCGCACCGCCAAACAGGGTAGTCTTCATGAGGCCGAGGAGAAAATCCAATCGGCTCACACGCAGGCCGAATCCCTGATCGGTGATGCCATGCGTCAGGCGGAGACCCTCAAAAAAGAGGCTCTGCTCGAGGCTAAGGAAGAGATCATCAAGAACAAGCAGGCCGCCGAGGCCGAGGACAAGCAGCGTAAGAACGAGATTCGCACGCTCGAGAATCGTGTGATGCAGCGTGAGGAGTCACTCGATCGTCGCAACGACGCCCTCGACAAGCGCGAGCATCAGCTTTCTAGTCAGGCTGGTCAGGTCGAGAAGCGTTCTCGAGAGCTTGAGGAGCTTTGCGCCAAGCAGACCTCCGAGCTCGAGCGTATTGCCGACCTCACCCGCGAGGATGCCCACAAGGAGCTGCTCGACAAGGTCCGCGGCGAGGTTACCCACGAGGCGGCCACCATCATCCGTGAGTCCGAGCAGCAGGTCCGCGCCGAGTGCCACAAGACCGCCCAGGAGATTCTCTCCCTGGCGATTCAGCGCTGTGCAGCCGACCATACCGCCGAGGTCACTGTTACTTCCGTCCATATTCCCTCCGATGACCTTAAGGGCCGCATCATCGGTCGCGAGGGTCGTAACATTCGCACCTTCGAGCAGGTGTCCGGCGTCAATCTCGTGATTGACGACACCCCCGAGACCGTCGTGCTTTCGAGCTTCGACCCGGTCCGTCGTGAGACCGCCCGCGTGGCGCTCGAGAACCTCATTGCGGACGGCCGCATTCACCCCGCCCGCATCGAGGAGATGTATCACAAGGCCGCTGACTTGGTTCAGCAGCGTGTGCGCGAGGCCGGCGAGCAGGCTGCCTTCGATACCGGTATCCACGACCTGCATCCCGAGATCGTCAAGACCCTGGGCGCTCTGCGCTACCGCACCTCGTTTGGCCAGAACGTGCTGCAGCATTCGCTTGAGGTCTCCGACCTATGCGGCGTTATGGCCTCCGAGCTCGGTCTGGATGTTGTAACCGCCAAGCGCGCCGGTCTTCTGCACGACCTGGGCAAGGCCATCGACCACGACGTTGAGGGCCCGCATGCTGTGATTGGCGCCGAGCTTGCCCGTCGTTATGGCGAGAAGCCCGTTATCGTCCACGCGATTGAGGCTCATCATGCCGACGTCGACCCCAACACGGTGCTCGACGTCCTGGTTCAGGCCGCCGATGCCGTCTCTGCTTCTCGTCCCGGTGCTCGTCGCGAGTCGGCCGAGAACTACATCAAGCGCCTTGAGAAGCTCGAGGAGATCGCCAACTCGCATGACGGCGTCGAGCGTACCTATGCGATGCAGGCCGGTCGCGAGGTTCATGTCATGGTTCAGCCAGACAAGATCTCTGATGCCCAGTCCACGGTGCTTGCGCACGATATCGCCCATCAGATCGAGGAAGAGATGGAGTATCCCGGTCAGGTGCGCGTTGTTGTGATTCGCGAGAGCCGTGCCGTCGATATCGCTAAATAACATGAACGACGCGAACGAGCTCATCTCATTTATCGCGTCGATGTCGGGGGAGGGCAACCTTCGCGTCGAGGAAAACCTTGGCGAGGGGTATGTCCGCCTTCGCGTTTCGGAGGCCGAGCGCCGTCAGGCCAAGCATGACATTCAGCATGTAGAGGACATTGTCATCGAGATGCTGCGTAATGCTCGCGATGCCGGAGCCGATAAGGTCTATCTTGCCACGGCCAAGGAGGAGGGTGTTCGCACCCTCCTCTTCCTGGATAACGGTTCGGGTGTGCCGCAGGATATGCAGGAGCGTATCTTCGATGCCCGTGTCACATCCAAGCTCGAGAGCATGAAAATGGACCGTTGGGGTGTTCACGGCCGTGGTATGGCGCTGTTTTCTATCAAGCAGAACACGGATGAGGCACGCGTTGTTACATCGGGCGTCGATTTGGGCTCAGCGTTTAAGGTGTGCGTTGACACCGATCGCTTGGGTGAGCGCGCCGACCAGTCGAGCTGGCCTCAGGCGGTTAAAGACGAGGACGGCCGCTATGTATGCGCTCGTGGTCCTCACAACATTATTCGCGCTGCTTGCGAGTTTGCCCTTGAGGAGCTGCGTGGCTGCGATGTGTATCTGGGCTCTCCGTCCGAGATCGCTGCGACCCTGTACGCCGAGGCTTCCAGCCGTCTCGATACGTCACGCCTCCTCTTTATCGATGACGAGTGCGAGCTTCCGGTTATCGATCGTTTGGGCCTTGCCTCGGATGCCGAGGACTTCATCCGGATCTGCTCCGGGTTGGGTCTAGAGATGTCCGAGCGTACTGCCCACCGTATTCTGTCTGGACAGATTAAGCCCGTTCGCGGCGTTTGTGCGCGTCTGCTGCGCGAGCGCGATTCCACCTCGCATGCGCCGGTTCCAGTCGATCTTGCCAAGGACCGTCGGGGCCTTCGCATCGCCAAGGATGACATGGCGCAGTTTTCGCGTGCTGTCGAGCGTGACTTTAACGACCTCGCCGCCCGGTATTACCTCAATCTGTGCGGCGACCCTAAGATTCACGTTTCTCGTGATCGCATCACTGTGACGTTCGATCTTGCCAAAGAGGAATAGCATCTTTACCGAGTCCGCTCGGTACGATACAGTTATTGCAGTTAAAACGTACTTTTAAACGCAGGAGTTTCTTCATGGATTGCCTGAAGGTATCAAGCAAATCATCGCCCGCATCCGTTGCCGGCGCCATTGCCGGTATGGTCAAAGATGGCGTCCCCGTCAACATTCAATGCGTCGGCGCCGGCGCTGTCAACCAAGCTATCAAGGCTGTAGCCATTGCGCGCGGCTTTCTGATTCCGACCGGCTTTGATGTTTCCTGCGCGCCGGTGTTCTCCGACATCCTCATTAACGGGGAGTCACGCACGGCAATCCGGCTCTCTATCTACGTTCACCAGATTAATCGGGCTGCTATGGACAATGTCGTCATGGACGACGTTAAGCCTGTTGCGTAAGCGAGCCCTTGCACGTTTGTAGCACCTATGCGCCCCGTCGATACCTTCGTTAGGATGTATGCTCATGGACCAGCGTTCCGTACGCGATACTCTTGCCGGTAAAACCTACTTTATCCGCACATTCGGCTGCCAGATGAACCAGCACGACTCCGAGCGCGTGAGCGGTTTGCTCGATTCGTATGGCTGTCTTATGGCGCTCGATCCGGTGCATGCCGATATTGTCGTGTTCATGACGTGCTGCGTGCGCGAGGCTGCCGATACGCGCCTGTATGGTCAGTGCAATTCCTGCAAGAGCCTTCCTCCTTCGCCTTCGGGTAGGCGTGTGATCGCCGTGGGCGGCTGCATCGCCCAACGCGATGGCGAAGGCTTGCTCACCAACGTCGATAACGTCAACGTCATTTTTGGCACCCATTCTATTGCGCACGTGGCCGAGCTTATTGCCGAGGCGTTTTTGGATGGCAAGCGCCATATCCGCACGAATGAACACGAGGATACTGACGCCATGAGCATGCCGTGGCGTCGCGAGACGCAGTATCACGCTTGGGTCCCCATCATGACGGGCTGCAACAACTTCTGCACCTACTGCATCGTGCCCTACGTTCGCGGCCGCGAGAAGAGCCGTCCCTTCGAGGAGATTGTCGACGAGGTGACGGGGCTGGTGCGCCAGGGCGTGCGCGAGATTACACTGCTGGGCCAAAACGTTAACTCCTACGGTCGCGATCTCTTTGGCAAGCCGCGCTTTGCTGATCTGCTGCGCGCTGTGGGCGATACGGGCATCGAGCGTATCTTCTTTACCTCTTCGCACCCCAAAGACCTTCTGCCCGAGACCATCGATGCTATGGCCGAGACGCCTGCTGTCATGCCGCAACTTCACCTTGCCGTTCAGTCGGGCTCCACGCGCATCCTTAAAGAGATGAATCGTCGTTATTCGCGCGAGGATTATCTTGGCTTGGTCGATCGTATTCGTAACCGTATTCCCGATATTGCGCTTTCGACCGACATCATCGTTGGCTTCCCGGGTGAGACCGAGGAAGACTTTGAGCAGACCCTCTCGCTTGCGGAGACGGTGCGCTATGCCCAAGCCTACACCTTCATTTACTCCAAGCGTGCCGGTACCCCGGCCGCCGTGATTGACGACCCCACGCCGCATGAGGTTATTCTTGAGCGCTTTAACCGTCTGGTTAAGGTTATCGAGACGACGGCCCACGAGTATAACCAGGGTGAGCTTCACACCGTGGTGCCTGCACTCATTGAGGGTACGAGCAAGAAGAATGACGCTGTTCTTCTGGGCAAAAGCCCCAAGAACCAGACGGTGCATGCACCGATTCCTGCTGGCTATAGCATCGATCAGCTCATCGGTAAAATCGTCGATGTTGATATTGATGTCGCCAAGACGTGGTATCTCTCTGGCTCCGTCGTGGGCGAGCCTCGCTAATGATTTCTTCCGGTGCAAACCTTTCTGCCGTAGCGGTTGTCGGTCCGACGGCGGTCGGTAAAAGCGATGTTGCCGATCGCCTGGCTGCTCGTCTTTCGTCTGAAGTGTTGTCGTGTGACGCGATGCAAATCTATCGTGGCATGGACATCGGTACGGCCAAGATGATGCCCGAGGAGTGCTCGGTGCCCCTGCGCCTTGTCGATATCGTTGATCCGGGCGTCGCATATTCTGCCGCGCTCTATCAGTCTGATGCCCGAGCGCATATCGAGCGTTTACTTGGTGAGCAACGTCTTCCGATCTTTTGCGGCGGCACGGGCCTGTATCTCAAGGCTGCACTCGATGAAATGGATTTTCCTTCGGGAGAACTCGAGGACGAACGCCGCGCAGTCTATCAGAATCTTGCCGAGCGCATTGGCGAGGAAGCATTGCATGCCCTGCTTGCCGAACGCGACCCGGAATCGGCTGCCGTGATTCATCCCCATAACGTTCGTCGCGTGATTCGTGCGCTTGAGATGCACGATGACGGCGTGTCGTATGCCCAGCAGAAGTCGAAATTTAGCGTCCAGCATGAGCGTTATCATGCCATGTGGTTTGGACTGACGCGTAGCCGTGAAGTGCTCTATGAGCGCATTAACCTACGTGTCGACCTTATGTTTGAGCAGGGGCTGGTTGATGAGGTCCGTAGCCTTATGGACCAGGGTCTGGGTGATGCGCTCACGTCGATGCAGGCAATCGGTTACAAAGAGATTATTGATGCCTTGCGTGGCGCTATTACCATGGATGAGGCCCGTGAGCTTATCAAGATGCGCTCTCGTCGCTATGCCAAACGCCAGCTGTCCTGGTTTAAGCGTGACGATCGCATCGTGTGGTTCGATATGGATGAGTTTACGATCGATGAGGTCGTCGATGATATCTACCGTCGTATCGAGGCTGCCTAATGGCTCGTTTCCCTTTGGTTCCCACGGCGCCCGAACCCGAGCGCGCCATCTTGGTTGGTGTTGAGTGGCGCGATAACGCCTGGCCGCTCGACCGTTCGCTCGACGAGCTTGAGCGCCTGGCCCACACTGCTGGAGCTCAATGTGTGGCACGCTTGTCGCAGCGCCTGGTCAAACCCTATCCCAAATCGTTTATCGGCTCCGGTAAGGTCGAGGAGCTGTGCGGTTTGGTACATCGCATGGATGCGGATGTTGTTATCTTCGACGACGACCTGACGCCCTCACAGCAGTCCTATCTTGAGAAAGCCGTGGGCGAACCGGTCAAGATTATTGACCGTACGGCGTTGATTCTGGATATCTTTGGTCTGCATGCCCAGACGCGTGAGGGCCGCTTGCAGGTGCAGCTGGCACAGTTGCAGTACCTGCTGCCTCGTCTTCGTGGCATGTGGAGCCACCTTGCTAAAGAGCAGACGCGTGGCGGCATTGGTTCGCGTTTTGGCCAGGGCGAAAGCCAGCTCGAGGTCGACCGTCGCTTGATTCGCAATAAGATCGCTGCGCTTCGACGTGAGCTGAAACAGGTTGAACAGCGTCGCGACGTGCAATCGAAAAGCCGCATTGAATCGCCGGCGTTTCGCGTGGCGTTGGCTGGCTACACCAATGCCGGTAAGTCGACGTTGCTTAATCGATTGACGGGATCCGCGGTACTTTCGCAGGATAAGTTGTTTGCCACGCTCGATCCTACGACGCGCTCGTACCGTTTGCCCGGTGGCCGTGGCATGACGATCACCGATACCGTGGGCTTTATTCAAAAACTTCCACATGGCCTGGTCGACGCTTTTAAATCTACGCTTTCCGAGGTGCTCGGCGCCGATTTGATTCTTAAAGTTGTAGATGCTTCCGATGAGGATTACGAGCGCCAGCTCGAGGCGGTTGATCGTGTCCTTGACGAAATCGGTGCCAGTGAGCGCCTGACGCTTACCGTGTTCAATAAAATTGATCTGCTCGATAGTGTAGATCGCTTGAGTTTCCGCCGGCGTTATCCCGAGGCGGTGCTGTTCTCGGCTCAGACGGGTGAGGGTCTTGATGACTTAGTCGGCCGCATTGCTCGTGAAGCGGCCGCTACGGACGTGTTGTTCTCGGCCGATATTCCGTATCGAGAGGGCGCGTTAATCACGCTCGTGCACGAACAGGGAACCCTCCTGCATGAGGAATACCTCGAGGACGGCGTTCGTATTGTGGTAAAGCTTCCGGCCCGTATCGCACCACGTCTCGAGTGTTACCGAACAGAGTAAACAAGCTCGAGTACTCCCAAGATAACCGGTTGATGAAGCAGGTAAAACGGCAGCGCATGGCGTCCGAGGCTTGCGAGCGCCGGGATGGGATTCGCATAGGCCCTTGCTGGTGTCTTGTGGTTTGATTTCTGTGCCGTGCGGGCGGCATAGAAGCCTGCGAGGTACATAAAAATGAATGGGATGAGTGGATAGTAATCACCGGAGACAAAGTCTGGACCTGGGATTCCCAGCCAAGCTAGATGGGGGATAGGATAGACCGCTTTAGGAATGTTCCAGGTGATGGCAAAGAGTATAAGGCAAATCGGTATACCCCAGCCCGCCGGCACCCTATCGAGAACCGGGCGCGTGAGTGCAACAATGGCGGTGCACGCCGCCATGCAGAAAATGATGCCGAAGTTAACCGAGTCATCGACTGAGACGAGCGTCGTTGCGACCCATATAACTAAAGCGGCAACGGCATATTTGGCGGCGCGCTTGATGTTGTTGCGCGAGAGGGTGCACATCCAGCCGGCAATAAACAAAAATACCCAACTGATGCTGGCACGCCAGATGTCCTGGAAGATGGTCTGGGTAAACCAGGGCATCTCCCAACTATATAGGTAGGCAAGGTCGTAGCAGGCATGAAATCCTGCCATCGACAGCATGGTAAACCCGCGAATGGTATCAAAGACGGTGATACGTTTTTGCATTACGAAAACCGGCGCATCAAACCGACGACCTTGCCCAGAATCGTGGGATTTGTCGCGTAGATAGGATCCATGGCGTCGTTTTCGGGCTGCAGGCGAACGCGTCCCTGCTCCTTATAGAACGTTTTGACCGTTGCTGAGCCGTCGATCATGGCCACTACAATTTCGCCATTCATGGCGCTCTTTTGTTCACGAACGATGATGTAGTCGCCGTTGTAAATGCCGACGTTGATCATTGAATTGCCGTGGACCTCGAGGATGAAGGACCCTTGATCCGTTGCGATCTCGGTCGGGATGGTAAAGGTGTCCTCGATATTTTGCTCGGCAAGGATAGGGATCCCTGCGGCGACGCGTCCCACAAGAGGCAGAGATACGGTGCCGCGGGGCGCCGTGGGCTCATCAGTCTTTAAGATGGAGACGGAAGATCCGTCCTCGTCAAAGAGTTCAAGGGCGCGAGGCTTGGTGGAGTCACGCCTGAGCAGGCCGCGCGCTTCCAGGGCGGAGAGGTGCGCATGTACGGTGCTAGGGGAGGAAAGGCCCACAGCCGAAGCCATCTCGCGCACACTGGGCGGATAGCCCTTCTCCTGTTGATATTCCTTGATGAAGTCGTAAATCTGCTGCTGACGCTTGGTAATTTTGCGAGCCATCAGGGATTCCTCTCTACCAATGCCAAACAAATGTTCTATTTTTGCTTGACAGGAACAACTGTTCGAAGATAATAATAACCGAACACTCGTTCCCGCGCTAGACTTATTTGTCCGCGCGGCTTGATAAAACAGTTCTCGTCAAAACATACGAGAGGAGAACAGAATGAATGCAACGGATATGGTCCAGGGAAATCTCGCCCTTAAGCTTGAGGCGCCCGTTTCACCTGCTTTTACGGTCGTGAAGGGCGGCCGCTCTGGTTTTCAGGCCGTGGCCACTAAGTCCGATCCCACCCAACGTTCAGCACATGTTTCAGCTCCTGTTGCCCTGAAGGCCTCGACGATCGTCGCTGTTGCCGTAGCGTTTACCCTGTTTTTCGTGCTCGCCACGTCAGTCTTTTCTGCCCGCCGCGCAGCGTTTGCCGATTCTGTGGCCAACGTTACCTACGAGACGGTTCGCGTGCAGTCCGGTGATTCCCTGTGGTCGCTTGCCCAGGAACACCCCATCGATGGCCTTTCTACCCAGGAGACTTCTGACATGATTCGTAGCGTCAATCACCTTGAGCGCGGTTCGCTCGATGCCGGTGCAGTTCTTAAAGTTCCGACACGTTCGTAAGATTTCGGGTCGGTCGCATGGTACCCTTGTTAGCGTTTAAGAGGAGGTACCATGCGTTGTCCCAAATGCGGTAAGGCACATACCCGTGTTGTCGATTCCCGTATGCAGGAATCGAACAACACCATTAAACGCCGCCGTGAATGTTGCTCGTGCAACTATCGCTTTACAACATTTGAGCGTTGCGAGGATCCCATCGAGGTCATTAAATCGGATGGAACAAAGCAACGGTTCGATCGAAATAAATTGTTGGTTGGCCTGATGCGCGCCACAATTAAGCGTGATATCGATACGAAGAAGCTCAATGAGATTATCGATGATATCGAGGTAGAGCTGCGTTCGCGTACGCTGACGGCCGTTACATCTCACGAGTTGGGTGATATGGTGCTCAAGCGCTTGGCCAAGATCGATAAAGTGGCCTATATTCGTTTTGCTTCGGTCTATCGCGATTTCAAAGACGTCGATGAGTTTCTGCAAGAGCTCGATAAGCTAAGGTGATTTCATGTCCAGCATTACGGTCAACATCAAGCGTCTCGATCCGGCGGTCGAGCTTCCTAAATATGCTCACCCCACGGATGCCGGCCTGGACCTTCGCGCCAACGAGGACTGCACCCTTAAGCCCTTCGAACGCCGCTTGGTCTCCACTGGCCTGGCTATTGCGCTGCCCGATGGTTATGCCGGCTTCGTTCAGCCTCGCAGCGGCCTTGCCATCAAGCAGGGCTTGTCTATAGTCAACACGCCTGGCCTTATCGACGCTCACTATCGAGGAGAACTCAAAGTCATCCTCATTAACCTGGACCCCATAAACGATATTCAGATCAACAAAGGTGACCGCATCGCCCAGCTTGTCATCCAAGAAGTCCCCACAGTCAACCTCGTAGAAGTAGACGAACTAGACGAAACCGATCGAGGCAACGGGGGCTTCGGCTCCAGCGGCGTCGCCTAGGGGCGCTCGTACCCCTTCCGCCCGGGGCTTACCTATATCATTCCATGCTCAAACGTTCTCGCGTTGCTTCGCTCGCTTCGAAACTTCGCGTGGAACGATATAGGGGCGGCTCTCGCCGAGCAGCGGACATTAAGACCCTAGCGGATATGCGCGGGTTTTCCGCCCCAGTAGAAGCGGCAGAAGGCTCGTTTACGTTTTTGGGGCTTGCCTACAAGCTCCATGGTTGCGATGGCGATGTCCTCGGCTGCGCGTGGACGTCGCAGCACTTCGCCGTTAATGAGCAGCGCCTTGAGCGACTCCGGATGATCGTGGAGATGGCGCAACGTCACGATAAGTTCGCGTGCGGTGGTGACATGCATGCTGGCGCCCATGCCGGTGAGCATGGTGGTGTTGG
>CABQJJ010000024.1 GCA_902464485.1 uncultured Collinsella sp. | reverse complement strand
CGTTCCGCGCGGCGGCTCGTATCGGCCTGCGCAAGGCATGCGCCGATGCCGATCCAGTGGTGCTGGAGCCTATCGAGGAAATCACGGTGACGATCCCCGAGAGCTACGCCGGCGCCGTGATGGGCGACATCTCGGCCTCGCGCGGTCGCGTGACGGGCATGGAGACCGATGAGCGCGGCGACACCGTGGTCATCGCCCAGGCCCCGCTCGCCGAGCTGACGGATTACTCGACGCGCCTGCGCTCCATCACGCGCGGCACGGGCGACTTTACCATGAAGCCCGCCGGCTACGAGCAGGTTCCCTACGACGTTCAGGCCAAGCTGGTCGAGCGCTATGAGGAGGGCCGCGCTAAGTAGCGTGTGATTTTGCCTGCAATGTAGGTGCTGACGAAAAGGCCGCCCTGGGTAACCCAGGGCGGCCCTTTTTGATCCCTGGGGACGGAGGAAAACAGATCATCTTTGGGTTACGGGTGGCGCGGTCGGCACTGGTCTCCGGATGCCTGGTTGCGACCGGTGGCGTAGTCGATCTGCACGTGCGGCTGCAGGTTGTAGCAATATACGTGGAAGCAGAGGGTCTTGCCGTGGTCCTCGACCGATTGCGCCTCAAGGCGCACGCCACGGCAGACAAGTTCCTCTTCGTTATACATGGGCGTGACGCGGTAGAGCACATGGTTGCCCGTGTCGCGGATGTAGCCGAGAATCTGCTCTTCAAACGGCAGTATGCCCGTCTCGTTGAGATAACGCGTGCCGGTGAGGAGATTCTTGCGGTTGGCGTTTTCGCCGCAGAGCGACCAGGCGATGAGGTGACAGCGGTTGTAGAGGCTCTGGCCCGGAATAAAGTCGTAGCGCTGCTGGCGCCATCCAGCGGGATGGATACGCGAGATATCGCCGCGCTCGCCTTGACCGAGTGATTCGGGGCCCACGCAGGCAAGCGCTTTGCGGGTGCGGCCCAGGCTGTCGAGCTTGGAGAACTTCTTAAAGCAACCCTCTTCTGTAGCGCGCTCGTATTCATCGAGTGTGAATGATGGCGTGCCGAGCGGGTGCGTGCTGTCGGCGCGAAGGGCAACATAGGGGTTGCCGGCGTAGTCGGGAATGCTGCTGAGATAAACACCGCGGGCGCGGTTGAGGTCGGGGTTTTCGACCTCGTCGATGGGGGTGGCGGCGCTGTCCGCGGAAGCGCCGTCGCCGGTGTCGGTTGCGGCGGAATCGGAGCCATCGCCAGAGTCTTGGCTATTTTGAGAGTCCGAGGAGCTCGCTGTTCCCGATTCGAGTCGGGCAACCAGGTCCGCCTCGTCGTCGGTGCGGCTGGGACTCTCGTCTTGCTTCTCGGCCAGAGCCGCTGCCTGCTCATCGCTTTGCGGCGACAACAGCTTGGGCGCCCCGTCGAGCGACCCTGTGAACAGCGCAAACCCCAGCACCACGGCGGTGCCGATGGAAAGTACTTGCTTGTAGGCGGACTTGCGCGACATGGAGGCTCCTGGATGGACGGTTGGGAATCTACCAGTCTAGCAGGAGCCGGCAGGGGCCGTTCTGTCGAACAAATACTTAAGATTTGAGACAAACGCTACTGATTCATTTGTCCCGCGGTCTAGATCGAGGTGGAGTCGAGCCAGTTGAGCTTGCACTCGAGAATGCGCTGCTCGCCGGGTTCGCTGCTTCCGTCAAGTAGGGCGAGCAGCATCTCGGCTGCTTCGCGACCTTCTTGGTCGACGGGCTCGATGATGGTGGAGACGGTCGGTGTGGTGAGATTAGTCCAGTCTTCGCAGTTGAGTCCCAAAAGGCCGATTTGCTGCGGAAGCAGATGGGCCATTGGCTGGAGGGCCTTGTAGACACGGGGAAGTGCCCACTGATTTTGCACGAAGATAAGGGTTCGCTTGGCGGGATTGAACTTGAATTTAAAGTATTCGGTGAGCTCGTTGATTGACGGCTTGTTGTGATCGATGGGAATCGCTTTGTAGAGCTGCCCGTTCGCTGCCAGCGCCTCGGCATACCCCTGAAAACGCTCCATGCGGGTGCGCATTTCGGTCATGTTGGCGGCAATGGAAAAGAAATCTTCGTAGCCGGCGTCGAGGAGTGCCTGTGTGGCGTTGTACACGCCGTCGTAAAGGTTGGTTTTGATCCAGCTGGTACCTGGGCTATAGATGGCCGCATCGAAAAAGACGACCGGCTTGCCGGCGCGTCTAATGCGGTCATGCACGGCTTTGAAGTTTGCCGTGGGCTGGATGATAAAGCCATCGACGCCCAGCGAGAGCATCTTGTCGACGTACATGAGCTCGGTCTCGGGGTTAAAGTTGCTCGTGCAAACGACCGTCTGGTAGCCCGCGGGGAGCATGACCTGCTCCATGCCATTGAGAACGAGCCCCGCCCATTTGTTGGTGTTATCCAAAATGATGATGGCAATGACGTGGGTTTGCTTGCCGGTGAGCGTCTGCGCTTGGGCGTTGGGAACGTATCCGAGTTCCTTAATGACGCGCGCGATTTTGTTCTGCGTCTTTTCGCTAAGTTTTTCTCGTTTGTCGTTGAGGTAATACGAGACGCTTGCCGTCGAGGTTCCCGCCTCTCGAGCGACGTCTGCGATCGTAACGCGCTGTTTTGCCACAGCGACTCCTTTCGACAGATGAGCATTTTCCAACATGATGACTTTGAGTCTTGGTGAGGGATACGCTTCGGTGAGCGACCCTTTCCTTTCATATGAGTATGCAACAAATGAGGTATACGGGTGGGGTCGAAATTTGTAACCGGCATGCGCATCTGCCGTCTACCGAGAAAATCAAATACTTCTTGACTTTTGAAATCGAAGGTAAAATCGCAGGATTCATTTTTGGTTAAACGCATAACTAAATCGCATAACCAATGCTCTGACCTGCGCGTTTACCGAAATAAGCTGGCATTAAGAAAAACGAGCACCTATATTGGTCTTGTCGAAAAGACAGCAAGTCCAAACGGCAGGGGATGCTCCGGAGGCCTCCGCAAACGGTGTCTTGCGCACGCAACTCTATGAAAAGAGGGAAGCAATGAAGATCGTAGGCGTTGCCGCCTGTACCGTGGGTATCGCCCACACGTATATGGCCCAGAAGGCGATTCAGGATGAATGCGCCGCCCGTGGCATCGAGTGCAAAGTCGAGGCTCAGGGTGGCCTGGGTATCGAGAACGAGCTGACGCAGGAAGACGTGGACTCCGCCGACCTGGTGCTCGAGTCCGTCGACGTGGGTGTCGAGAACGAGGACCGTTTTGAGCAGAAGATGGCCGAGGGCAAGTTCCTGAAGGTCGGCACCTCGGATGTAATCGCCGATCCGGTAAAGATCATCGACCAGGCCGTTGAGATCATCAAGGCGACGGGTGGCGCCGTTGACGCGCCCAAGGCCGAGGCCAAGGCAGAGAAGAAGGCCGTCTCCGCTGCCCCGCAGGCCCCGACACCGGCGTCCAAGCAGTCTATCTTTGCCGATCCTGGTAAGACGCTGCTCAATGCATTCAATACCGGCGTTTCCTATTTTATCCCCATCGTCGTTATCGGCGGCGTGTTTCTCGCCTTCTCGCTGGCATCCGGTACCGCCGGCGCCAACGGCATGGAGGTTACGAACCCGCTGATGGTGAGTCTTAACACCATCGGCATGGCCGGCATCTCCATGATGATCCCGGTGCTTGCGGCATACATCTCCTACTCGATGGCCGGCAAGCCCGCACTCGCCCCCGGTTTTGTCCTGGGCTACCTGGTCAACAACGCAGTCGTTACCCCTAACGGCAACAGCGTTTCGACCGGCTTCTTGGGCGCCATGATCATGGCGGTTATCTGCGGCTACTTTGTCCGCTGGATGAAGACCTGGAAGGTTAACAACACCATCCAGACCATCATGCCCATCCTGATCATTCCGATTCTGACCTCGCTTGTCCTGGGCATGGCCTATATCTACATCCTGGCCACGCCGCTTGGCTTTGTGATGGACTGGCTCACCGGCGTGCTCGGCAGCCTGCAGGGCGGCTCCGCCGTTGTCCTGGGTCTGGTCATTGGCGTTATGACCGCCTTCGATATGGGTGGCCCCATCAACAAGACCGCCTCGACCTTCACCATGGCCATCATGGCCTCCGGTATCTACGGTCCTAACGGTATGTTCCGCGTCGCCGTCGCCGTTCCCCCGATCGCCTGTGGCCTCGCTGCGCTCATCGCCAAGAACAAGTTCGATGATGCCGACCGTCAGATGGGCATCTCCGCGCTGTTCATGGGCTGCATCGGTATTACCGAGGGCGCTATCCCCTTTGCGGTCAAGGACCTCGGTCACACCCTTCCCGGCATTTGCATTGGCTCTGCCGTGGGTGCGGCGCTTGCCGCCTTCCAGGGTATCGACTGCTACGTCCCGCACGGTGGCTTTATCGTCGCCCTTGCCACCAACAACGTCGCGCTGTTCTGCCTGGACATCGTGATTGGCGCCGTGGTCGCCGCTGCAATCCTGATTGCCATGAAGCCCACGCTCGATAAGCAGGCCAAGTAAACCTTTAAGGACTCCGGTTGTGCGGAGGGATGGATTTGACTCCGCACAACCGCCCCTACACAACAAAATCCATCCGTACTGATAGGGCCCACATCTGGGTCCCAGGGAACTTTTGTCAAAAATCCTCTGGAGAAGGAGAACAAAATGTCCAACCTCACCATCCGCCAGGCCGTTCAGGGCATGCTCAAGCTGCAGGATAGCGGCGATCACGCAACCATGGTCGGCATTGGCCCCATGAGCCCCAATCTGATTCAGGCCGTGTTCGAGCTTGCCAAGGACGAGGATTTCCCGCCCATGTTTATCGCCAGCCGCAACCAGGTCGATATGGACGAGATGGGCGCCGGCTACGTCAACGGTTGGGACCAGACGCGCTTTGCCGCCGACATCAAGAAGGTTGCCGACGAGGTGGGTTACACCGGTCCGTACTACCTGTGCCGCGATCACGGCGGTCCGTGGCAGCGCGACGAGGAGCGTAACGCCCACCTGCCCGAGGACGAGGCCATGGAGCTCGCCCGCAAGTCCTTCGTCGCCGACATGGAGGCAGGCTTTGACCTGCTGATGGTCGACCCCACCAAGGATCCCTATCAGATCGGCAAGGTTATTCCGCTCGACGTGGTGCTTCGCCGCACGATCGATCTTATCGACTACCTTGAGCAGTACCGTCGCGAGCATAACCTGCCCGAGGTCGCCTATGAGGTCGGTACCGAGGAGACCAATGGCGGCTTGACCTCTACCGATAAGTACGAGGAGTTCATTTCTCAACTGCAGCCCGAGCTCGAGAAGCGCGGCTGCCCCATGCCCACCTTTATCGTCGGCCAGACCGGCACACTCACCCGTTGGACCGAGCAGGTCGGTCATTACAACTTTAAGAATGCCCGCGAGCTCGCCGACATGGCTAAGCGCTACGGCGTGGGCCTGAAGGAGCACAACGCCGACTATCTGGATGACGCGACGCTGCTCGAGCATATCCCGGCTCACGTGACGGCCTCTAATGTCGCCCCTCAGTACGGCACCGAGGAGACCCGCGCTTACCTCAAGCTCTGCGCTACCGAGCAGATTCTGGTCGACAACGGCCTGTGCGACGATCCCTCCGACCTGTATCACACGCTGCTGGTCAAGGCCATCAAGACCGAGCGTTGGCGCAAGTGGATGACCGGCGACGATGTCAACCTGCAGGTTGACGACATTCTGGCCGACGACGAGCTCAGCCTGAAGATCCTGGATGTTTCCGGCCACTACGCCTTTAACGATCCCGAGGTCAAGGAGCAGGTCGAGAAGCTCTACCGCAACCTCGCTGCCCAGGACATCGACGGCAAGCGCTTTGTGATCGAGCATATCAAGCGCCCGATCAAGCAGTACGTCGTCGGTCTTAACCTCAAGGGCGTCACGAGCCGCATCGAGAAGGCTCTCTAAGTAGCTTTTTCCTACACGACGCCGGGCCTGGGGCATGTCCCAGCCACAGGCCCGGCACACGCTGCGCGGACATCTGCCGGGCAATCTGGTGCTCAAACCGTCGCTCGCGTACCAAAGTACGCTTCGCTCCTCTTTCGCGCCACCTTGCCACGGCAGCTGCCCGCTCGCTGGCTTTGGTTCAACCAGCGATTTGATTACTAGCCATTCCTTTGAAGGGGTTCACCATGAAGTTCTTTATCGATACCGCCAACCTGGAGGAGATCGTCGAGGCCAAGAGTTGGGGCTGCCTTGCCGGCGTCACCACCAACCCGTCCCTGTACGCCAAGACCGGCGGCAAACTGGCCGACTTTGAGCCCCACATGCTCAAGATCGCCGAGCTTTGCGAGGGACTGCCCGTGTCCGCCGAGTCCACCGCGACTACTGCCGAGGGCATGATCGAGGAGGGCAAGCGTCTTGCCGCCCTGGCTCCCAACATCGTGGTTAAGCTTCCCGTGTGTGAGGCCGGCCTCGCCGCCTGCCGCGCCCTGGCCGATGCAGGCGTGCGCGTCAACATGACGCTTGTTTTCTCGCCGACCCAGGCCCTCATGGCCGCCAACGCCGGTGCCCGCTACATCAGCCCGTTCGTCGGCCGCTTTGACGACATCGCCGAGGACGGTATTTCGCAGCTCGACAACGTTGTGACCTGCATCAAGAACTATGACTGGACGGGCAAGAACGTCGACGACACCGTCGAGATCATCACCGCCTCGGTTCGTACGCCCAACCACGTAACCCAGGCCGCGCTGCTTGGCGCCGATATCGCGACCGTGCCCATGGCAGCCCTTAAGAAGTGCCTGCACCATCCGCTGACCGATCAGGGCCTCGCCTCGTTCGAGGCCGACTGGCAGAAGGTTGTCGCTCAGGCTTAACGAGTGGATTGCCCCGGCATCGTGTCATCCGGTGCCGGGGTTGTTCTCAAGAGAGGAATTCGTATGACCAACCAGGAGCTGGCGAAGGTCGCCAATGAGGTCAGGAAGGGTGTCGTGACTGCGGTTCACGCGGCCAAGTCGGGACACCCGGGTGGATCGCTCGGTGCTGCCGACATCATGACGTATCTGTACTTTGAGGAAATGAATATCGATCCTGCCGACCCTCACAAGGCCGATCGCGATCGCTTTGTGCTCTCCAAGGGTCACGCGGCGCCGGGCCTGTATTCGGTGTTGGCAAATCGCGGCTATTTTCCCGTCGAAGAGCTCGAGACGCTCCGCCATATTGGCAGCCGACTGCAGGGCCATCCCAACATGAACGACGCCCCTGGCATCGATATGTCCACCGGATCGCTCGGTCAGGGCATCTCTGCTGCAGTTGGAATGGCGCTTGCCGCAAAGCTCTGGGGTGACAGCTACCGCGTCTACACGTTGCTGGGCGACGGCGAGTGCGAGGAGGGCCAGGTGTGGGAGGCGGCCATGTTTGCCGGCAACCATGCGCTCGACAATCTTGTTGCCGTCGTCGACCACAACGGCTTGCAGATTGACGGCACGATCGATGAGGTCAACTCGGCCATGCCGCTCGCTGACAAGTTCCGCGCCTTTAAGTGGCATGTGATCGAGCTAGCCGATGGCAACGACATGACACAGATTGAGGCGGCTTTCGCCGAGGCTCGTGAGGTGACCGGCGTGCCCGTCGCTATCATCGCCGAGACGGTGAAGGGCAAAGGCGTCTCCTTTATGGAGAACCAGGTTGGCTGGCATGGCAAGGCGCCCAACGATGAACAGTTTGAGCAGGCCATGGCCGAGCTTGCGGCAGCAGGAGAGGAGCTCTAATGGCAGAGGTCAAAAAAGTCGCCACGCGCGTAAGCTACGGCGAGGCGCTCGTCGAGCTGGGCAATGAGCACGATGACTTTGTAGTGCTCGATGCCGACCTGGCTGCCGCTACGCAGACGGGTAAGTTTAAGGCTGCGCACCCTGAGCGCTTCTACGATGCCGGCATTGCCGAGAGCAACTTGATGGGGCTCGCCGCCGGCATTGCGACCACGGGCCACGTCGCCTTTGCGAGCACCTTTGCCATGTTCGCCGCCGGCCGCGCGTACGAACAAGTGCGTAATTCCATTGGCTATCCGCACCTCAACGTCAAAATCGGTGCCACGCATGCGGGTATCTCGGTCGGTGAAGACGGCGCCACGCATCAGTGCTGCGAGGACATCGCGCTCATGCGCACGATCCCGGGTATGACGGTAATCGTTCCCGCCGATGACATCGAGGCTCGCGCTTGCGTGCGCGCCGCCTATGAGTTTGAGGGACCGGTCTACATGCGCTTCGGACGCCTGGCAACGCCGGTCATTAACGATCACGAGGACTATGAGTTCAAGATTGGTCGCGGCGTGGTCGTGCGCGAGGGGTCCGATGTGACCATCATCGCTTGTGGCCTTATGGTCGCCGAGGCGCTTGAGGCTGCCGAGGCGCTCGCTGCCGATGGTATCGATGCCGAGGTCATCAATATGCACACGATCAAGCCGCTTGATGAGCGCCTGGTGGTTGCCAGCGCCAAGAAGACCGGTCGTGTGGTCACTGCCGAGGAGCATTCGATTATCGGTGGTCTTGGCGAGGCCGTGGCCTCGGTGCTCGCGGAGCAGCATCCGGTGCCGATGCGTCGCGTCGGCGTGCGCGATGTGTATGGCGAGTCCGGCCCTGCGGTCGATTTGCTGCACAAGTACGGTTTGGACGCCGACGGCATCGAAGCTGCGGTCAGGTCCGTGTTGTAAGGAAGGTTTCCATGGGATTTGTATCTGCCAACCAAGTGACAATCGGGTATACCGCCGCCTCGCGCGAGGACGCCCTACATTATTTGTCCGAGCAGGCCATCGAGCTCGGCTTTGCCGATGACGCATCTGCCGTAGAGGCCGCCTTCATTGCTCGCGAGAACGAGGCCGAGACCGGCCTTGTCGCCGGTTTTGCCGTTCCGCATGCCAAAAGCGACGCGATCCACACGCCGGGCGTTGCCGTGCTTAAACTGACCGAGCCCGTTGAATGGCCGAGCTTCGATGGGGTGCCCGTCGATGTTGCGCTCGCGCTGTACGTGCCTGCCGGCGAGGCTGGAACCACGCATCTGCGCCTGCTCTCCAAGGCTGCCGTAATGCTGATGGACGCCGGCTTCCGCGACAAGGTGCGCGCGAGCACCGATCCCGTTGAGATTGCGGAGCTCATCAATAGCGGACTCGAAGACTAGAACGGTCATCCCGTTCAATCAATCGATCCTTCTCCAAGGAAAAGGGCCGCGACGCCATATAGGTGTCGCGGCCCTGTTTGCGTTTCCCCAGATAAAACCTGCCAAAATAAACCTATCCCTTTTTGGCAGGCTAATCGTGAGTTATTTCACCGCAACTTAGGGCACGGTTAGGAAGTGTGCACCTTAAAGAGTGGAGCCCTTGATTAGAGAGGTCGCGCTCATCTCTCTAAATGTCTCTCTAAAGAGAAGGTTGGTTAGAGAGATAGCATTAGGCAATCTAGCAGCGAATTCGATACATCTCTCTTAATGTCTCTCTAAAACAAGGCGCTTATCTCTCTAAAGTTAGAGAGATAAGCGCCTTGTTTTAGAGAGACGGAATGCCAAAATTCGTCCGTCAGCTACCATCTGCCAAAAATGACGGATAAAGGGCTCATCGAAGTAATGGGTTCATCGACGAGCCGCAACCGCCGCTATCGGAAGAAGTAGATGCAGCCGAATTGCCCCTCTATCGTCTCTCGAAGTTTGATGGGTGCTAGAGGGGCGACTGCCTCGCGATATTTTCCCAAGATAAAACCTGCCAAAACAAACCTGTCCCTTATTGACAGGTCAGTTAACGCAGTCCAGGTTGAGCATATGTGCCCGGAGCCCGCGCAGCGCCGAGCAGTTACGCCGTTTGTAAAACGGCGTAATCTAAAGGTTCATGTTGCCGTGGATGTAGGGGGTGACCTCGGGGGAGATATGGTCGCAGCCCAGCTCGCGCAGCGCGGACTCGATAACGGCGGGCAGCGGGGTTTTGCCCTCGGCATCGACGGCGTTGCCACCGAGGGCAGCAATCTTGGCGACATCTGCGGGTGCGGCCTCGATATGCATGCAGCCGCCGATCAAGCGCGCGCGTACCTGTGCCAGATCAAGATTGTGCAGGTAATCCTCGCAGGCGCGGATTAAATCGACCTTCTCGCGCGTAAGCTCCTCGCCCGTGGGGACGCGGGTGGCAAGACATGCTCCCGCCGGCAGGTTCCAAACGGGATAGCCCCATGCGCGCAGCAGCTCGCGCTCTTCGTCCTTGGTAAAGCCGACCTCCATAAGGGGTGAGCGTACGCCGAGCTCTTCTGCCGCACGCATGCCGGGGCGGTAGTCACCGTCATCGCTTGCATTGCTGCCATCGATGACGGTGGGAAAGCCGAGCGACTTGGCGTGGTTGACGATGGCGGTAAAGCCGGCGTGCTTGCAGTGGTAGCAGCGATTAGCATCGTTGCAGGCTACTTGGGGGAGCTGCAGCTGATCCACCGAAAGATTGAGCACGGGGAGCTTAAAATGCGGCCCCTCATTGGCCTGCCCATCAACGGACTGCTCAAACGAAGCCTGCTCGGGCGTGCCGATGAGCGGCGTGGTGAGATGGACGAGAAGAGTATTGGTAGGCATGACGCGGGCGCATACGGCGGCCAAAAAGCTGCTGTCAACGCCGCCGGAAAACCCGATAGCCACGCGCCCGTATGCCAAAAGCAGCTGCTCGAGCGCCGATAGCTTGTCTTGAAGCTCCTCTGCGGGTGCCGTGGTGTCTAAAATCATGAAACGTTCCTTATCGTTGAGTACTCGATCGAAAACTATAATCCTAATGCGTTACTTGCCATAAGACTT
The DNA here is from genome assembly GCA_902464485.1 of uncultured Collinsella sp. Lineage (GTDB taxonomy): Bacteria > Actinomycetota > Coriobacteriia > Coriobacteriales > Coriobacteriaceae > Collinsella. The sequence continues at coordinate 11,608 of CABQJJ010000024.1, read as the reverse complement.
CTATCTGTGTAACGAAAGTGCAATATGGTATATACGTTATATACAAGTTGCCAAATGCGGTAGAGTTGCAGCAACGCGACAGCGAGAGTCGATGGGGGACCGATATGATCAAGGCTGTTATTTTTGACATGGATGGAACGCTGGTCGATACCGAGCGTTTGGGGATTAAGGCCTGGAAGGCAGGCGCCGCTGAGCTGGGGCTCGCGATTGATGAAGCGCTGATCCATCAGTTTATCGGCCGCACGCTGCCCGATGTTATGGACATCCTCGATAAGCATTATGGCAGCCACGAAACCACCGAGGCGATCTATCGTCGCCACAAGGAGATTCGCGACGAGATGGTCAAGACCGAACTGGAACTTAAGGCCGGCGCCGCCGAGTGCCTAGACGAGCTGCTAGCTGCGGGCTATCACGTGGGCCTAGCGACGTCGTCGCGCCTCGTTACGGCCGAGCGCAACCTTAAGATGGTCGGTCTTTTTGACAAGTTTGAAACGGTAACGTGTGGCGAGGACGTCGTGCACGGCAAGCCCGACCCCGAGATGTATCTGCTCGCCTGCGAGCGTGCGGGCTTTGCCCCCGAGGAGTGCGCCGTGGTCGAGGATTCGCGCAACGGCTGCGTCTCGGGCATCACGGCCGGATGCCATGTCTTCGCCGTCCCCGATATCGTGCCGCTGCCGCAGGACGTGGTGGATGGCTGCGAGGCCGTGCTCGATACGTTGTTCGATCTGATGGCGGCGGTCAAGGCCGTGCGCTAAAGGTAGGCGCCCAGGTTGATGGCGGTGGCTTCGGCGTGGTTGCTTGCCTGGGTGCTGGCGCGTTCCAGCAGAAACGGCCGCACGAGTTCTTGGCGGTTGATGTCCTCGGTGGCCGTGACCGCGGTGACGGTGCGCGCGGCGGAGCCGATGCGGACGCGTTTGGTCTTGGCGGCGGGCTTGTTCTCGATCTGCTCCATCAGCAACTGAACGCCCTTGCGGCCAATCTCGTAGCCCGGAGGCGCTACTGTGGTCAGTGGGACCGACCCGCTCCAGGCGAGCGGATTGCCGTCGCAGCCGGCCACGCGGACCTGCTCGGGGACGGAGATGCCTTTGTCTATCAGCGCCGAGATAACGCCCGACGCCAGTACGTCGGTCAGGCCGATGACAAAATCGGGGCGCTCGTCGCCGGAGCGCTCGGCAATCTGGGCGCCGATGCCGTAGCCGTCGGCAGCGGTATTCCATTCGCCGGCGTCGATGACCTCAATTTTGATATCGGGATGCAGGGCGAGGGCCTTGTGGATGCCAAGTACGCGCAGGGTGAGCTGCATAAATGCCGCTCTGCCCACAACGGTGATATGGCGTGCGCCACGGGCAACGGCGAGCTCGGCGATAATGCGCCCCTGCGCCTCGTTGTCGGCGGCTACGTAATAACCGGGTTCGGAACAGTGGATGTCCAGATGGACAATCGGCACGGGCATCTTGGTCATAGCGGGGTGCCAGTCGGGGGACGCCATGGGCTGAACCATGACGCCGGACATCTGCGTGCCCATAAAGTAGCGCAGGTAATGGTCCTGGAGAATGCCGTCGTTATCGGCGTTGGCGATGAGCAAGTCATAGCCGTGCTTGCGTGCCTCGTTGTGGGCACCGCTGGCAATCTGGAGCGAAAAGCCGTGATCGAGACGGGGGAGGACCAGGCCAAAGGACTTGGTGGTGCCGCCGGCCAGCTGGCGAGCGCTTTGGTTGGGCAGGTAGCCCAAGCGATTGATGGTCTCGTTGATGAGCTTGAGGGTCTCGGGGCGCAGCTTTTCGGGATGGTTGAGCGCGTTGGAAACCGTGCCCAACGAAACCCCGGCCTCGCGCGCGACGTCGCTGATTTTTACCTTCGCCATAGCGGCCCCTTTGATGCGTTTCAAGTACAAGCCAGATTGTAGCATCGCCCGCCCCCAGGGTGTTGGTAGGTTTTATCTGGGCAAACGCCGGAGTCCAAACCACCACAAAGGGGACAGGCACCTTTGTGGTGGTTTGAGCTGCCTGGGCCTTCAATTGTCTCGATCTGTAACACCTGGACGGCAAAACCGGCTCTGCCTGTTACAGATCGAGACATAGTGCAGGGGCCGAACTGTAATGTCTCGATCTGTAACACTAAGCCGGCTTCCGGAGCCCCAGATGTTACAGATCGAGATCTTTCGCTGGGACAGAGCGCCGCCCCGGTCCAAACCACCACAAAGGTGCCTGTCCCCATTGTGGTGGTTTGGACCGGCTGGACGTGTGTGCATCGGGTGGTATCTAAGTTGAGATACCACTTCTGGTATATCAGCTTGCGTTTGCGTGAGTACAATACTCGAACGTTATACGTCTCAGCGCCCCCTGTGCGTGGACGTCTTGCAGTCACGCGAACGAAGGGATTTATCCTATGTGCGGAATCGTCGGCTACACCGGCTCTGATATTGCAAAGAACATCCTGGTCACGGGCCTCAAGCGTATGGAGTATCGCGGGTATGACTCCTCGGGCGTCGCGCTCGAGGTGGGCGAGGGCGCCGCGGCGCACCTCGATGTCATCCGCCGCGTGGGCAAGGTCGCGGGCTTGGAGAGCGAGCTTTCCAACATCGACAGCGACGCTACCTGCGGTATCGGCCACACCCGTTGGGCCACCCACGGCAAGCCCTCCGTCGTTAACGCTCATCCCCATACCAGCTGCGACGGTCGTATCGCCATCGTCCACAACGGCATCATCGAGAACTTCGCCGAGCTGCGCGAAGAGCTGGAGGGCCGCGGCCACCACTTTAAGAGCGAGACCGATACCGAGGTCTTCGCGCATCTGATCGAAGAGGCCTATGCCGAGACGCACGACCTGATGGCCTCCGTGCGCGAGGCTTGCACCCACGTGGTCGGTGCCTATGGTCTGGCCGCCGTGTGCGCTGACGAGCCCGGCGTGATCGCCGTAGCCCGCAAGGATTCCCCGATCGTAGTCGGCGTGGGCGAAACCGGCTCCTATGTCGCCTCCGACGTCATCGCGCTCATCGACGCCACCCGCGATGTCGTGGTGCTCGAGGACGGTCAGTTTGCCAAGCTCACGCCCGCAGGCGTCGAGTACACCGACGAGGCCGGCAACGTGATCGAGCCCAAGGTCACCCACATCGACTGGGACCTGGACATGGCCGAAAAGGGCGGTTATCCCGACTTTATGCTCAAGGAAATCCACGAGCAGCCGCGCGTCGTGCGCGACACGCTGGTCGGTCGTATGACGCCGGCCGGCGAGCTCGACATCGACGAGTTGGGCCTTTCGCTCGAGGAGCTCAACGACATCGATCGCGTCTACGTGATCGCTTGCGGCACCAGCTACCATGCCGGCCTCATTGCCAAGAATCTCATTGAGGGCTGGGCTCGCATCCCCACCGAGGTTGAGGCGGCCAGCGAGTTCCGCTATCGCAATCCCATCATTACGCCGACGACGCTTGTCGTTGCCGTGTCCCAGTCGGGCGAGACGGCCGACACCCTTGCCGCCATTCGCGACGCGCGCATCAAGGGCGCCAAGGTCTTCGGCATCACCAACGTGGTGGGCAGCCCCGTGGCGCGTGAGAGCGACGGCGTCATCTACACCAAGGCCAACAAGGAGATCGCGGTCGCCTCGACCAAGAGCTTCATCGGCCAGGTCGTGAGCCTTACGCTTTTGGCCCTGCTGCTGGCGCAGGTCAAGTACCGCTTGACCACCAAGCAGGCGCGCATGCTGTTCCGCGAGCTTTCCGATACGGCCGAGCAGATCCAGTGGATTTTGGATACCCAAACCGAGGCCGTGCATGAGGCCGCCCTGCTGTGCAAGGACGCGCAGTCCGCGCTGTTCGTGGGTCGCGGCATGGGTGCCGCTATTTCCTACGAGGGTGCGCTCAAGCTCAAGGAGGTCAGCTACCTGCACGCCGAGGCCTACGCCGCCGGTGAGATGAAGCACGGCCCCATTGCCCTGATCGACCCGGGCTTCCCTGTCATCGCTGTGGCCACCAAGAGTGCCACCTACGACAAGACCGTGTCGAACCTTATGGAGTGCAAGGCACGCGGCGCCAAGGTCATCGTCGTTGCCACCGAGGGCGACGAGGAGATCAACAAGATCGCCGACTGCATCGTCCGCGTGCCGGCAGTCCGCGACGTGTTCAGCCCCATCACGGCGAGCGTTCCTCTGCAGCTGCTCGCCCGCGAGGTCGCCATCCTGCGCGGCTGCGACGTCGACCAGCCCCGTAACCTGGCCAAGAGCGTCACGGTAGAATAGTGGATGTTCCGTCGTTCTAACGAACGATGGCCCACTTGACGCTGCGCGAGCCGCATTTACGCCAATCTGACGTTCAATTTCGAGGGCGCGACCAGAAGGTCGACGCCCTCTCATTTCACGTCACCTTGGCGCGAATGCGGCTCGCTCGCTGTTGGTGGCTCACATCGAGTGTCCCGTTGTTGGCGCGCTTTAACGACTGAGGCCCGGCTCCGTTGTTGAACTGCGTCCCATATCCAAGTCATCGCAAAGCTGCTTGACGCCCAGTTTTTCGCCCGGCTTGTAGTCCAGGTAGACGATTTTGCGTCGAATGGTGTGGTAGGGCTGGTCCTGTAGGCTCGTTTCTTGCTCGCCGATATGCATCGATTCTTCCATAGCGCCTCGCAACTGTTCTATCACACTCATGTGTCAGTTGTTTAGTATGCCGCGAATCAGCCCTCGGCGGTGAGTAATTCGGCTGCTGCCAGAGAACTATTGCGGCATCTTAGTCTTTGTTTGCGCAAGGCTGTGCTCAATGTTGCCGTATCATAAGCCGTCGCACACATGAAATAGAAAGAAGGAATCCCGTATGCAACTGGCGAATATCGTACGCGAGCGCTGGAAGGGCGTCTTGTTCTGCCTGATCATCGCTATCCCCGCGACGTTGCTCGGCAAACAAATTGAGGTGGTCGGCGGGCCGGTATTTGCCATTCTCTTTGGCATGGTCCTGGCGCTCGTCTTTCCCAAGGGTCGTCGCGAACAGCTCGCCGCCGGCGTCACCTATACGTCCAAAAAAGTCCTGCAGTACGCGGTCATCCTGCTTGGCTTTGGCATGAACCTCTCCCAGATTCTGTCCAAGGGCGCCCAGTCGCTGCCGATTATCGTGGCGACGATCTCGACCTCGCTCGTTATCGCCTTTGTTCTTTGCCGCGTCATGAACGTGCCGAGCAAGATTGCGACGCTTGTGGGTGTGGGCTCGTCGATTTGCGGCGGTTCTGCCATCGCCGCGACCGCACCTGTCATCGATGCCGACGATCGCGAGATTGCCCAGGCTATTTCGGTCATCTTCCTGTTTAACGTTATCGCGGCGCTCGTGTTTCCGACGCTCGGCGGCATGCTTGGCCTGACCAACGAGGGCTTTGGCCTGTTTGCCGGCACCGCCATCAACGACACCTCGTCCGTAACGGCTGCGGCGAGCGCTTGGGACAGCATGCATCCTGGCGCCAATGTGCTCGAGAGCGCCACGGTGGTCAAGCTCACCAGGACGTTGGCCATTATTCCCATTACGTTGGTTCTCGCGTGCTGGCAGATGTATCTGGTGCGCAAGGGCGGCGGCAACGCTAAAAACACGTTTTCGTTTAAGCGCGCGTTTCCGATGTTTGTCCTGTTCTTTGTGCTAGCGAGCGTGATCACCACGGTGTTTCAGCTGCCCGCATCCATCACGGCGCCCATCAAGGAGCTGTCGAAGTTCTTTATCGTGATGGCCATGGCGGCTATTGGTTTTAATACCGATATCGTCGAGCTGGTCAAAAAGGGCGGCAAGCCCATCGCATTGGGCTTTTGCTGCTGGATTGGCATTGCGTGCATGAGTTTGGGAATGCAGCACGTGTTGGGAATCTGGTAGAGAAGTAGCTTATTTGCGTGCTGGTTGCTGGTGGCCGCATCCTCGCGGTGGAGCGATAGGAGCTCTTGCGGGTATGGCTTGTCCGCAGGTTAATAGGTCCCGAAGAGCTCTTATCGCCCCGCCAGGATGGCGATGCGGGGCAATTCATATATTCGCAAGAAGGCGCCGCAAGCCCTATAGTGTTTAGTGCGCAATATCGTTTAATTTTGAAACACATGAGATGGTAGGCCGTGGACAAAGGCCGTGGCTGGAGACGGGGCGAACCATGGACAGCGATGCCAAGCTGCAGATTCTGATCGAAGCTTTGTCCGCGGCCGGGGCGTCGGCGCTGGCAATTGATGAGCGCGGCGGCGTTGTGATTTCGACCATGAATGACGCCGCGCTCGAACGGGATGTCGCCGCTTTTGTTGCCGAGCGTCTCACCCGCGTGGGCGATGGTGCGCGCCTGGTGATGGGCCGCGAGGGTGTGCGGTTGAGCTTGACGGTGCGCCCGACGGCCGAGGAGTACGGGACGCTTTGGGTGGTTGTAGCGCGTGAGGTGCGCGCCGCCACGGCGCATGCGGGCATCGAGTGGCTCAATGTCGACGAAGTCGAGGCTCGTTACGAGTCGAGCGCGTACGGCGTTGTTGAAGATGCGGCAGTGGTCGCCGCCCCCGTACGGGAGAGCTACGCGCGTGGAGTGCCCCTTATGCTCGAGGGTGAACTGGGCGCGGGGCAGACCCAGATCGCAAAACGTCTCTACCTGGATGGACCCTATTCCGACCAGCCTTATGTGTCCGTTATGCTCGATGAGCTTACGGATCGCGGCTGGCGCCATCTGCTCAAAAGTTCCGAATCACCGTTATTTCAAACGGGGCTGACGCTTTGCGTGGGTGGCTGGCATGCAGTTGGGCCTGAGCGCCTGCGCGAGCTCGTGTCTGCAATGGTCGACACGGCGCTCGCAACTCGCTGCCATGTGGTGTTGACGGCAAACGATATGCCGGGTGGCGGCGAAAGCGATCAGGCCGCCTTTGTGACCGAGCGCCTGTCCTGTGCAGTGAGTGTGGCACCGGCGATTGCCGAACAGGGCGGCGCGTCGGAAAAGATTACGTGCTACCTGGAGTATCTGGCGGATATGTTTAAGACGGGTGCCCCTAAGTTGTCCGCCGCCGCAGCGAAGATGCTCGATGCGTATCGGTGGCCTCGCAATTACCTGCAGCTGCGCGAAGTCTCGGAGCGACTCTATATATTAGTGGGGTCGGGTACGGTGGAGCGCGCCGTGGCGAAAGAGGTGCTTGCTCAGGAGGACGTTATCAAGACCGCGACCTTTGGCGCCCCGACACTCGAAAGCGATCTGTATATCTTGCGGCCTCTTGCCGATACCGAGCGCGATATCGCGCGGCTGGTCCTGCAACACCTTCACGGTAACCGGACTCGTGCGGCAGAGGTGCTGGGTATAAGCCGCACGACTTTGTGGCGCCTGCTGAAGGGCGACGACCGCTGAGCAGGGCGCCCGTGACCGCGCGCGGCGCGTGTGATACAGTCCAAAGCGGTATTGTTTCGACTGTGTTACGGCGTGCGGGGGAGTATGGCGGAGACTTCAAAAACGAACCGAGCGAAACGAAGCACGGCGCCGGTCAACCGACGTACGACTTCGCGGACGTGGGGCAAAGGCGCTTCGGGGTTCGATGGTTCGTTCAAGCGCACTAAATATGGCTATCCTTCGGCGAGCGCACGTTTGGCCATGCAGGCCAACTCGTCGTTGTGGGGCCGCCGGCGCGTGGTGGGCTCAAAGCTCAAGCACGATGGAACGCTCGGCTACATTAGCCGTGGCGCTGCTCGCCGTAGCGGCCTCAATCCCGCAGGCTGGCATCGCTATGTTCCGATCGCGGTCGTTGTTGCGGCGATTGTCATCGCGCTCGCGGCGCTTGGTTACGCCGGCGGCGGGGCCAATCTGGACGCAATGTTTAAGTCGCCCGAGCTCGCGCATGCAGGCACAGAAGTTGTCGAGGGCGTTCAGACCCAGACGGGCGTCGCGCCCCAGCGCGGTATCGTTGCGGCGGCCTCCACCATTGCCGATGCGCAAAAGGACGAGGACGAACGCGACGACGGCGCCGAAACGGCTCACACGAACGAAACGACGACAACTCCATCGGCAAGATAAGTTGCGAGTGGGGCAGCAAATTTGGGACGGGGCCTTTTTTAGCTGCCCAAGTGTCGAATGTCAACAGTGGTGCACCCGATGTCAGTCACCAACAGCGAGCGAGCCGCATTCACGCCAAGGTGACGTGAAATGAGAGGGCGCTGACCTTCTGGTCGCGCCCTCGAAATTGAACGTCAGATTGGCGTGAATGCGGCCCGCGCAGCGTCAGCGGGTCCGCCGTTCGTTAGAACGGCGGAACTAATTACTTCACATATACCACGTTGTCGCGACGCGGCTTTGCCTCGGGAAGCGCGCCCTCGGCATAGCCCAGAATGCAGTGACCGACGCCGCGTAGGCTACCGTCGGCGGGCAGGCCCCAGCTCGCCAGCAGTTCCAAGCCTTCGGGCGAGTCGAAGACCTCGTGTGCGCGGTGGATCCAACACGAATCGACACCCAGCGCATAAGCCGCGTTGAGCAGGTTGCCCATGGCAAGCGAGCCGTCTTCCAGATGCGTGGGCACGCTGCGGTCGACCAGCACCACCACAACGGTCTTAGCGCCGTAGAAGGGGTCGTCGTTGCTGCCCATGACTTGCGCATTGAGCTGCGAGAGGCGCTCGACGGTCGCCGGATCGGTAACGGCGACAAACGTCACCGGCTGGCGCCCCATGCCACTCGGTGCATACTGGCCGGCTTCGATAATGCGTGCGAGCTTCTCGGCCTCGACAGGACGGTCGCTGTATTTGCGGCAGCTGCGGCGGTGGATGAGCGCTTCGATGGTCTCCATGAGTCCTCCTGACGTTGATTGAGATGCCACGTTCATACCCGTCGGCTCAAGACCGTAATCGCGCAAAGCGCTTCGAATAACTCCGGCTACCAATGAGAGAAGTTGGTCTGCATAAAAAGGCAGACAGAATGTGAAAACCCGCTGGGATGGTTAAACGTTTTATCCCGTCTACCCTGCGCTTTTTTACCACTTGCCTAAATGATGTGCGCATAACAAGCGATAAAGGTTTTACTAAAGGAGTACCAACGTTTATCAACGCGCCGTGGTGGCGCCGGGCCAGGAGGTAACTATCATGTTCCAGGCTGGAGATGTCGTCGAGACCGATTTCGAGGGATTTCTGAAGCTGCTGCGTTCCAAGACGCGCGCTTTCGTGTCGATCAACGATCACGAGTACTACATCACGCACACCGATGGCTATTGGCGTGTTCAGGATTGCGAGGCCATCAACGATAAGGGCCACTTTACGGACTGCTCCGAGCTGGTCAGTACGGTCTGCGAGGTCGTCGAACTGCCTTGGATCTGCGGCAAGAGCCTGCACGATAGCTTCTCGGGCGCTACGGTCTACGAGGCCGTCGCCGCCTAGCAGCAAATAATCGATTTCCTCTCATGACCGCCGACGCTGCCCCCGCGCCGGCGGTCTTTTTTGTCGATCTGTTGTATAGCCTGCGCGCTGCGAACGAAGCCCTTGACGATAGTCAAAACTCGGACTAATCTGAAATCTCAATTAGTCAAAATTCGGACTATCGAATGGTGGGAGAGATGGATTGCGCGGTTACGTCGGTCGATTTTGACCGGATGCTCAACGGGCTCGACCGTATTTATTCAGAGTTCGCGCGTGCCTGCGGCCTTTCGGATTGCGCCTATTGGATGCTCGTCGATATCAGCACGGCGGACGAAGACGTTGCCGTGAGCCGACTCACGAGCGAATGGTTCTATAGCAAGCAGACCATTAACTCGGCAATTAAAACCCTGACGGCGCGAGGGCTTGCGACGCTGGAATTCGTCGAAGGCAGCCGCAAGAATAAGGTCGTTTGTTTGACCGATGAGGGCCGGCGGTTCGCCGAGCACTATGCGTTGCCGGCGGTTAAAGCCGAGCAGCGTGCCTTTGGCGCGCTCGAGCCCTGGGAACAGCGTGAGATTATGCGCCTGGTCGGCAAGTTTTCCCACGTGCTTAACGAGGAGTGCGAGGCGTTTAAACAGCAGATAGCCGCCGAGAGCCAAGTGGAAAAACAAGAAGAGGGGGAGACGTGCGACTCTTAATGAGGTTTATGAGGCCGTATCGCGGGCTGATTGCGGTGACGCTGTTTGTGCTGCTGATAGATAACGTCGGCACGCTGCTGGTGCCTACGATGTTGGCGAATATGGTCAATACTGGCATCACGACGGGTGATATCGACTACATCCTGCGCAACGGCCTGTACATGCTTGTCGCGACCGGCATGGCCAGCGGCGGCGCGGTACTGGGCTGCTATCTTTCGGCTCGCCTGGCGGCCAACGTGGCCTGTGACATCCGCAACGCCGTCTACGACAAGTCACTCGAGCTGTCTGCCAGCGACTTTGAGCGCTTTGGCACCGGCTCGATGATCACGCGATCGCTCAACGACATCAACGTGATCCAGCAGGCGATTCTGCAGACGATTCAGCTGGTGCTGCCGGTGCCGTTTTTGGCCGTGGCGGGCATCATCTTCGCTTGGCATATCGATCCCGCCATGGGCACGCTGCTGGGTGCGGTCGTGGCGATTGTGCTGGTGGCGGCGGTCTTTACGGTCGCCAATGCAGCGCCGATTTTTATGCGCCTGCAGAGTTTTATTGACCGCATGAACGTCGTGCTGCGCGAGAACATCGTGGGCGTGCGCGTCATCCGCGCGTTTAACAAGGAGCGCCATGAGGAGCAGCGCCTAGACGAGGTGTTTAGCGATTACGCGGCCAACGCCATTAAGGTCAATCACCTGTTTGTGGGCCTCGATAGCTCCAGCTTCTTTCTGATGAATATCGCCGAGGTGGCGGTGCTGTGGGTGGGAGGCAATCGCGTAGGCGTCCACGCCATGCAAATTGGCAGCATCTCGGCCGTGCTGGAATACGCGATTCTGATCCTGTTCTTTGTGATGATGGCGCAGATGGTGATCCTGACGTTGCCGCGTGCCGCGGCGTGCCTCAACCGTGCACAGCAGGTGCTCCAGATTGAGCCGAGCATCGTCGATGGCGAGCGAACGCTCGACGCGGGCGCGTCCGACTCAAAGGACGGAGCAGACGCGGTCGCCGTGTTCGACCATATGTCGTTCCGTTTTGACGATGCCGACGAGGACACCCTGTGCGACCTGAGCTTTGCCTGTCGCCGTGGCCAGACCACGGCAATTGTAGGCTCGACGGGTTCGGGCAAGTCGACGGTGGCCAAGCTCTTGTTGCGTTTCCACGATGCCACGAAGGGCGCCATTCGCCTCAATGGTGTTGACCTGCGCGACCTTTCGCAAGACGAGATTCGCGGGCATATCGCTTACGTGCCGCAGAAGGCGTGGCTGTTCTCGGGCACGGTGGCGAGCAACCTGCGCTATGGCAACGAGGATGCGACCGAGGCCGACATGCTTCACGCGCTGCGGGTTGCCCAGAGCACCTTCGTGCTCGATCAGCCGCAGGGGCTCGATACCCCGGTGGCGCAGGGCGGTACGAACTTCTCGGGCGGCCAGCGTCAGCGTCTGGCCATCGCCCGTGCGCTCATGAAGCACGCTGATCTGTATATCTTCGACGATAGCTTTTCGGCCCTGGACTTTAAGACCGACGCGGCCCTGCGCCATGCGCTGCAGGACGAGACGCGCGATGCCGCGGTGCTCATCATCGCGCAGCGTATCTCGACCATTCTGCATGCCGA
>CABQJJ010000023.1 GCA_902464485.1 uncultured Collinsella sp. | reverse complement strand
TCATCATCATCACCATCATCATTATCTGCGGCCTATTTGCCATGCAGCGCGCCGGTACCTCGTCGATCGGCAAGCTGTTCGGCCCGCTCATGACGCTGTGGTTCCTGTTCCTGGCAGGCGCCGGCCTGTTCAACATGCTCGGCAATTTGTCTATCCTGCGCGCGCTCAACCCCATCCGCGGCATCATGTTCCTGTTCTCGCCCATCAACCACTCGGGCATCATGGTGCTCGGCTTTGTCTTCCTGTCGACAACCGGTGCCGAGGCACTCTACTCGGACATGGGCCACGTGGGCAAGGCAAACATCTATGCATCCTGGCCATTTGTTAAGGCGGCCCTTATCCTCAACTATCTGGGTCAGGGAGCTTGGCTACTCGCCAATAACTCCAACCCCCAGATGCTCGCGATGGATATCGTCAACCCGTTCTATATGATGCTCCCCGAGCCCCTACGCCCCTTTGCCATCGTGCTTTCGGCCGTGGCGGCCATCATCGCCTCACAGGCGCTCATCACCGGCTCGTTCTCGCTGGTATCCGAGGCAACGCGCCTCAACCTTATGCCGCACCTGCGCATCCACTACCCCAGCGACACCAAGGGCCAGCTCTATATTCCGCTCGTCAACAACATCATGTGGATCGGCTGCATCTTCATCGTGTTGCTGTTCCAAAACTCCGAGCGCATGGAGAGCGCCTACGGCCTCGCCATTACCGTGACCATGCTCATGACCACAACGCTTTTGACAAGCTACATCGCCGGCATCCTCAAGCACAAGCTGGGCGCCTGCGTCTTCGCCCTGCTGTTTGGCGCCATTGAGCTGTGCTTCTTCGCTTCGTGCCTCACCATGTTCTTTGACGGCGGCTACGTTATGATCTTCCTTGCCGCACTCCTGTTCGGCCTTATGTACGTGTGGCGCCGCGGCACCGCCATCGAGCGCACGCAGACGATCCTGCTGCCCGTCTCCAAGTACATCGACCAGCTCAACCGCCTGCGCAACGACGAGACGTATCCCGTGCTCGCCGACAACCTGGTGTTCCTCACCAACAGTCCCGACCCGCTCACGCTCGACCGCGACGCGCTCTATTCCATCCTGGACAAGCACCCCAAGCGCGCCAAAGCGTACTGGTTTATTAACGTGCACGTGACCGACGAGCCTTATACGCACGAGTATTCCGTCGAGACCTTTGGCACGGACTTCTTGTTCCGCGTACGCTTGGATCTGGGCTTTAAGGTCAACCAGCGCGTCAACGCCTACCTGCGCCAGATCGTCGGCGACCTGATGGCTTCGGGTGAGCTGCCACCGCAGCACCACACCTACTCCATCTACGAGACGCGCGGCAACGTGGGCGACTTCCGTTTTTGCATGCTGCGCAAGATGCTTGCCCCCGAAACGGACATCAACCGCAACGACCACCGCGTGATGGCCATCAAGTACGCCGTCCGCCGCGCCTGCGGAAGCCCGGCACGTTGGTACGGTCTTGAGAACTCGGCCATCATCATCGAGTACGTGCCGCTGTTTGCCCGCATGCGTCCGGCCGTCAAGCTGGTGCGCACCCAGGTGCCGCTCGAGGTTCAGATCGAAGAGGCCGAAGAAATGGAAGTCGACATCTTCTCGGACGACTTGGTCAACGGCAACGAGGCCGGTAGGGACATGAACGTCGATCCCACTGAGCTGCTCGAGAGCGTCGCAGATACGCCCGAACAGCAACAGCTCGACGGCCTCGAGAGCGAACAACTCAACGACGCCAACTTCTAGCGACGTCACGAATCGACGACAGCGGCCCTGCATCTCACGGGAGACGCAGGGCCGCTTTGCGTTGCAGTAAAGCCAACGGCTACGAACGGCGCGGCTCGGGAACCACGAGCCTATCGGGGCTCGCGCCCTCGGCATCCATCAGGCTCACGTAGCGAATCGACGGATCCTCATACATCGCGTAGTAATAATTGCCCGTGCGCGCGCTAAAGCATCCGGTATAGATAGTCTTCTCGAACTTGCCATCGCCCATCCTGGACGCCCCCTCAATCATCACCACACCCTCGAGCGAGCGGAACATGCGGACGACGTTTTCGGTCTCGCTCTCCTTTTGCGGGTAATTGGCATTGAGGTACGCCACCTTTACAAAACGGCTCGGCGAATAGCAATCACCCGGAATACCGCGCATGCCGGCACCCGCGCCATAGGGCTTGAGCTCGGCGCCACGCCATGTCGCCGTCTGCGGAAAATCGCTTGTGGCTGTGATATAGGTGCGCAGGTTTTCCATGTGCCACGGGAAGGTCGGCTGGTTGGCAAGGGTGTCGACCGGATCGTCGTATACATGCAGGCCGTCAGCCATCATCTCGACCACGATGCTACGCTGGCTGTCGCCGATAATCCAATGGAGCAGCGACACGCCCAGCCCCTCTCCTGCAGATTTGGCGACAATCACCGTATCGCGCAGCGCAGCCTCGACCTCGTCGACCGTCGAGAACGTCGCTGCCACCCACAGGGGAAACTCATAGGCCGCGATATTGGTCTTGCCGTCGACAGGGTCCTCGGCATACTCGGCATAACCCGGGAAATTGAGACCCGCCACGGCGAGGCCCGCATCGTTGCCGCAGTCGAAGAACATAGGGTAGTTCTTGTAATCGATGCACATACCGATCACCGCGTGTGCCGCTGTCGTGTCGTCGATAAACGAATACGGAATGTGAAACCCGCGTGGCATCACGCGAACCTGTTGGCCGTAGTCAAAACTCCAGTCGAGGTTACGGCCCAGATACATGTGGCCAGAATTATCGGTAAATCGAATGCTCGTGCACATAGCGCCTCCTAGCTTTACGTTCTTGCTAAGGTCATTGTCACCAAACAAAAAGGCGCTAAACACAAAAGCCCGGACATGACAACAATGTCACGCCCGGGCCAAAAGCACAGGTTCAATCCCCGATCAAATCACTCTAGACAAGTTTGCCGAGACAATGGTCAATCATGTGCTGGACCATCTGTGCCTCGAAGCCCACAAAGTCCTGTTTGCGCTCGCGCATCTTGCCGTCGACGATCTGGTCAAAGGCAACCTTGCACTTGATATAGCGCGTGGACTTGGTGACCTCCTCGTGCGTCAGGCAGCTCTCCTCCATCTTGCTGGCGCCCAGGCCAAACACCAGACGGGGGTTGTAGAGCACGTGGGGCTCGCCGGCGTCGTCCAGGTAGACGCAGACCTTCTTGGTAACGCCAATCTGGTTAGCGGCAAGGCAGCCGGCATCGTCGAGCGACTTGATGGTATCGATCAGGTCCTGAGCAACCGACTCGTCCTCGACGGTCGCAACCTCGCAACGCTGGGACAGGATAGCCTCGTCGTGGCAAAGCTCTTTAATCATACGTTCCTCCATAGGGGTCGTTGTAACCGCTTAAGTATACGGTACCCACACATTTTCATGCGATAAATACCGTCCGTCTGTTACAAAGCGCCGAACATCAACATGCGAGGAACAGCAAGGTTGTAAAGACGATATAGTAAGTGAGTTCGTGTCAATCGGCCTAAACTCGGGGCCGAACAAGGAAAGGGTATGCATGGACGAACTTTTTCACGTCAGTGAGCGCAAGTCCACAATCGGGACCGAACTTCGCGCTGGACTGACAACGTTCCTGGCAATGGCCTACATCATTGCCGTCAACCCCGCGGTGCTCTCGGGCGCCGGCATCGATGCGGGAGCGCTCGCCTGCGCCACTTGTCTGGGCGCCGGCATCATGACCATCTGCATGGGCATCTTCGCCAACCGCCCGCTCGCCTGCGCGTCGGGTCTGGGCATCAACGCCATGATCGCGGGCATCACCACCACCATGTGCGGCGGCGACTGGCACGTGGCCATGAGCGTTATCTTCCTCGAGGGTATCGTCATCTTGTTGCTCGTCCTGTGCGGCCTGCGCGAGGCCATCATGGACGCCATCCCCGTGGTCCTTCGCCACGCCATCTCGGTGGGTCTGGGCCTGTTTATCGCCATGATCGGCCTGTGCGACGCCGGCATCATCACCGCTGGCGCCGGTACGCTCGTCGGTCTGGGCGACATCACTTCTCCCACCTTTATCGTCGGCATCATCTCCATCGTTGTGACGGTTGCCCTGGCTTCCCGCAACGTGCCGGGCTCTCTGCTCATCGGCATCATCGTCGCCGTTATCGCCGGTATCCCGCTGGGCGTCACCCATGCGCCCGAGGGCCTCATCGCACCGCTCAACTTCTCGACCTTTGGCGCCCCGTTTGCCAGCACCGCAGACGGCAACATGGCCATCGTAAAGGTCCTGACCGACCCGATGTTGCTCGTCGTTGCCTTCTCACTGCTCATGAGTGACTTCTTTGACACCATGGGCACCGCGATGGCCGTCGCCAAGCAGGGCGAGTTCTTGACCGAAGACGGCAATGTCGAGGACATCCGTCCCATCCTGGTCGTCGACTCCGTGGCCGCTGCTGCCGGTGGCTTTATGGGCGTCTCCTCCATCACCACCTTCGTCGAGTCCACCTCTGGCGCTGCCGACGGTGGCCGCACGGGCCTCACCTCCGTCACCACCGGCGTACTGTTCATTCTCGCCGCGTTCTTCTCCCCCATCGTCACCATCGTTTCCAGCGCCGCCACCTGCGGTGCTCTGGTCTACGTCGGCTACCTCATGATGAGCGAGGCCTCCGAGATTGACTGGTCCGACGTGTCGCAGGGCTTCCCGGCGTTCATGATTGTCGCCGGCGTGCCCTTCACCTACTCCATCTCTGCCGGCATTGGCCTGGGCTTTATCGCCTACGTGGTCGTCGCGCTCTTTAAGGGCGAGGCCTCCAAGATCAAGCCGCTCATGTGGATTGCAGCCCTTGCCTTCCTCGTCTACTTCTTTGTAGCGTAACGGCACAGCTGCCAAAGCAGAACACCAAAGCGCGGAGTCGCATCGAGCGGCTCCGCGCTTTTTCTTTTAAGCCCAGGCAACGCACGGACGCGCGATATATCGCTTCCCAAGTTTTGGACATTTTGTCCTCCAAACGGCACTACCGCCGGCTACATCCTGCAGATATGCTGGGCGTAATCGCATAGGCCCTATGAGGATGGGAGT
This sequence comes from uncultured Collinsella sp., assembly GCA_902464485.1. Classification (GTDB taxonomy): domain Bacteria; phylum Actinomycetota; class Coriobacteriia; order Coriobacteriales; family Coriobacteriaceae; genus Collinsella. The sequence continues at coordinate 17,569 of CABQJJ010000023.1, read as the reverse complement.
AACCATGGCCACCTTGTTCACGACCCCCAAGCGCAATGACAAAACCTCTGGAGCCCATTTTGTCGAGCCCGACGTGCACCGTCGCGCGCTGCTCGCACACGGCAGCTGGCGCCGCGTGACACGCCGCATCGTTGTAGGCGCCGTATGCGCGCTTACGGTGAGCTCGCTGCTCATGCCGAGCGTCTCGCTCGCGGCCGAGTGGGTGGACGTCGGCGGCACCCAGTACAACGCCGGCACCGCGGCGGGCGACGACGCCGGCACCTGGAGCTGGGACGGCGCCGATGACATGAAGCTCAACGGCTATGACGGCGGTGCGATCAATGCTGCAGGCAAACTCAACATTGCGTACGAGGGCAAGAACACCGTGAAAACCGAGCCCGATTACACCGGAGCCGCCATCAAAGCGCAGGATGGCACCAGCCAGAAAGCAGAGTTGAACATAACGAGCTCGAATAGCACGGATGAACTCAATGTGACAGCCGAGGCCGATGCAATTAAATCCACAGGCGACCTCTCCATTTCTGGGCCAGGCACTGTGAACACCACAAGCACTAATTCCGACGGAATTGAGGCAAAAGGCGACCTCTCTATCACGGGCTCGGGCACCGTGAATGCAACGGGCGGTACCGAAGGCATCCAATCCAAGGGCAAGACCACCATCGATTCCTCTGGCACAGTGATCGCCAAAGGAGGCGAAGGCTACGGCATCGCCGCGGGCAGTGACCTCATCATCAAAGGCGGTGGCAAGGTAGAAGCAAGCTCGATAGAAGAAGCGGCGATTTGGGCTAAAGACGACATCAACATCTCGGGCGGCAGCCAGGTGAAGGCAAGCTCCGAGGAAAACTATGCCGTTAAGGCCAAGGGCAGCCTCACGGTCACAAACGCCTCCCTTAACGCACATGGTGTTGGATATGGCGTCTATGCCTATAAGGGCATCACGCTCGACCACGCGACCGTGACGGTCCGCGCAGCCGCAGAACGCGACGATGTCAGCGCCCTCTTCACCGGCGAGGACGACATCGTCATCAAGAACGGCTCGATCGTGGATGCATTCGCAAAGGGCGAATTCTCGACTGCGATTTCCACCAGAAACTACAACCCCAACGAAGCGGGTGGTCACATCTACATTAGTGACTCCGTTGTCAAGGCTATAGCCCGCTATGCTGAGACCGGCGGCGGTCCCGACTGCTACAGTGGAAACCAAGATGGCGAGATCACCCCTGAGCGCAGGGGCGTGAACATCGGCATCTATGCTCAGACCACCGAGGGCATTATGCCCGCGACCATCTCCATCGTCCGCAGTAAGGTCACGGCCGAGGGAGACACGGCAGCGATTTTCGCCCTTGCCATGAGCACGGACGGCAAGGCGATCGGCACCATCGAAATCGAAGGCGCCAGCATCCTGACGCCTGAAGGCGGCAAAGTCATTGACTATCGCCACAAAGAAGAGCTCAGTAACGGCATCATGTACGAGGCAGGCCAAGTCATTGGCACGGGCGACGCCGTGATTGATTCTCCCTACGACGATGTCATCGCCAAGAAAGCCGTCATCGCACCGTCCGAGGAGACCAAGCCCGAGGAGAAGCCCGGCGAGACCAAGCCCGAGGGTTCCAAGTCCGAGGGCACGAAGACGACCAAGACCGTTGCAGTTGCAGCCACGGGAGCCAAGACCACCGGCAAGCTCGCGGCAACCGGCGACGCCTCGAGCGCAGCCATCGTGGCAGCCACCCTTGCGGGAACAGCCGCTATCGCCGCAGGCGCCGTGGTGAGTCGTAAGCGCTCATAGACGCTTTTGATGCACGGGACAGCATCCATGAAAGCGCCTAGCCCGAGCACCGTTTAACAACACCATCGCCGAGCTCCCCTCCGGCGGTAGCGTTTTCCCGTTCGCGCTCGCGCGGTGCGCATACGATTGTTCTTAATGCAGCCCAACCTGTATGTGCCAGCGTGCGACAATTGGAACCGTCGATATCACAACGCCGAGAGAAGCAGGCCATGGAAGCGCATCAAAAGCAGATAGCCGTCTATTCGAATCATGCCGAAAGCGCGCCTGCCATCTACTTCCCCGTAGTCATGGGCGACGGCAGCGAGGTTTATGACCGCTGCCAAGAGCTCGACTGCCCACCGTTCACCCTTGTCGCCATTGGTGGCCTCAACTGGAATCGCGAGCTGAGTCCCTGGGAATGCGACGGGACCGTGCGCGATGCCGAACCCTTTGGTGGGCAGGCGTCCGGATTTCTCGATGAACTGCTGAACCGGATAATCCCAAAGGTCGAATCATCGCTCCCACAGCCACCTGCTTGGCGTGGCATTGCCGGTTATTCGCTGGCGGGCCTCTTTTCGCTTTGGGCCCTCTGGCAGACCGATGCCTTTGACCGCGCCGCAAGCGCATCGGGATCCCTGTGGTTTCCTGGCTTTATCGACTATGCGCACGAGCACGCGATGGCAGTTACGCCCGACGCCGTCTATCTGTCACTCGGCAAAAAGGAAACCAAGACGCCCAACCGCATGATGAGGCACGTGCTCGACGACACGCGCGCAATGGAAGAGCTACTCATCGAGCGCGGCATCCCAACAACGATGGAGCTCAACCCCGGCAATCACTTTGCCCAGACCGACCTGCGCATGGCGCATGGCATCCACTGGATATTGACGCATTAAAAATGGCGCCCGCGTGTACGCATGGGCGCCATTTTTTTGATTCAGCTGGACGCAGTTGTTACTCAGCAGCCTCCTCAAGCTCAGAAACGTCGAACTCAAAGTCGTTACCCGGCAGAATCGCGTTGAGCACGATACCCACCAGCGAGCCCACGGCAAGGCCGGAAAGCGAAATCGTCACGCCGCCCAGCTCCAGCACGATGGCACCGGCGGTGCTATAGGCAATGCCGAGCGAAAGCACGAGCACCAGAGCTGCCACCAGCACGTTGCGGTTGTTCTGGAAATCGACCTGGTTTTCGATAAGGTTGCGTACGCCCACGGCGCTGATCATGCCATAGAGCACGAGCGACACGCCGCCGATTACACACGCCGGCATGGCCGCAATGACGGCCGCGAACTTGGGGCAGAACGAAAGCACGATGGCGCAGCACGCGGCAATGCAAATCACGCGCGGATCGAACACACGCGTTAGGGCAAGCACACCGGTGTTCTCGCCATACGTAGTGTTCGCCGGAGCACCAAAGAGCGAAGCCAGAATCGTGGCGAGACCATCGCCGAGCAGTGTGCGATGCAGACCAGGATCGGCGATGTAGTTACGCTCGCAAGTGGAGCCAATAGCCGAGATGTCACCGATATGCTCGATCATGGTTGCAAAGGCCAGCGGCATGATGGTGATGATGGCCGTCGTGGCGAGGCCGCTATCGAACTGCGGCCCAAAGAGTGCAAACACGGTGTTGTCCCACACGACGGGCAAGCCAACCCAGGGAGCGGCTGCGACGCCCGAAAAATCGACCTCGCCCAGCGCAGTCGCAACGGTATAGCTCACCACAACGCCCAGCAAAATCGGCACAATCTTAACCATGCCGCGGCCCCAGATGTTGCAGATGACGATCACAGCCACGGCGATAACGGCAACAAACCAGTTGGTCTGGCAGTTGGCAATAGCGGAGCTCGCCAGGATCAGACCGATCGAAATGACAATGGGGCCAGTCACCACCGGCGGGAAGAAACGCATGACGCGTTTGGCGCCAAACGCGCGGAACAGAGCCGCCAGCACCGGGTAGAGCAAGCCGGCGCAGGCAACGCCCAGGCAAGCGTAGGGCAAAAGCTCGGCCTCGCCGTTGGGCGCGATTGCGGCATAACCGGCAATAAAGGCAAACGAGGATCCCAAGAATGCGGGGACCTTACCGCGCGACAGGAAGTGGAACAGCAGCGTGCCCAAGCCGGCAAACAAAAGCGTTGCCGATACCGAGAGACCGGTGAGCACGGGCACCAGCACGGTGGCGCCAAACATGGCAAACAGGTGCTGCAGGCCGAGCAGGAACATGCGCGGGCGACCGAGCGACGATGCGTCGTAGATGGCATCGGTAACGGCGGGCGTCGAAGACTGGGACATGGATGTCCTTTCGAATGGAAGGGCGATCGGGCATATCGGATAACCTGCCCGAACGATACGATCCGAACCATTGTACGCGATACGCCATGCCTCGCACGCGCCGCCACCTGCAAACGCTAGCGCTATTTCCAAACGCGCTCGGCAATCCGCTTGACCAGCGCGATCTTTGCCCATTGCTCGTCCTCGGTCAGCTTGTTGCCAATCTCGCAGCTGGCAAAGCCGCACTGGGGCGACAGGTACAGGTTCTCGAGCGGCACGTACTTTGCTGCTTCGCGGATGCGCTCGACGATAACATCCTCGTTCTCGAGCTCTGCCGCCTTGGTGGTCACCAAGCCCAGCACGACCTTCTTGCCGGGAGCAACGTACTTGAGCGGCTCAAAACCACCGGCGCGGGGCGTGTCGAACTCCAGATAGAACGCGTCAACGTCCTCATGCGCAAACAGGTACGGCGCGATGGGGTCGTAGCCGCCCTCAAAAGCGTAGGTGGAGTGGTAGTTGCCGCGGCATACATGCGTGTTGATAACCAGATCGTCGGGCTTGCCCTCGATGGCGGCATTGTTGAGCGCCACGCCCAGCTCGCTTACCTTTTGCAGGTCGACCGGGCTCATGCCGGTTTTGGCAACAAAATCGGTATCGCAGTAGATGCCCCAGGTGCAGTCATCAAACTGGATGTTGCGGCAGCCCGCGGCATACAGGTCAGCAATCACGGTGCGGTATGCTGCGGCAATGGCATCGACGAGCTCTTCGTCGGTCTTGTAGACGGCGTGCAGACTCTCCTGCTGGCCATCGCAGCGGTCGAGTGTGACTTCGGAGAACGTCTGGATCGGCGCCGGAATGGTCTGGCGCGCGACCTGGCCCTCTCCCTCGAGCGACTTGATAAATTTGAAGTGCTCGACGAACGGATGATTCTCGCCGCTAATGGGACCGATTACCACGGCGGTGTCGGCGGTAGTCTCCTCATCGTGGAACATGTAGCCCGTGCGCGAGGCGCGGCGCTCAATGCCGTTGAGGCCCCACATAAAATCGAGGTGCCAGTAGCTGCGGCGGAACTCGCCATCGGTAATCACCTGCAGGCCGGCAGCCTTCTGCTTGGCCACTAAGTCGCGGATGGCCTCGTCCTCGACGGCCTTAAGGCCGGAAGCGTCGAGTTTACCCGCGACATAGGCGGCACGGGCGTCCTTTACAGCCTGCGGACGAAGAAAACTGCCGACGATATCGGCACGAAACGGCGCGTTCGGTTGAATCGAAGTGCTCATAGATATCTCCCTTTGCATTGGTTGCTTTACTGGGACAGAGTATGAGCGCTCATATGGACATCGTAAAATATATGTTTATAACAGTTTGATATAGATGCTTCCTATATCAGTTTGGACTGCCATAAAGAGATTTGACCCGCGCAGAACGCAGCAGTCTAGATGTGCTGACGAATCGCTTCGATATAGGCCTGCCCGTAGCGCGTAAGTGTCGTGTTCTTGCGCGTGATGATGCCAATCTCCATGTACTCGTCTACATCGAGCGGAATCGAGATAATACCGGGGCCGTTAAGTTCATGGCTGATCACGCCCGAACACACCGTGTAACCGTTAAGGCCCATAGCTAGGTTGAACAGCGTCGCACGGTCGCGCACGCGGATATTCTTGCGGCGCTCAAAGGTCGAGGTCAGCTCCTCGGAATAGTAAAACGAGTTGTAGCTGCCCTGCTCATAGGACAGGAACGGGTAGTCTTCCAAGTCCTCGAGCGTCACACTCGAGCGACCCGCCAGCGGATGGTCGGAGCACACAAAGACATGCGGCGTGGCGCAGAAGAGCCCCTCGAATACGAGTTCGTTGGCGGCGAGCATGCGCTCGATGACCTCGCGATTGTGCTCCGACAGATACAGGATGCCGAGCTCGCTTTTCATATGCGCGACGTCCTCGATAATCTCGTGGGTCTGCTCCTCGCGCAGGGTAAAGTCGTAGCGCGCGGCATCGAACTCGCGGATCACATCGACAAATGCATTAACGGCAAAGGAATAATGCTGGCAGCTCACACTAAAGTGCGGCACCTGCTCGGACGTGCCTTTGTACTTGCCCTCGAGCAGGTCGGCCTGGTCGAGCACCTGGCGCGCGTAGCCCAAGAAGGTCTCGCCTTCCTCGGACACAATGACGCCCTTGTTGGTGCGCTCAAAGATGTGTACACCCATCTCGTTTTCGAGATCGCGAATTGACGCGGTAATCGAAGGCTGCGACACAAAGAGCCGGCGCGAGGCCTCGGTGATGCTGCCGCATTCGGCAACTTTGACGACATATCTGAGCTGCTGGAGCTTCATGGCTTTCTCCCTAGACGTTCGTGACGTCGAAACCCGTCGCGTCCATCTGACGCATAAACGACGGCATCTCCCCCGTCGCGGCGCAGGCGGCAATCTGATGCAGAGCCCCGGCAACCGCATCATCTGCCGCAGCGCCGATATGCCAGCGCGCGGCAGCCGTGACGGCCTCGTTGGCATTGGCGACTGCAACGGAATTGGGAACGGCATCAATCATGGGCAAATCGTTATCGGAATCGCCGAATACGGCCACCTCATCGGGCGTCAGGCCCAAAGCGCGCGCCAGCTCCAGCGCAGCGCAGCCCTTGTCCCAACCGGCCGGGAGAATATCGAATAGGCGCACGCGGTTGTTGGGAAACACAAGCGAGAGCTCCGGCACCTCGGCGGCAATGCGGTCGCGCAGCTCAGCGAGCTCTTCGCGCGAGCGGGCGCTCCAGATATTCGCCTTGTATACCGGGGCATCATCGACAACAGGACGGCACGAGGCCTCTTCGCCCTTGAGCCACGCGTTGCCGCCCGACTCCATGGCGCGGCGCACGCGCTCGGGGTCGCTCGTCACGCAGTAGGCATCGTTATTCCAAAAGTCGTCACCCAGGCTGTAGACCTTTAGATAGGTATCGTCGGTCTCCTGCTCGAGGTAATCGGCCAGACGCGTCAGGGCATCGTTGTCGGTCGCGCGCGAAGCGACCACCTGACCGTCGACAAACATTACCTGGCCGTTGCAGAACGCGCCGGTCGAGAAGCACTCGGCGCGATTGCGGAACATCCAGCCCATCGCGGACGGCTGCCGGCCCGAAACCGGACCAAAGTGCAGACCCGCCGCCTGCATGGCATGAATACCCTCAATGGCGTAGTCGCTGGCACCGTCATGTCCAGCCGGAATCAGCGTATCGTCCATATCGGTCAGCACAAGTTTGATCATAGAATCCCCCAGTCATTTTCACCGTAACCATTGTAACGACCTGCCAATAAGGGACTGGTTTATTTTGGCAGGTTTTATCTGGGAAAATGCAGCACCCCTGTTGCCACCTGCCAAAATAAATCTGTCCCTTTTTGGCAGGTGCGTTAGTATAGGGAGCAACAGATTCGATGCGGGAGTGCCGGCGGTGCAAACCACAAGGCTGAGAGGGCATAGGGCCCAATCCTTTGAACCTGTCAGTTAATGCTGGCGTAGGGAGCATGCCGCCTTTACAGGGGCGCTGTCTATGCACAGCGCCCCTTTTCTATGCCAAGGAGGCATGTGCAGTGATTGATTCGGAACAGCTTAAGCAAAATGTGGCCAAGGCCGTAGAGGAGATTCGAGCCACCAATCCGATGGCGGGCTCCATCACCAACACGGTGACGATCGACTTTGTCGCCAACGCACAGCTCGCCGTGGGCGGATCGGCTGCCATGGTCTACTTGCCCGACGAGGGCGAGGCACTCGTTGCCGGCGGTGACGCCATCTATCTCAACATGGGCACGCTCTTCCCCATCTACGAGCAGACGATTCCCCGCGCAGCCAAGGCGGCGCACGACGCCGGCAAGCCCTGGGTGCTCGATCCGGTGGGTCTGGGCATCGGTAGCCTGCGCACCCAGCTGGTAAACGAGCTCAAGCAGTACAAGCCCGCCATCGTACGCGGCAACGCCTCCGAGATTATCGCGCTCGCCGGCCTGTGGGGTCTTGAGGGCGAGGCGGCCGATCTGAGCCGCGTACGTGGTGTCGATACCACCGACACGGTCGACGCCGCCCGCGATGCCGCCGTGGCGCTCGCCCGCTACACCGGCGGCGCCGTAGTAGTCTCGGGCGAAGTCGACCTGATCACCGACGGCACGACCGTGGCTAAGTCCCACGGCGGCAGCCCGCTCATGTCCAAGATCACCGGCTGCGGCTGCTCGCAGGGCGGCGTGCTGGCCGTGTACGCCTGTGCTACCGATCCGTTTACGGCAGCAGTCTGCGGCACCGCCGTCTACAACGTCGCCGGCACGCGTGCCGCCGCTGTCGCCGATGCCCCGGCAAGCTTTAAGGTCGCCTTTATCGACGAGCTCTACCGCGCGACCGCCCAAGACATTGCCGATAACCGACTCGAACTCGAGGAGGCATAAGCCATGTCCGAGCCCGCAACCGCTACCGGCATGAACACGCTCGTCGCCGTGGCCATCGCCCCGTGCGGCACCGGCGATGAGCTGTCCGCCGAGGTCGCCGAGGTCGTGCGCGTCATTCGCGAGAGCGGCCTTCCCAACCGCACCACCTCGATGTTCACCGAGATCGAAGGCGACTGGGACGAGGTCATGCAGGTCGTACGCGACGCAACCTTTGTGTTGGCAAGCAAGGGCATCCGCACCGAAGTCGTGCTCAAAGCCGATATTCGACCTGGTTTTACCGATACCATGACCGGCAAACTCGAGCGCATGGAAGCGCAGATCAAAAAGCAGGAGGAAGCACGATGAGCATCCGCGACAATCTTGATATCTCGGCCTATCTAGTACTCGGCCCCGAAAACACGCTCGGACGCCCCGTGGGCGATGTGGTAGCGCAGGCGCTCGATGCCGGCTTTACCTGCATCCAGGTGCGCTCCAAGGTGGCAAGTGCCCGCGAGATCATCGCGCTGACCGGCGACGCCGCGCAGGCAATCGCACAGGCCGGCAAGACCGGTCAGGTCGCCCTGCTGATCGACGACCGCCTGGACTGCGTACTCGCCGCGCGCGAGCAGGGCATCGCTGTCGACGGCGTGCACGTTGGCCAGAGCGACATTCCCGTCGAGGTCTGCCGCAAGCTGCTGGGCCCCGATGCCATTGTGGGCCTTTCGGCCCGTTGCGAGGAGATGCTCGAGTACGTCAAGACCGCCGACATGAGCCTGGTCGACTACCTGGGCATCGGCCCGCTCCACGAGACCGAGACCAAGCGCGACTGCGGACGCGCGGCCGACGGCTCCATCATCACCAAGAGCTTTGAGGACCTGGCCGCGCTCCATGTGGCAAGCCCCGTGCCCATCGTGGTGGGCGGCGGCGTCAAGACGGCCGACCTGCCGCAGCTCAAGGCCACCGGCGTCGACGGCTTCTTTGTGGTAAGCGCCGTCTGCAGCGCCGACGACCCCTACGCCGCGGCAAAGGAGCTCGTCGACACCTGGCAGCAGGCGTAAACGCATGCCGGGCAGCTGCTCCGCAGCCGCATATCTTCGACAGCGGAAAGCGCGTCCCAGTTTGGAGCTCCATTCTGGGACGCGCTTTCCATATAGAGAGTCAGCGGGAAACTGTGTCCCAGTCTGGACGTAGATTCCGGGATGCACTTTCCGGAATCCGCCATCTGGGAAACTGTATCCCGTTCTGGGCGCAAATTCTGGGACACGCTTTCCGAAATCCGCCCAACGGGAAACTGTGTCCCAGACTACGGCCGAAAAGTGGGGCACGCTTTCCCGAGCGGTCTCCATGGGAAACTATGCCCCATTTCGAAGGCTCATTCTGAGATGTACTTTCCGCCGAGTCAGCGACCGTGGCTCTACCCTGCCAGATACACCTCTAGTGCGGGCAACGTGGCCTCCGCATCGCGCCGACCGACCTGGTAGATACGTTCGAGTTCCTCTGGCTCACGACACAGCGATGGCACCTTCACCGATTCGCTCGGACGCACCACAAAGACCTCGCCAGCAGCCTCGCGACGCGCCAGGTCATCGAGCGTGGCATTGTAGACCTCATGCCGATGCTCAAGCGCTGCGACAAACTCCGGGTAGTGACGAAACACGCGGCGCAGCATGGGCATCACGCTGTTGGGCTGCTTCACAAAGCCCGCCGGCTGCGTGAGTACCACGATATTGCGGTCATACCCCTGCGCAAACAACCAAGCGCTGGGAATGGAATCGGCCACGCCGCCATCCAGATACTTATGCCCGTCAATAGCAACGGGACGCGTCGCCACAGGAATAGCCGACGACGCCCGGATCCACTCGATATCGCGCTCATCGCCATAGGGCAGGTCGTGATAGACGGCCTTGCCTGTCTCGATATCGGTACACACGCACGTAAATCGCATGGGGCAGGCGCGATATGCTTCCAGGTCGATGGGATCGCGCTCGATAGGCACCTCGTGATAAGCAAAGTCGGCATTGAACATATCGCCGGTTCGCAGCCAGCTGGTCACGCTCGCATAGCGCTTGTCGGCGCAATAGGCCTTGTTATAGCGAATGGCGCGGCCGATCTGGCGCGATTTAAAGTTGTAGCCAAACGCCGCGCCTGCCGAGACACCCACCATATGGTCGCAGGTCAAACCATGCTCCATCCAAACGTCGAGCACGCCCGCCGTATACATACCGCGGTAGCCGCCTCCCTCGAGCGCAAGCCCCACCGTGCGCGTCGTATCCGGCTGTGCCATGCGACCATCTCCGTTCTCATGCTTTTGAACTAAACAAGTATATCTGTCAACGTATGCCGTCAAAAACGTGTTTATAAGCATTTATCGAACGTTTCCCGATGCATTCCCCATGCCGCACCGCAATGCCCCTAGATGGCCTTAGGCATGAACGCCCTTAAGAACGTTGCGAGATAAACATCGCCCGCACCGTGCCAACGCCGTCGCACGCAACGTGAGATAATTCTCAGCAGAATTCACCGATAGCAGATGGAGTTTGTGATGAAGGTTCTTTTGGTCAACGGCAGTCCCAAGGCAAACGGGAACACCGCTCGGGCGCTCGCCGAGATTGCAGAGCAGCTTAAAGCCGAAGGCATCGATAGTGAGGTATTTCAACTGGGCGCTAAGCCCATTCGCGATTGCATCGGTTGCGGCCAGTGCGGCAAGCTTGGCGGTCGCTGTACCTTTGACGACGACGTGGTGAACGAGCTCATCGCTGCTGCCGAGCAGGCAGATGGCTTTGTCTTTGGCTCACCCGTCTACTATGCGCATCCCAGCGGACGCATCCTTTCGGCCCTCGACCGCGCATTCTATGCTGGCAGCAAGGCCTTTGCGCACAAACCGGGCGCTGCCATCGCCGTCGCCCGTCGCGGCGGTACGTCGACGACTTTCGACGTGCTCAACAAGTACTTCACCATCAACCAGATGCCCGTGGTCGCCTCCACGTACTGGAACAACGTGTTTGGCGCCATGCCGGGTGAAGCTGCCCAGGACGCTGAGGGCCTTGCCACCATGCGAAACATCGGCAAGAACATGGCCTGGCTCCTGCGCTGCATCGAGGCGGGACAGGCCGCCAGTATCAACGCGCCCGAGGCAGATCGCGCAACGACCAACTTTATCCGATAAGTCCAGCGGTGGTCATCTCGATGTTCTATCAATGTCAGCGAAAAGCCAGCTGATGCGGCAAGGTGCCTTGAAAGAGGAAGGCGCTGGGCTTTTGCCCGCGCCCGACGATTGAAAGGCAGATTGCCCATCAGATGGCTTTGCAGCGTCGAGGTGACCGCCGTTCGCTAGAACGGCGGAACATAATATGAATATTCAAATCTTCGGGACTAAGAAGTCGTTCGATACCAAGAAAGCACAGCGCTATTTTAAGGAGCGTCGCATTAAGGTGCAGTTTATTGACCTTAAGGAAAAGGAGATGAGCAAGGGCGAGCTCACGAGCGTGATGCAGGCGGTCGGCGGCATCGATAAGCTGCTCAACCCCAAAGCCAAGGACGAGGAGACGCTCGCACTCATCCAGCACCTCACCCCCAGCCAGCGCTTCGATAAGCTGCTCGAGAACCAGCAGGTTCTGGCCAAGCCCATCGTGCGCAACGGCAAAAAGGCCACCGTCGGTTATTGCCCCGATGTATGGGGAGCCTGGGAGTAGCCTGTGTTATTTGCCAGCGCGTGGGTATAAGAGCAGGCGTTTGGCATATGATTCAACTGTAAGCCATGTCTAACAAAGGAGGGCACATGCCCAACAAACCCGTGAAGATTGTCATGCTTACCGGATACCTCGGTGCCGGCAAGACCACACTGCTCAATCACATCCTCGCTAACGATGGCGGCATCCGCGCCGCCGTGATCGTCAACGATATCGGCGAGATCAACGTCGACGCCAGCCTCATCGCCGACGGCGGCCTTTCCGAGACCGACGACCTCATCCCGCTCACCAACGGCTGCATCTGCTGTACGCTTTCGGACGACCTTGCCAACCAGCTGCAGGGCATCGCCGATTCGGGCAACTTCGATTACATCATCATCGAGGCCTCGGGCATTTGCGAGCCCATCCCCATCGCCTACACCATCTCGAGCTTCTGCGACGAGGCCAAGGTGGGCGGCCAGCCCAAGCTTGCACTCGACAACATCGTGGCTGTAGTCGATTGCGCCCGCATGTACGACGAGTTCAACGGCGGCCGCGACCTGTTGGCCGAGGATATCGACGAGGACGACATCGAGAGCCTGCTCATCCAGCAGATCGAGTTCTGCTCCACGCTAATCCTCAACAAGACCGATACCGTGAGCCCTGAGCAGATCGCCGAGCTCAAGGCTATCGTGCGCAGCCTGCAGAAGGACGCCGTGATTGTCGAGGCTCAAAACGGCGAGGTCCCCATGGAGGAGCTGCTCGACACCGACCGCTTCGACTTTATGCGCGCCTACAACTCCGCCGCCTGGATCGAGGCCATGGAGCATCCCGAGGAGCACGACGACCCCGAGGTGCTCGAGTACGACATCGAGACCTTTGTGTACTCGCGCCGCAAGCCGTTTGACCTGCAGAAGTTCACCGATTTTGTTGAGCAGGAGTGGCCCGACGAGGTCATCCGCGTCAAGGGTCCGCTGTGGCAGACCGGCGATCCGGACATGTGCTACATGTTCGAGCAGGCTGGCCACCAGATGCGCCTGATGGAGAACGGTCTGTTCGTTGACTCCGCGCCCGAGGGCGAGAAGCAGAAGATCATCGACGAGAACCCCGAGATCATGCAGATTTGGGACGACGAGACGGGCGACCGCATGACGAGCCTGTGCATCATCGGCCGTCACATGGACAAGGATGCACTCATCGCCTCCCTCGATGCCTGCCTGACCGACTGGCACCGCGCCTAGGTTTATCCAAGCGGGCATTTTTCCGCCTACGTAACCGCCAAACCACCACGAAGGTGCCCTTCGTGGTGGTTTTTCGTTCTGAGCCAAGGAGATTCATGTTCAACATTGTGCTGTATGCGCCCGAGATTCCGGCCAATACGGGCAATATCGGCCGCACCTGCGTGGTTACCGGCGCCCGCCTGCATCTGGTGGAGCCACTGGGCTTTTCACTCGACGACAAGACGGTGCGTCGCGCCGGCCTGGGCTACTGGCAAAACTTGGACGTGACGACCTATGCCGGCTGGGAGGATTTTCTTGCGCGCAACGGCCTCTCCCCCGCCGACGAGCGCCTGCATCTGCTGACCAAAAAGGCACGCCGCACCTATGCGCAAAGCACCTACCGCGATGGCGACTACTTGGTCTTTGGCAGCGAGAGCTCGGGCATTCCCGAGCCACTGCTTGCCGCGACGCCCGAGCGCTGCGAGCGCATCCCCATGCTGCGCGATTGCGACTCACTCGATAACGCCGAGGCTTGGGAAGCCCACGAGGAATCGCTGGGGCATACCGGGGACAGCCACGAAGCCATCCTGCAGCAGGATATCTGCGGCAACTTCGTCGACCCGGACGACTACCGCATCAGCGCACTCAACCTCTCCAACAGCGCCGCCATCGTCCTCTACGAGGCCCTGCGCCAAACAGGCTTTTCGGGAATGTGACAAAGGAACTGTCCCTTTGTCACACAATTAGGTCCGCACCCCTACCTATACCGATTTACACCAAACGCCGCCAAGGCTCTCAGTCACCAAAGAACGCGGCCGGCTATCCTTCTGCGGAGCAAATCTCAACCTCACCGCTCGCAGAGACAGCCTCCATACCGACAAGTATTGCAATGCGCTCCTGTTTTTCAATGATGAACCGCTTATGGTAGAAGATGTTGGCATATTGTAAAACACGTTTCATCTGCGAGACATCAAACAAGGCGCCGACAACGCCGCCAAACACGGGAATGGCCTTGCCGAGGGATTTTTGAGTGATATTCCTGCCAATTTGTTCGAGTACGTTTTTGAAAACACTATTCTCGAGCGACTTCTTGCCGGCATTCTCGAGTGCCTTACGTGCAGCGACATTAGCAAGGGCGCGAATCTGCGTGACAAGCATAGCCGCACCGCCCCGTGCCGCCATTGCCGTCCAGCCTTTCTTGACCGTCTGCTTCACACCCTCCATCTCGGCTACAAGCATCACTTTACCGATTGCGACAGCCATGCCATCAGCAGAGCCTGCAGACGGAGCCATCGCGTTTGAAAACACATCGCCCGCAATGACCATTTCAGCCGGATCCTCTTTAACGTTAAATCCGTACATCATGGCAACCGACTGCACCGCGCGATAATAGAGAAACATGCTGAATACGATATTGAAGGGCAGGCCGGCAAACCCGGGAGCGCCCGTCACCGCACCCTCGGTCGCCGCAAGCAGCAAGTGTCTACCGTTCTCACCTGCCGCAATCCTCGCGACGTCAAAACTGCGAAGCATGAATAACTCGTCAATCGAACGGATAGTAACATCTTCAAGCGTAGTATTTGCGGCCTCAACAATCTGCGCCTCAGTAACGCTGTACTTGGCAGCCTGCTCCTCGATAGCCTTGAAACCATCGACAACCTGCTTCATGACCTGTGCATATAGCTCTTGTTGCTGAATCTCACTTGTAAGCTCATCGACCGCGTCTCCAACGGCAGTGCGAAGATTCTCCGGTATCTTTAACCCAGCCATATCGGTCAGTTGTTTAAGCTTTGAAGGCGCCGCCATCTTTTCGTATTGCTCGGTCAATACCTCAAGCTCGGCAAGCTCTCGATTGGTCAGTAACGGATCGGGCAACACCCATTCACCGTTATCGTCAACGAATGTCGACGACAGGCCGAGTTGCTCTTGTCGCTTTGCGCTGTAGCGTTCATTCGCCGCGGCTGCAGTTGCAGAAGCAATCCCATTTGCAAAGTCCGAAATACTTTTAAGCGCATTATCCGCCAACGGGCTAGCGGCTTCCGCCAATTCGCTCGATTTCTTTTGGGTCTCCTTGACCACATCCATAATGGCGTTTTGCGCGCCATTTAATGCTCCAAACATTATGTTCTCCAACGAAGAAGAGCCGACACCGGGCTTCCACTGCTTTTCGGGCTCGGCCTCAACAAACTGTTGTCGTTTATCAGACACACCATTCACCCTTACTTAAACGTAACGTTAATATCGACATCGTCACCGCATAGGGCTTTGACCTGCTTTTCGATCAATCCGCTGGCTCTATCATCAGATTCTTTGAGCATATCGCTCTCTTCGACCTTCTTGGTCTGCTCTTTCTTCGCCTGTTTCAACAAACCGTTCAGATCGTCCGTACTTACTTGATTCCAGTTCAGAAAACCATTGTCCTCAACATATTTCTTCAGTGTATTGGGGTCCGTTGAGAAAGAGGTGATTTCCGAGTGAGGCAATGTAACCTTTACGCTCTTGACCTCTGAGTTCTCGTCGTTCATATCAACCCGTTTGATTTCAATCTTCATTTTATCGGCATCGATCCCGATGTCAGCCTTGCCGTCAATCGTTGCGACATATCGCTTAGACGTAAAGGGGTTTTCCCACCCAAGCGGATTCCCCGCTTCATCGATTGAAAGCAGCAGCGTGAAGTTATATTCGTACGTCACAAGCTTTACGACCGGCGCAATCTCCTCGCGAATCGAATCATCGGTGATCGTTGTAGGATTACGCGTCAAATACATCCAGATACGCCCGGCAGTCGCCACGGCCGTAACAGCCAGCAAACCGCCAAAGATAAGCTTTTGCGTTATTGTTGTAAACAAATTTGTTTTTGCCATCCTGCTTCGCCTTTCTTTTATGAGCCCGACTTTTCCATCATCTTCCATCGTGAACATGACGGTGCGAATCATTCTGCCAACGGCTTAATGCAAAACGCGACCGTTCGGAGAAAACGGTCGCGCATTCTTTCCAATTCCCGCGAATTATTCTTTGACGCTGTAATTCGATACTGTCGCCGCTACCCTCGAAGCGTCTACCTCACTCATTACCTCAAACTTCACCTTCTCGCCAGGCGCCCAGGCGGATGTATCTGCGTAGCATTCTTCCGCCCTTACACCATCGGCATCGTAAAGAGCAACATTTAGAAAAACGTTTTCGAACGATATGTCAGAGGTGTTTTCAACGATTGCGGTGTACGTATAGAGGCCGTAGCCGTCGTCACTTTTCTCAAAGGTCGCCGATGAGAGCAGGCCGTTGATAACCTCATCATTATGCGTCTTCTCCTCCACGGTCCTACCGTTCTTGATCAGCTCGTCAAACGCATCTCGATACTCATCATCGACCGTCAAGTCATACCGATCAACCAGTTTCTTAAGCTGTGCAGATCGTGCGTCATAGGCCTTTTCCCATTCGTCGTAGTACTTAGGATCCGATTCCGCATACTTCTTGACAACATCAAGCTGATCATCAAGCAGATTGAGATAGGCAATGACGTCTTCTTGCATCTTAGTGTCTTTAAATGACGCCTTTTTGAGTTCTTTATCGTTATCGATCTCGGTTTTAATTGCCTCTTTTCGAACTTTATTAGAGCCCAGATCAGCATCCTCTCCCAGTGATTCAAGGTAATCCGACCGCTTTTGATAGCCTTGAGCAATCACGGCCATTGCACGTTCATCGGCATAATCAGGCCCATCGTTTTTCTTCTCAACCTGTGAACAGCCGCTCAGCAGAAGTGCCCCACAGAGCACCGTCGCAAATAGCGAAATCGCCACAGCCATCCCATAATGCCTTTTCATCTTGTCCTCCTTTAAATGCAAAACACGATATCTAGCCCCCTCGTCAAAAAGCAGACGAATTGGCAACGCGGTGGCACTATTTGGTTCCAGGGCGTGAACTGGATAAACATCGAGGGAAGGAGTGGGCTCCGTGCAATAAACTCCCCTCGTCAAAATGTCTAGTTAAAGAGGACGGACAGACGGCGAACGGTCATATCAGTTCGTATCCGCCCGTCTCCAACGATCGAACGTCGATGCGCTGACGTTCAGGAGCATTGCGGCCTCTCGCCTCGTAACTTCACCTCCTTCGAATGATTTGATGACATCGTTATAGCTATCCGGACGTTCGAGCGCCGGCCTCCCAAATCTCACGCCACGCAGGCGCGCCGACGCGATACCCTCCGCCTGGCGCTGCTTGATGTTTTCGCGCTCCAGCTGCGCCACGTAGCTCAAGATCT
>CABQJJ010000022.1 GCA_902464485.1 uncultured Collinsella sp. | reverse complement strand
CAAAGTGGGAAAAGTCGTTGGCGGCCACGGCGTCGTACACGGCGTCGACGGCGTCAAAGACTTCCGGGGACATGGGGTTGTAGAACTCCGTGTCGCCCGGCTGAATCCCGACGAAGACGATATCATCGCACGATTGCTCAATCTCTTCGATCAGAATCGACAAAGGGAGCGAATGCGTGGTGAACATCGACTTGCGGGCCACATCGCGCTTGTCGAGCAAACGGATGGACCCGACGGGCAGCGCCATGTCGGCGGCATCGACCAAGACCAGGCGAGGCGGACGCTCGCGCTTGACCTCGATGATGTCGTCTTCGGGCGTTTGGCCGCCGTCGATGGTGTACCAACCGGCGATGGGTGCGTCCTCCATCTTTTTGGAGAGCACGGGGCCGGCGGCATCGTCGGCACGCAGCACGCTTCCCGCCGTGAGCACGATACCCGCAAACGGGGCGCCGTTCACACGTCCATCCACAACGCGACCCATTACTGCAACCTTCCCGTCAGATACACGCCCGACACATCGCGCACGCGCTCAACCAGATCGCGGAACTTCATCAAAAACGCGACCTGCTGGGCATGCAGGCCAAAGTCGTCGTCGAACACCGAGATGCCGGCCTTGGCCGACCCGCGAAAACCGCGCTCGTCGAGCAGCGCATCGCAGGCCTCGAGCAGCGACGGTACGGCAGCCTTGTCGAGCTGGCACTCACCAAAGGAGCGGATGGCCTCGAACTTGGTTTTGGCCTCACCCTCCGGCAGCGCGTCGACGAGCGAATAGAAGACGTTCACCGGCACCGACAGGCGCGGCTCAAAGCAGTCGAGCACGCCGGTGTGGTGGCCCACGGCGAGCGTGTAGTACAGCACGTCGCAGGCCTCCTGGGGAACGTCTTCCTCGGTCTCCACAAACTTACGCGTGAGCTCGTAAAAGACCACCTGGTCGGGCGTATGGCCCAGGGAGGGGTCGACGACGCCCTCGGCGGCCTCGTCGCTTGCGCGCGAGGCATCGCCAAAGGAGCCGCCGAGCATGCCGGGGCCCGCAAAGTAACCAGAGCGGTCCGTGAGTTCCATCTAGCGACCTCCGGCCAGCACCAGATCCTGCAGCGCCGAGTACACCTCAACGCGGCGCGGATCGTCCTGCTTGTCGATGAGCAGCGCCATGGCACCGCGGATATCGCCCTTGGGCGCACCCTCGAGCGTATCCATAAACTCGTTGGCCAGGTCGCGGCCATAACGGTAGCCGCTCATGGCGCGAGCTTCGCGCTCGATGGCAACACGCAGCTTGTACGGCACGCCGGGGTGCAGGATATCGGCCTGCTCGCCAGCGGCCTCCACCGTGGTCTCGGCATGGAGCTTTTGGTCCAGCAGGCCAAGTGCCATGGCAAAGCCGTAGACGGTCTGCGCGGGGCTGGGCGGGCAGCCGGGGATGTAGACATCGACCGGCAGAATCTTGTCCGTGCCGCCCCAGACGCAGTAGTTGTCGTAGAAGATGCCGCCGGTGCAGCCGCACGCGCCATAGGACACCACGATCTTGGGATCGGGTGCGGCCTCAAAGGCGCGCAGCGCCGGCATGCGCATGGCGCGCGTCACGGCGCCGGTGTACAGCAGCACATCGGCGTGACGGGGCGAGGGCACGACCTTGATGCCAAAGCGCTCGACGTCGAAGACGGGCGTGATGGAACCGAAGATCTCGATCTCGCAGCCGTTGCAGCCGCCGCAGTCAACACGGTAGACGTACACCGACCGCTTGATCTTCTTAAGAAGGGTCGCCTTGGCCTTCTCGATGCTCTCGTCGAGCTCGATCTTGGTCGGGCGGTACTGGAGCCGCTCGGGCAAAAGCGTGGGTTCGGCCATGGTTACTCCTCCTTCGTTTCAAAATCCATGATGATCCCCTCGACCGGTGCAGGTCCAGCGGGGATCTCGGGCGCATCGGGGTTGAGCTTGCGGTCGACATACTCCGGATTCACACCGTGGCCGCCCAGATACTCCATGCCGGGGCCCTGGGGCTCACCGGACGCAAGCGCCTCGTTGGCAGCCATGCCGCGCGCGTTACCGGTCTTTACGGCCGAGGCGGCGCGCAGGGCGTCGAGCTCGCGCTTGCACTCCTGGCACATACCAACGGTACGGGCAGCCTGGATGGCCTCCATGCCGCCGGCCTTTTGCAGCAGGCGCTTGGCGTAGTCGATCTCCTTGTGCGGGGCAAACGGCTTACCGCAACGCGAGCAGTGCTCGAGCGTATAGACGCTCTTGCTGGTGAGGTCGTCCTTGCTCATGACGGCCAGCTCAAACTCCTCGGTGAGCTTGATGGCCTCCATGGGGCAGGCTTCCTCACAGCGGCCACAGAAGATGCAGCGACCGTAGTCAATCGACCAGGTGATGGTATCGGCCGCAAGGTCGGTGTCCATGCGAATGGCATCGGCCGGGCACGCCACGCCGCAGGCACCGCAGGCGATGCAGAGCTCCGCGTTGTGCTCGGGCTTGCCGCGCATGTCCTTGTTGGTGGGGAACGGCGCAAACGGGTACTTGACCGTCGCGTCGCCGGCCTTGGCGTTGACCTTCCAAAGCTTCAGCATATTAGAGCGCCTCCTCATCGAGCGGAGCGGCCATGGTGCCCTCGCCCGCAAGCGGCGACTTGTCGCGCCAGACGTTCTCGAACTGCTCCTTGTCGAGCACGTGGTCGCGCTTGGCGGCGACATCGGTCACCGTCACGCGGTCGGTGCAGGAGTAGCACGGGTCGAGCGAACCGACGATCAGCGCCGCGTCGCCCACGGTGTTGCCGCGGAACATGTAGCGCAGGACCGGCCAGTTGCTGTACGTGGCGGCCTTGGCGCGCCAGCGGTAGCACTTCTGGTTGTTGCCGAGCATCGCCCAGTGCACATCCTCGCCGCGCGGCGCCTCGGTGGCGCCGATGGCGTACTTGTGCGGGGTGTACTCCCAATCCGTGGTGAGGATGGGGCCCGACGGGCAGTTCTCGAGCATGGTCTCGATCATGTCGATCGAATCGTAGACCTCCTGGATGCGAACGGCGGTACGGCCGAAGGCATCGCAGGTGTCGGCCGTGGCGGCGTGCATCTTTTGGACGTCCGGATCGGCGTAGCCGTCGAAGGGATGGTCAAAACGCACGTCGCGGGCATAGCCCGAGCCACGCATAAGCGGGCCGACCGGCGAGAAGTCGCGTGCGATCTTGCGGTCCAAGATGCCAATGCCACTCGTACGCTCAATAAAGTTGGGCGTGGAGAGCAAGACGTCGACGAGTTCCTGAACCTCGGAGCGCAGCTGGTGGATGGTCGTGAGCGTGGAAAGCTTCTGCTCGGCCAGGATGTCGCGACGCACGCCGCCGATCACGTTGAGACCGTAGGTCTTACGGTGACCGGAGAGCTTCTCGGCCAGGTCCATGGACTTCTCGCGGACGCGGAAGAACTGCTGGAAGCCGGAGTCGAAGCCCGTGTAGTGCGATGCGAGACCAATGTTGAGCAGATGCGAGTGCAGGCGCTCGACCTCGAGCATGATAGCGCGGATGTACTGGGCGCGCGGCGGGACATGGATGCCCTGGGCGCGCTCGACGGCCTCGGCATAGGCCACCGAGTGGGCGCAGCCGCAGATGCCGCAGATGCGGTCGGCGAGGAACGTCACGGCGTCATAGTTCAGGCGCGTCTCGGCGACCTTCTCCATGCCGCGGTGCACGTAGAACAGACGGTAGTCGGCGTCCACGATCGTCTCGCCCTCAACGAACAGGCGGAAGTGACCGGGCTCGTCGGAGGTAATGTGCAACGGGCCCATGGGGACGAGCGTCGTCTCCTTGCCCTTGGTATCGGCCAAGAACTCGTAGTTTTCCATGTCGCTCGCGGGAGCGGGACGGAAGCGGTAGTCCATGGAGTCCTTACGCAGCGGGTACAGGCCGCTGGGCCAATCGTCGGGCAACACCAGACGACGACGATCGGGCAGACCCTCGGGGATCAGGCCGAACATGTCGCGAAGCTCGCGCTCGCCCCACACGCAGGCGGGGACGAACGGCGTCACGGACGGGAACGTCATCTTGGCGGGATCGACCTCGGTGCGCACGGTCACCCAGCCGGGGTCCTCCCCCTCCATGGAGATGACGTAGTACACGGCGTAACGGCCGCACAGACCGCGCTCATCGTTGCCGATGATCACGGGAATCCAACCGTAGCGCTCGTAATACAGGTAGTGGACGGCCTCGGGCAGCTTGTCCTGCTTGACGGTAATCGTCAGCTGGTCCTCGCACTGCCACTCGACCTTCTCGATGCAGCCCGGAACGGCGCGGCGCAGGGCCTCGACATGGCTCTCGCAGCGACGGGCATACACCTTGTTCTCAGTTTCAATCATTCGTTACTCCACCTCGCTCTGAGCGGTCTCGGTACCGAACACAGCGCGGTACATCGGCGTTGCGTGAAGTTTCTCGGTGCTCTGCTCGAGCACGATGCCGGTCGCAGTCTCCACACCGTGCACGAGAGGCAGCGGGGTGGCGATGCCAAACCACAAGATCATGACAGCCAGGATGATTTCGGGGATAAGCATGAGCGCCGGGGCCTCATGCTTGCCCATGCCTTGGGGCGCATGGCCGAATACCGACTTGAGTGCGATGCGGGTGAGCGCGGAGATGGCCACGGTAAGACCGAGGGCGACCACGACGACCAGCCACATGGGACCGGCGGTAACACCGGCGACAAAAGTCAGGAACTCGGAGATAAACATGCCAAAGGGCGGGAAGGCGGCAAGACCGAGCAGCGCCAGGATGGCGAGCGCGGCGGTTGCGGGTGCAACCTCAACGACGCCTTGAATCTTGGCCAGGCTACGCGTGCCAAAGGCATGCTGGATGTTGCCGGACACGCAGAAGGCAAGCGTCTTGGTAAAGCCGTGGAACACGCAGTGCAGCAGGGCCGCGGCGATACCCAGCGGGCCACCGATACCCAGGCACAGGGCGATAACGCCCACGTTCTCCACAGACGAGTACGCAAAGCGGCGCTTGAGGTCGTCCTGGCGAAACATCGAAAGTGCCGCCACCAAAATGGACAGCGTGCCGACGATCAGCAGCAAAAGTTGCGGATACTCGGCGCCCACGGCCTGGATAGTAAAGCCGTAGAAGCGCATGATCACAAGCATGGCGCACTTAAGCAGCACGCCCGAGAGCAGGGCCGAGACAGGGCTCGGGGCCTGGGAGTGGGCGTCGGGCAGCCAAGTGTGCATGGGGAACAGGCCGGCCTTGGTTCCAAAGCCGATCACGACAAACGCAAAGGCGAGACGCATGAGCGTCGGGTCGAACTGGTCGGCATACGGCAGCACGCACGACAGGAATGCGGCCTCGTGGGCGTTGGGAATCACGTCGGCGGCGTTGGCGTAGATCAGCAGCGTACCGAACAGGCCAAAGGCCACGCCGGCGGTGCAGACCATCGCATACTTCCAAGAAGCCTCGAGGGCCGTCTTGTTCTTGTAGATACCCACGAGGAACACGGTGGAAAGCGTGGTTGCCTCCACGGCGGCCCACGTGAGGATCATGTTGTTGGACAGGCACGCGAGCAGCATGGTGAACACAAACAGGCTAAACAGCGCAAAATACTGCTTGGCGCGCTCGGCGGGCATGGAGCCCTCCTCGATATCGGCCTTTACATAGGGCAGCGAGAACAGTCCCGTAAGAAAACCGATAAAGCCGATGAGCATCACAAAGATGGCGCCCAGCGAATCGAGGTGGAACCACAGGCCAAGAGCGCTCGCGGTGTCGCCGCTCATAAGGACGTCACCGGCCGTCATAATCGACAGCACCAGGACGGCTGCGACGGAGACCAGGTTGAGACCGGCAAACACGTTATAGGACGTGTTCTTGGGCAAAAACGCCATGACCAGCGAGAACACCAAAGGAGTCGCGAGCAGGGCGAGAATCAACGTTTCCATGGACTACCCCCTCAGCTCGGACAGGTCGCGCGCATCGAGCGAGTGGGAGTCGTCCCAAATGCGACGCACGACGATGGACATGATGATGACGGCAAAGATGGCGTCGGTGGCGATACCGATCTCGATGATCTCGGGAGCGGTGGGGGCCAAAAGCGCGAGCGTCACATGGCTGCCGTTTTCCATAAGGCAGTATCCAAAGATCTGCTTCATGATATTGCGCTGCGAGATGATGCAGGTGAGGCCCACAAAGAAGTGGGCGAAGCTAATGGCGAGCGCAGGCGTTGCGACCTCGGCCGTGGGCAGGCTGATCTGCGTCACGACGGCAAAGCAGATCGCGACCTCCACGGCGATGATGCAAATGGCCCACGCGGGCTTAAGGCCGGCCTTGAGCGATGCGCCGCTCGGCTCGCCCATCTTCTTGTATGCGCGGTTGAGGATATAAGGGACCAGGACGACCTTGGTGATAAAGGCAGATCCAGCCCACATAAGCAGCTCCTGCGCACCGGTGGTGACACCGAGCGTGGCGAGCAGCCCCACGAGCACCAGCGACTGCACCGCATACCAGCGGATGGCATGTTTGATGTTCTTGGAGACGACCACCATGGTGGACGTAACGATCAGAAGGCCGCCAAGGATGTTGACGATCGAATAACCCATGTCGTTCTACCTCCTAACCGATCCAGCTGGCCGAAAGCGGGCCGCTGACGATGACCATGATGATGAGCACGATGAACACGAACGCCATCGCGCGGGGAAGCGGGGCTCCCGCAGCGACCTCTTCGCTCGGCTCGCCGGGCAGGCAATAGCCCATCCACTTAAGGAACCAGGCGAAGGTGGCGACGGTTTCGGCGACCATGATGCACACGAGCACCAGGATCGCGACGTTGCCGGCACCCACGGAAAAGCCGCCGGCGATGATCTGGAACTTCGAGAAGAACGTGTTCATGGGCGGCACGCCGGCAATGGCGAGCGCGGCGACACCAAAGCCCACGCCCGAGATCGGGTACTTCTTTACGATGCCGCGAAGCTTGGGCAGCATACGCGTGCCGAGCGTAAAGGAGAACGAACCGGCGATCAGGAAGAACAGCGTCTTGGCGAAGGCGTGGTTAAAGATGTGGCACACGGCACCATCAAAGGCCAGCTGGCTGCCAAAGACCGAAAGACCCAGACCAAAGAACACATAGGAGAGCTGGGCGATCGTGGAGAAGGCCAGCAGACGCTTCATGTCCTTTTGCGGCAGGTACATAAGGAAACCAAAGAGCATGGTGACCATGGCGTCGATAATGGCAACCCAGCCCACGATCTCGGGAATCTCGCCGGCAGAGACGAGTGCACGCGCGAACACGCACACGCCGACCTTGACCATCGAGGCGCCATGCAGGTAGGCCGAAACAGGCGTCGGCGCCTCCATGGCCGAAGGCAGCCACATGTACATGGGAACCTGTGCGGACTTGGCCCAGGCCGCAAACAGCACGAGCAAAAGGACGATGGCCTTGAGCTTGGCGTCGAGGCCGGCAATCGCGGTAATGGCGAAGGTGCCGGTGTGGGCAAACACAATGGCGGCGCCCAGATACAGGCCGAGCGCACCGATATGCGTGATGATCAGAGCCTTCATGCCGGCCTTCTTGGCCGTAGGCGTCATGTAGTAGCTAATGAGGCCCCAAGAGCACGCACCCGTGATCTCAAAGAACACGAGCTGGCCCAAAAGGGTCGAGCTGTACACGAGGCCGGCCATGGCGCCGATGAAGGTCGCGAGATACGCGTAGAAACGACGACGCGGCGCGTCGGGATGCTCACGGTTATTCTCGCTCATATAGGGAATCGAATAGATCACGACAAGCAGGCCGATACCCACAAAGGCGGGCGCGAGCAGCGTGCTCATGCGATCGAAGGTGAATCCCATGACGAGGGTCTGCCCAAACGAGATCAGGGAGACCTGCGTGTCGGGCATGCCGGCGCCAGCGAAATTCGCGGCGAGGGCGATGGTGCAGGCCGTCGAGACGGCGGCACCCAAAACGCTGAACCACTTGGCGTACGGACGGGGGAACAGGGCGACGAGCACCGAGGCCACCATCGGGGCCGCGATAGCGACCAAGCCGAGAAGGGACAGACTGACTGCAAATGACATTGTTTCTCCCTTCTCCTACACGCCGACGACCACGAAGACAAACGCCAGAACGGCGATGCCCACGACGGCCCAGGTCTGATTGCCGAGCACTTTAAAACGCGAGCGCGAGCAGGAGTTCTCGATCACGCCGCACACGACAAAGTCGATCAGGCACTTCACCAGGAAGATGACCGCGCCCAGAACGGCGGCAGCACCCACGGTCGCGGGCTCGCCCCAGGGGACGAAGATCGCGCAGAACCAAGCGAGGACCAGGACCTGCTTCATGGACATGGCGAGCTTGGCCATGGCGAGCGACGGGCCGGAAAGCTCGGCGAGCGGGCCTTCCTGGAGCTCCTGCTCGGCCTCGGCCTGATCAAACGGCAGCTTGCCGAGTTCCATGTAGCAAGCGATCGCAAAGGCGATGCCGGCGAGGATCACGGCGACCGGCGCGTCGACGGCGCCCGTCATGATGTGCTGACCCATGGTGGCAATGTCGGTGGAGCCGCACACCAGGGCGGCGGCAAACAGCGCCAGCAGCATGGACGGCTCGATGAGCACGCTCATGAGCAGCTCGCGAACGCCGCCAATACCGGCGTAGGCATTGGACGAATCCACACCGCAGAGGGCGAAGAAGAAGCGGGCGAGCGCCAGGCTGTACATGATGGTGATGGCGTCACCAAAGACCGGGATGGGGCTTTGTGCCGTAAAGAGCGGCAAACCCATCGCGAGCATAAAGGCGACGGCGAAGAACAGCGGCGGCATGATGCGCAGCGCAAAGCTCGCATCCTCGCACTGGGACTCGGGGCGCGCAAAGAGCTTGGCCAGGTCGCGGTAGTCCTGCATGATACTGGGGCCGCGACGGTTGTGCATCTTGGCGCGAATCACGCGGCCGAGACCGGAGAAGAACGGTGCGACAGCCATGACGACCACGCCCTGCAGAACGGCAAGTACGATGTTGTTCATGCTCTCCCCTCCTTAACCCATTTGCACGGCGAGCACGAGGAACACCACGAGTGCCGCGACGATGTAGCAGATATAGATGCTGTAGTTGCCGCCCTCGAGCTTAGTCGCGAGGTCGGCGAGCTTCTCGACACCCTTATGCGGGGCATCGACGAGAACCTTGTCGGGTACGGGCTCCGCAGCCTCGGCCACACCGGTGAGCTTCTCGAAGAAGTGTGCGATGGACCAGCAGACGGCCGTGCAGCGGTCGCGCAGCGTGTAGAGCGGCTGCATAAACCAGGACACCTCGGAGGCAAAGGTCGTGGCCACGACGGGCATATGCTCGTTGGGAGCATAGCCGCATGCCCACGGCTGGGACTTCTGCACCTTGCCGACGGTCTTGAGCTTGCGATAGCCGCAGGCAAGGCCGACGAGCACCACGAGCGCAATGGCGATCGCGGGCGTGGAGGTGGCAGCGCCGGAGTACTGGTTCATGAGCTCCATGCCCTCGGCGGCAAACACGCCACCGTACGGATGCAGCACGGACGCGGCGACATCGACCAGCACGGGCGCGATCACGGGAGCGCCGATGCCCAGCACGACGCAGATGGCCGCGAGCAGGCCCTGTGCAAACACCATGGGGGCGGGAACCTCCTTGGCATTGGCCGCGGCCTCGGAGCGGGGCGCGGAGGCAAAGGAGACGCCATAGGCCTTGACGAAGCACGTGACAGCCAGCGCGCCGGTAATGGCAAGCGCGACGGCAGCGAACACGGCCACGATCATGACGGCCTTGTCACCCTGCATGGCGGCATTAAACAGCGACTGATAGGTAAACCACTCGGACACAAAGCCGTTGAAGGGCGGGATGGCCGAGATGGCAAGCGCGCCAACGAGGAAGCAGATGGCCGTTGCCGGCATACGACGGAACAGACCGCCCATCTTCTCCATATTGCGCGTACCCGTGGAGTACAGCAGCGCACCGGCGCCCAAGAACAGCTCACCCTTAAACATCGCGTGGTTAAACGTGTGGTAGAGGGCGGCCATCAGAGCCAGGACGGCGATGCCGACCGAATTGAGCGCCATGGCGGCCATGGAGGCGCCGACGCCGAGCAGAATGATGCCGATGTTCTCGACGGAGTGATAGGCCAGCAGGCGCTTGATGTCATGCTCCTGCAGGGCGAAAGCCACGCCGAGGACCGACGAGATCGCACCGAAGACCATGACCATAAGGCCCCACCAGACCTGAACGCCCGAGGCGGAGAGCAGGTCGAGACCAACCTTGAGGATGCCGAAGATACCGATCTTGATCATGCCACCGGACATAAGGGCACTCACGTTGGACGGTGCCTCAGGATGAGCCTTGGGCAGCCAGCCGTGCAGCGGGATGATACCGGCTTTGGCGCCAAAGCCAAAGAAGGCAAGCACGAAGCACACGGATGCGACCGCAGGGCTAAACTGCGTGGCGCGGAAATCCGCAAAGGCAAACGAGCCACCGGCGAAGTTGGTCATGGTGAGGAAGCTCGCCATGATGAGCACGAAGCCCACGTGCGCGATCACAAAGTAGAGCCAACCGCCATGGATGGAGTTCTCGTTCTCCTCGATCACGACCAGGAAGTACGAGGTCAGCGACATGAGCTCAAAGGCGACCAGGAACCAAAACACGTTGTCGGCGGTGATGACGAGCATCATGGACGCCACGAAGGTGTTAAAGAAGAAGCCGGCGCGGCCCTTTTTGCCCGGGTACTCATCAAAGTAGTTGAGACCGTAGATCGAACCGGCAAACGCGAGCACCGAGATGAGCGCCACGAACAGGCCGGACAGCTGATTGAGCAGCAGCTGGAAATGGGCAAACGGGAAGAACACGATGGTGTCGACCGACGTGACATCGCCCAGCACGGCCTGGATACCGGCCACAAACGAAAGCACCGCGGCGACGGCGCCGATAAGGCAGCCGGCGGTCTTGGCGGCGTTATCGGCTTTGATCAGCAGAACCGAGGCGAGCGCACCGATGCACGAGACGGCAAGCGATGCGATAAACAGCGTCATGCTATCCATTGTTTACGCTCCCTTCTGCTTTCTCGGACAGGCCCTGGGCCACAGCGGTGACGTCGACAGCCGGACCGTTTTCGATCGAGCGCAGGCGCTTGGCCTCGTCGAGCTCGCGATCGGCCGCGCCGCCCATGACGGTCAGCGCCTTGGTGGGGCACGCCGCCACGCAATGCGGGCCGTCCGGATCGAAGGCGCACAGGTCGCACTTCACAGCGCAGGTGTACTGGCCGGGAGCCCACGTAAGCAGGCTGCTCAGGGACTTAGGATACGAAGGCGTCGGGTCGCACATGCCTGCGACACCGGCGATAGACGTGCCATCGGGATGGATGGCTCCAAAGGGGCACGCGATGGCGCACAGCCTGCACCCGATGCACTCCTGCTCCTTGACGTGGATGCGGTCGCCATCGTGCTCGATGGCATTCACCGGGCAAACCTCGGCGCAGGGGGCACCCTCGCAATGGTGGCAGGCAAGGGCGGCCGAAATACCGCCGGTCTTCACGAGCGCCAGGCGCGGCGTATCCTGAAGACCCTGCATCCGGTGGGCGTCGGCACAGGCGGACTGGCATGTTCCGCAGCCGATGCACCTCTCCGGGTTGATGTCGATGAAGCGGTTCATCCCCACTTCCTTTCAAAATAACGGGCCGGGCTCCCGAACGTACGGGACGCCCGGCCCAAAAAGCCAACGAGAACGGGACTACACGATTTGATTCACGTGCGTCTCGTCGTCGAACTTGGCGGCACCGGGCTCAACGTCCTGGGGAGCGGCGGCGTCGACCAGAGCCTGCTTGAGCTCGGTGTACTGACGCTCGACTTCGCCCTCTGCCCAGACCTGGTCGGCAATGGCGTCGACCTGGCAGGCGGAGAACTTGTCCTCGGGCGTATGCGAGACCGGGTCGACCTTGTGCATGGTCAGCTCGTTGCACTTGCCGATCCACCACTGGTAGGTCATATAGACCGTGCCCTTGTTGATACGGTCGCTCACGTCGGCGCGGCTGTATACCTGGCCGCGACGGCTGTGAATCGAGACGATGTCGCCGTTCTTGATGCCGCGCGCCTGGGCGTCCGCGGGATTCATGCGGACAAAGCCGGGCTCGTCGGCAAGCAGCGCCAGCGTCTTGCAGTTGCCGGTCATAGAGCGGCAGCTGTAGTGGCCGACCTCGCGGACGGTGCACAGGATGAGTGGGTACTCATCGTCGGGAAGCTCGGAGGGCGCCTCCCAGTCGTGCGCCATCAGGTTGGCGCGGCCGTCCTTGGTGGTGAACTTGCCACCAGCGAACATGTCGGCCGTGCCGTGGTCGTTCACATCGGTGCTCTTGACCGGCCACTGGGCGTAACCGCCCTCGGGGGCCATCTTCTCGTAGGTCGCGCCCACAAAGTTGGGGCACAGGCTAATGCACTCGTTCCAGATCTGCTCGGTGTTGTCGTAGTGCATGGGGTAGCCCATGCGCGTGGACAGGTCCGCGAAGATCTCCCAGTCGTGACGGCACTCGCCCTTGGGCGGAACGGCCGCGTCAAAGTGCTGGAAGCTACGGTCGGATGCGGTAAAGACACCCTCGTGCTCGCCCCAAGAGGTGGCAGGCAGGATGACGTCGGCGAGCATGGTCGTCTGCGTCATAAAGATGTCCTGGCAAATGAACAGATCCAGCTCGGAGAGCGTCTTGCGCATACCGGCCGAATCGGGCTCGGTCTGTACCGGGTCCTCGCCGTAGTTGTAGAAGCAGTGCACCTTGCCCTCGTCGACCAGGTGACCCAGGTCGGTGAGCTTATAGCCCTCCTCGAGCGGGAGCTTTTCCTCGGGCACGCCCCAAGCCTTGGCAAACTTGGCACGCACAGCCGGGTCGGTGACCTTCTGGTAGCCAGGGTACAGGTTGGGCAGCATGCCCATATCGCAGGAGCCCTGGACGTTATTCTGACCGCGCACGGGCGCGAGGCCGGAATTGGGTTTGCCGATCTGGCCGGCAACGCAGGCGATGGAGGCGATGGTGTGCACCGTCTTCAGGTTCTGCTTCTGCTGGCATACGCCCATGCCCCAGCCAATGATGGCAGAAGGCTTCGCCGTGGCGTACATCTCGGCAGCTTGGTGGATCAGCGCGGGATCGACACCCGTGATGTCCTGTACGGATTCGGGAGTGTAGTTCTTGATGGTCTCCCACCACTCGTCAAAGCCGTTCGTGTGCTCGGCGACGAATTCCTTGTCATAGAGGCCATCGTTGACCAGACAGTTGGCAAAGGCGTTGAGGAACGCAACATTGCAACCATTCTTGATCGGAAGGTAGAGATCGGCGATACGCGCGGTTTCGATATGGCGCGGGTCGGCGACGATGATCTTGCAACCCTTTTCTTTGGCTCGCACGATACGCCTTGCGACGATGGGGTGCGAATCGGCAGGGTTATAGCCGAAGAGGAAAATGCAGCCCGCATCCTCCATACCGGGGATGGAGCATGACATGCAACCTGAACCAACCGTGTCCATCAGACCGAGGACAGTAGGGCCGTGTCAAGTACGGGCGCAGTTGTCTACGCTGTGGGTGCCGATGCACGCACGCGTAAACTTCTGCATGACGTAGTTCGCCTCATTGCCGCCGCCTCGCGAAGAGCCGGTGGTCATGACAGCGTTAGGACCATATTCGTCAATTATGGCCTGCATCTTAGATGCGGTGAAATCCAGTGCCTCGTCCCAGCTTACGCGCTCAAGATCCGCGCCCTTGGTGCGGCGGATCATCGGGTGCAGTACGCGAGGAGTCAAGATCTTGGTGTCGTTGATGAAGTCGTAGCCGCTCATGCCCTTAAGGCACAGCTCGCCCTGATTGGTGATGCCGTTGAGCGGTTCGGTACCCACGACCTGGCCGTTTTGGACCAGGAGGTTAAACTGGCAACCGGCGCCGCAGTACGGGCAGATCACTTTATGCTTCTCCATGACACCCTCCTTCCTTTCTCTGCTACCGATTAATCGGTACGTATTTGACAATCGTTGGGCCTGTATGGCCGCCCGCCTACGCCTCGTTTTCGATGGTGGCGCGGGCACGCTCGGCGGTCAGCTCCGCCAGGCGCTCCTCGTCTACCAGGGTGAGGCCCTTGGTCGGGCACGCCTCGGCACACGCCGGACCGCCGAGACGGTCCACGCACAGGTCGCACTTGAGCACGAAGCTCTTAGTCTGCGAACCCACGCGCACGTCGCCCATCAAGACGGGGACCTGCGTGGTCGCCACGCTCACGGCGCCAAAGGGACAAGCCATGACGCAGCTCTTGCAGCCGATGCAGTTGTCCTCGTTAACGCCGATGCGATGGTTCTTTGGATCAAAGAACAAGGCACCCGTGGGGCAGGCCTTGGCGCACGGGGCGTCCTCGCAGTGATGGCAAGCCACCGGTGCGGAGATCTCGTACGTACGCGTCACGCGCAGGCGCGGCGCGGCGATGTTACCGGGGATGTCGTGCGCCTCGATGCACGCCGCCATGCAGGTTTGGCACCCAATGCAGCGTGAGGAATCGGCTACGACTCGTTTATTGCCCATGTTGTTCACTCCCTCCTGAATCCCATGCCGGAGAGACCCTGTCGACGTTGTCCCAAGCCGCCCGTGGCCTGGCATCGGCGTATCGAATGCATGCGGCGAAACA
This sequence comes from uncultured Collinsella sp., assembly GCA_902464485.1. Taxonomy (GTDB): domain Bacteria; phylum Actinomycetota; class Coriobacteriia; order Coriobacteriales; family Coriobacteriaceae; genus Collinsella. The sequence continues at coordinate 9,231 of CABQJJ010000022.1, read as the reverse complement.
GGCACTCGGTAGAATTTCTCCAACGGTATACAGGTTGAATATACGCAGTTGCAGGGGGTAAACTTGAGCGTAACCCCTGCAATACGTGTGTATTGCAGGGGTTTGGGCTGGTTAGGATTATTCTTGGGTAGCTATAAAGATAAGTGTATTACACGCGTACGCCAAGAAAGATTTCACGCTCGTTTATGCAGGATGTAGTACGTTTGTAATGTTGATTGCGCTCAATAACTCTAGTGCAATAAAGCAGTAGTTGTAAGATTGGCTATTACTAGCCGAAGCTATATTTGACTATTCATGTTGCACGCTCATTAAGGGAGGCCAGTGATGTCATCGACTCAAAAACGAGCCATCCTGCAGGTGCGCATTCGCGAGGAAGACAAGCAGCATGCCGAGCGTCTCTACGACGCCATGGGCACATCGCTCGCCGAGGCTGTCCGTCTATTTGTCGCGCAGAGCATTTTGATGCGCAAGCTCCCCTTTCAGCCGGTCGCCGTGCGCTCAAAGGACGGCACCGCCGCCTATGGATCGCTCAAAGCATATGGGGACCCCAATCGCCGCTCCAAGGAGCGCAATGCCTGGATTGAATACCTTGCTACAGAAAGCGACGATACGATTTTGGGTCCCGAGAAAGTAGATATCCATGAGTAGCACCATCATCGACGAGACCGTCATCCTACGCTACCTGCTTGACGACGACGAAGTTCTGTCACCGCGCGCCGCCAAGGTCATCGCCACCCGCACCGCTCGTGTCTACCCCGAAATCATCACGCGCGTCGTGGTCACGCTGCGCGACGTCTATAAGGTTCCCCGCGTTGAGATTGCTGCGGCCATGAAAAGGCTGCTCGATGACGTCATGGTCGACGAGCCCACCGTTGTCGCCCTTGCCATCAAACTCTTTGGCAAGACCCATATGGACTTTACCGACTGCCTCCTCGCAGCCCGAACCGCCATCTACAACGATGATGTCGTGAGCTTTGGCAAGCCCATCATCCAAGGCATGATAGATTACCGCCGCAAGCGCCAAACCGCAGCCGAAGCCCGCAGCCGAAGCATCGACTCCACCATCGACAAGCTCCGCCACCGCCCCCGCAGCTAACCCCATGCCCACCTAAGTTGCGGTGCGGGTTCGATTCCCGTCGCCCGGCGCGTAAACGAAAACAGCTCTGATCCCCAAAGGAAACCAAAGCCGTTAAAACAATTCTTATGGAGCGGGCGACGGGAATCGAACCCGCGTCATCAGCTTGGAAGGCTGGGGTTCTACCATTGAACTACGCCCGCAAGATATGGTCGGGACGACAGGATTTGAACCTGCGACATCCTGCTCCCAAAGCAGGCGCGCTACCAAACTGCGCCACGTCCCGAAGGTGTTGAGCAGCTAAGGTCTAAACCTTGCGTGTCCCAAAGCGAAGGAAATTATAGGGGAGACTCCCTGCCTGTGCAAGCATTGATGCCTTAGCTCCTCGAATGTGCGACAAAACGACTATGGAGCAGACCGATCACAAATGCCACCACGGCAACCGGCGCCCACGCGGCACCGATATCCGCCAGCGGCAGCGCATCGAACGGCAACCACGCGCCCGCAAAGAATGCGTCGCGGACCGAGGTGATCACGCTCTGCACCGCGACCACACCGCCAACCCAGACCCACACCTGCGGATGAGCGTCGCAAAAGCCGTGCACCAGGCCCATCAGTACCAGCACGATGGCAACGGGATACAAGGCGTTGAGCATAGGCACCGAGAACATGAGGATCACGTCGAGACCCACGTTGGAGAGCACGCACGAAAACGCTGCGAACACAAAGGCGAGAACCGCAAAGGGACGGCGCATGGCCTCCTCGGAGGCCTCCGCTCCCCCTTCGACCACATACGTCTCGCAGAAGTAACGCGAGCAGCAGCTGATGAGGCCGATGCACACGTTCATGCAGGCAAGGAAGAAGATGGCGAAGACCACGACCGTGCCGGCAAGCCCAAAATGCATGGAGGCCGAACGGGCGAGGATGGCGGCGCCGTTGGTAGCGTCGGGCATCACGGTGCCGAGCTGCATACCGGCAAGACCCAAGCCGCAGTAGATGATAGCCATGAGCACGCCGGCGATCACACCGGAACGCGAAATCTCAAAGGCCACGCGCTTGCCATCGGTAACACCCAACTCGTGGATGGTCTCGGCGATGATGATGCCAAAGGCGAGCGACGCGAGCAGGTCCATGGTCTGATAGCCAGTCAGAAAGCCCTGCACGGCAGCGCCTGCATCGTAGGGAGCCTGAGGCGCGGCAGCGGGACCCAGCGGCGAGATCACGGCGGCACCCACGACCAGCACGATGAGCGCAATGAGCGCGGGACCCGTAATACGGCCGAGCACGCGTGTGATGACGCCCGGGCGCAGCGTGAGCGCAAACGCGACGACGAAGAACCCGATGGCAAACACCAGACGTGCCGTGCCGAGCGAAACGCCCTCGGGTAGCAGCGGCACCAGCATTTCGAACGCCGTAGAGCTTGTGCGCGGAATGGCCAGGCACGGACCGATGGCCAGGTAGACCGCCGCAACGAAGAATTCGCCAAACTTAGGATGCACACGCCCGGCCAGCTCTCGGGCCGTGCCAGCGAGCGCGACGGCGATAAATCCCATAACGGGCAGACCGATAGCGGCAATCAAAAAGCCGATCATGGCAACCGGCGTGGCAGAACCTGCCTGCAGCGCCAGCAGCGGCGGAATAATGAGGTTACCGGCGCCAAAGAGCATCGAGAACAGCGCAATGCCGACGGTAACGACATGGTCGGAACGCAGACCGCGCGGGGCGGATGAAGCCATAGGCACACCTTTCGGGTCGAAACAAAAACGGGACGGGCAAAATACCCGTCCCGCAAGTATAAACGGTCCAGCAGCTTTAGCAGGCTAAATTGCGCAGAGCATCGATAGCCGTGTCGACTTCTTCGGTCGTGTTGAAATACCCAAACGAGAAGCGGACGACACCCTGGCGCTCGGTATCTAACGCACGGTGCATGAGCGGAGCGCAATGGGCACCGGGGCGCGTCGCAATCCCCCACCCTTGCATGAGCGCGTCCGAGATCTCGGCCGAGTCGATATCACCCACGTTGAGTGAGATGATCGCCGAGCGCACGGGCTGGTCAAAGGCACCGTAGAGCTTGATCTCCGGGATTTCGCGCACGCCAGCGAGAAAGCGATCCGCCAGTGCTCGCTCATGCGCCGCAATCGCCTCGACCCCACCTTGGGCCTCGATAAAGTCGAGACCGGCAGAAAGTCCCGCGATGCCGTGACCATTGAGCGTGCCCGCCTCCAGGCGCGTGGGCCACTCAAGCGGTTGCAGTGGATCAAAGCTGTGCACGCCCGTACCGCCCATGGCCCAGGGGGCCACGTCAATGCCCTCCGCCACGGCCAGGCCGCCGGTGCCTTGGGGTCCCATGAGCCCCTTGTGGCCGGTAAAGCACACAATGTCGAGCCCCATGGCATGCATATCGATACGCGCCGTGCCGGCAGACTGAGAGGCATCGACGATCACCAGCGCACCGGCCGCATGGGCCATGGCCGCCACGCGCGCAATGTCGACCGCGTTGCCGGTCACATTTGAGGCGTGCGTCACAACCACGGCACGCGTACCGGGCGTGACTAGCCGCTCGAGCTCGTCGTAGTCGAGCGCGCCGCTTACGTCACAGCCCGCATGCTCAACGGTCACACCCCGCTCCGCTGCCAGGCGGTTGAGCGGACGCAGCACGGAGTTGTGCTCGAGCACCGTCGTGACCACGCGGTCGCCGGGGCGCACCACGCCACAGATGGCGGTGTTGAGCGCCGCCGTAGAGTTGGGCGTAAAGCACACATGATCAGCCCGCGGGCAGCCCAGCAAGCGCGCGAGCTTGGCACGGCAACCGTGAATCGTACGAGCGGCATCGAGGGCACCCGACGTGGCGCCGCGCCCGGCATTGCCGAGCGAGCACATCGCCTGCGTCACGGCATCGATGACCGTCTGCGGCTTGTGCATGGTCGTCGCCGCGTTATCCAGGTAGATCATCGCACGACCTCCCACATATCAATCACGGTATAGCCCTCGGTGGGAACGCCCGCCGCGGCGAGTTCGCCGCGCAGCAGCTCCTCATCGGCAGGCAACGCTTTCCACGCCAGACCACAGCCGGCAGCGACCTCCCCGGGCACGGGAATCGTTCGCCCGGGAAGGCCGCGCTCGATGCACAGGGACTCGCAGCCCATGGCGGCCGCCGTGGTGGGAAACGTGATGACAAGCGCCGGGCGCTTCTCCCTCATGGCAACTCCAACCAATACGCTACGGGCGCACGACGCGCACGGCCTGCTCCATCTTCTCCACGATCACATACATGTTCGTGACCTCGCCCACGGCAAGCTGGTCCTTAATGCCATAGCGGTCGAGGCAGGTGCCACAGGTGAGGATTTCGACGCCCTGCTCAGCCAGCCCCTTCAGGTCGTCGAGTACCGGCGAGCCCTCGACGGTGAGCTTGGCTCCGCCGTTGTAGAACAGCATGGTCGCGGGCAGCTCCTCCTGCTGCGTCACGGCAAAGATGAAGGCCTTCATGAGCTTGTGGCCCAGCTCGTCGTCGCCGCGGCCCATGCAGTCGGTGTAGACGGAAATGACGAGCTCGCCCTTGCCGGTGCTGGCACCACAGAAGGCAGCGCCATCCTGCTCGGGATCGGCCACGGCAATGGCGCCAGAGGTCGCCACGGTCACGTGCCACTCAGCGTCAGAAACCTTCTCGACCGAGGCTGTGCAGCCCTTCTCCTGCGCCATCTTGGAGATGTTCTTGACGGCGGTCTCGTTATCGACCGAGGTCACCACGGCACCCTCGCCGTCAAGCTGTTTGAGCGCCTTAAGCGTCTTGACGACGGGCAGCGGGCAGGCATCGCCCATGGCATTTACTTCAATTTTGGTAGACATAGCTACATCCTTTCAAAAGGGACCGCCCAGAACAGCAGGCGGTCGCATAAACGGTTTTCCTTAATGCACAACGCGAACAGCAGGACCGCCCGGCACCGGCTCGCACACGCGACCGATTGTGGCGGCAACGCGCCCCTCGGCATGTAAACGACGCGCAAGCTCATCCACATCCGCCGCGGGCGCCGCGATAAGCAGGCCACCAGACGTCTGCGGATCGTACAGCGCGTCGAGCATGCCCGGCTCCAGGTCCTCGTCGGCAGCCACGCGCGGGCCAAAGAAGTCCTGGTTGCGGTAGGAGCCAGCGGGGATAATGCCCAGACGCGCCATGTCGAGCACCTGGTCAAAGAGAGGCACCGCCCCCGACGCAAGTTCAATCTGCACGCCCGAGCCCTCGGCCATCTCGCACGCATGCCCGATCAGGCCAAAGCCCGTGATGTCGGTGCAGCCGTGAAGCTCGAGTCCCTCGGCCAGGCGAATCGGGGCCTCGTTGAGGGTACGCATCGAGTCAAACATGGCTGCGGCCTCGTCCTGCTCGATGAGCTCGCCCTTAATGGCCGTGGTGATGATGCCAGAGCCGATCGCCTTGGTCAGCAGTAGAACATCGCCCACGCGTGCGCCGCTGTTGGCGAGCATGTGGTCGAGTGGCACAAAACCGCTCACGGACAGACCGTACTTGGGCTCGTCGTCGTTGATGGTGTGGCCGCCCGCGATGGAGCAACCCGCCTCGACGCACTTATCGGCGCCGCCCGCCAGAATCTGACCGGCAACCTCAACGCCCAGACAGCTCGGGATGCACAGCAGGTTCATGGCATGGCTCGGCCGCCCGCCCATGGCGTAGATGTCCGACAGCGAGTTGGCCGCAGCGATCTGGCCAAACAGGAACGGGTCATCGACCATCGGTGGGAAGAAGTCGATGGACTGCACGAGCCCCAGGTTCTCCCCTACGCGGAAGACGCTCGCATCGTCGGAGGTATCGAACCCCACGAGCAGGTTGTCGTTATGCACATTGGGCAAGTCGCCCAGGACCTGGGCGAGGGCTCCAGGAGCCAACTTAGCGGCTCAACCGCTCGCGGCAGTCATAGACGTGAGCCTCATGGTGTCCTTAGCCATACGAACCCCCTTCCAACAAATCAACGACTTTAAGTATACGCGCCAGGCACGCTTCCCAAGAGACCGCCGACGGCTCGAACGTCGAAGGCGGAGCCGCAAGCGCCTGCGCGATAGCATCTGCCAGTGCGCGCTCAAACAATGGAAGGTCGGCCGCCACGGGCGTGTCGACATCCGTCATACGCGGCGACGCCACCCACGTCACGGGAGCACCGGGAAGCATCGCCTCCATCCAGGGACGAACGCCGGGCAAATCGTTCGCCACAACTTTGCAGCCGCACGCGAGGGCCTCGATCGTCACGAGCGGCAGACCCTCGTAAAACGAAGGCAGCACAAAGACGTCGGAACTACGGTAGGCACGCACGAGCCCATCGCTATCCAAGCGCCCCGCCAGCGTCACCGGCACATCCGAGGCCGCGGTCAAACGCTCGATACGCGCGTACTCGGCATCGTCCCCGCGGCCGCCCACAAGTACCAAGCCAGATGGGCGGACATCATCGTCAATCGGCAATGACACGGCTCGAACCAGCGACTCGACGCCCTTTTTAAAGCAAATCTTGCCCACGTACACAAGCGATCCCGGCCGCCTCGCCACGTTTGCGTCGCGACAGAAGACGCGATGGTCGTAGCCCGTCCCAATCACGTGGATGCGATCGGCATCGACGCCGCACACCAGGCCAATCTGCTCAGCCTGCTCAGCATGGAGCGCAAAGACGGCATCGAGCCGACGAACCGCACTTACGATGCGATCGCGCTCGAGCGCATGCGAACGCAGCTGGCGCAGGTCGGTCGAATGACACACGGCAACAACCGGCACGCCTCGGACGCACTCGCGCGCCAATGCGGTCACCAGATACAGGTGATGGCAGAGCACCAGATCGGGCCGAAACTCAGCCACCGCCCGATCGATTGCAGCAGCAAATGCCCGCTCAAATGCCTTGAGCATCGAAGGCGTCAGATCACGATAGCGTGTGGAGGGATAGGGCATGACATCGGACATGCCACAGATGGGAAACGGCAGCTCGGGCGACTCGAACGGTACGGCAAACACGGCAGCACGCCGGTCCAGCTCGCCTTGGGTATCACCCGGTGCCTCGCCGCAAAGCACGGCAGCGCGATGCCCCGTCTCGATCTGCTCGCGTACGAGCGCGGCAAGGTAGGTGCCGCTGCCAGTGCTATCTGGTTTTTGTGCCGAGATATTGAGGATGCGCATGTCGCGGTACACCCCTAGGCCAAGGCGGCGGCGCGGACAGCCGCGCCGATCGCTCCGGCAAAGCGAGCCTGGGGCGAGGTGGTCACCGGCGACCCCAGTAGCTCGCCCAACCGCTCCACCACGAAGGCGTTCTCGCACAGGCCACCGGTCAGGTAGTACGGGGCGCCCGCGGCCTGCCCGGCCATGGTCGCCACGCGCGAGACCACGCTGTCGATCACGCCACGCGCAATGTTCTCGCGCGGCTCACCGCGACCGATCAGGCTGATAACCTCGCTTTCGGCAAACACCGTGCACATGCTGCTGATCTTGGTGGGCTCGCCGGAACGCGCCAGGTCAGCCATCTGCTGCTGGGAAATGCCCAGGCGGTCGGCCATGATCTCCAAAAAGCGCCCCGTGCCGGCGGCACACTTGTCGTTCATGGCAAACTTGGACACGCGGCCACTTTTAAGCTGAATGACCTTGGTGTCCTGGCCGCCCACGTCAATCACCGTGCCGTGATCGCCAAACAGGCACACGGCACCGGTGCCGTGGCAGGTGATCTCGGTCACGACCTTGTGTGCATAGGGCACGGCGACACGACCGTAGCCGGTCGCGACCACGCGCACGTCGTCGGCAGCCACGTCATAACCCGCCGCTGCCAGTGCCTCGCGCAGCCGCTCGGAAGCATCGACCGAGGAGAACCCGGTTGGCTGCACGCACGTCCACGCCACCGAACCCTCCCCATCGACCACAGCAGCCTTAGCCGCCGTAGACCCGATATCGATCCCGATCCCTATCATGGCTCTCTCCCAATCTAAACATCAAAGGTAGCGGCGCGTTCAGGCGCCTTGGCATCCTCCCTCACATGTGACAAAGGGACAGTCCCTTTGTCACATACCGTCACCTACAGGGTTTCGATGAAGGCAGCGATGCGCGTCTCGACCTGGCCCATGTCGCCGTTGCTGTAGTCGGTCTCAATCTTCATATACGGAATACCCGCACCCTCGACAGCCTCCTGCATGCGCGCACTCTCCACGTTAAAGGTGTGGCACGCCTGGAGCACGCTCTCCACTACGCCATCGACGTGATACTTCTCGCACATGGCCAGCGTGTTTTCCATACGACCGTCGTTGGGCGTCATGACCGAGCAGTTGATATCCAGGTAGCGGTCGGCGATAGCGCGCAGGATGTCGGGAGCCTCCGGGTCGATCATCATGGCCGCCGTGCGCTCGCCCGAGCAGTCGTCCATGCACACGACCACACCGCCGTTGGACTCGATGGTGCGACCGATCTTGTTGATCACGCCGCCCACCGGGCAGCCGGTGATCAGAATGCGCTTGGCATCCGCCGCGACCGGGCGCTCGCCCGCGTCGTAGGCCTCGCGCAGCTTGGCGACCTTTTGCTCCAGCTGCTGCGTATAGGCCTCGATATCAAAGCTGAACGTACCGGCAAACATGGTGCTCATCAGGTCGACGCCGCTCATGGCCGCCGGCTGGTTAGCCTGCAGTGCAAACATCTCGAGCTGGGCCGCACGCAAGCGGTTGCGACGACGGACGGCAGCGCGCAGGTCATCGTCGGTAATCGTGATGCCGTAGAAGCCCTCGAGCTCCTCCTTGAGCAGGCGGCACTCCTCGTACCAGCCTTCACGCTCGTAGACACGATCGCGACCCTGCGGAAGATGCAGAATGTGCGTGCGCTTGAGCTCGTTGAGTAGCTCGTACATCTTCTTCTTGCCGTCGCAGGTGGTCTCGCCGATGATCATGTCGCTAAAGTACGTAAACGGGCACTTTTGCGAGTAGGCAAAACCGTAGGTCGACTTGATGAGCGGGCACAGGTTTGCCGGCAGCACCTTCTCGGCCTCGGGAATCACCTCATCGGACGTACCGCACAGAGCCACGCTCGCAGCCCCCGCGGCATCGATAATCTCGAGCGGCGTATAGCTGCACAAAAAGCCGACCAGGCGATTACCCGCCTGCTTATAATCCTTGACGCGAATAAACGCCGCCTTGCG
>CABQJJ010000021.1 GCA_902464485.1 uncultured Collinsella sp. | reverse complement strand
TCCGCAGGACGAAAGAACCCCCGCCGCACGTAGTGCGCAGCGGGGGTTCTTTCATGTCCGAGGACGTCCGCGAAGGTTAGCCCTCAGATCCTGCGGTGGGAGACCTAGGCCTCGTTGTACACCGTCTTGAGCTTCAGCAGGTGAGCGTAGCGGTCCATAGCGGCCTGCTCGTTCTCCTTGAAGAGCTCCTCGGCGCGCTCGGGGAAGGAACGCGTCAGCGAAGCGTAACGGGCCTCGTTCATCAGGAACTCCTGATAACCGCCCGCGGGCTCCTTGGAATCGAGCGAGAACTTCTTGCCGGCAGCGGCCTCGGGGTTGAAGCGGAAGAGGTTCCAGTAACCGCACTCGACAGCCTTCTTCATCTCGGCCTGGCAGTTCTGCATGCCGCCCTTCTTGATGGAGTGCATCTCGCAGGGGCTGTAGCCGATGATGAGGGACGGGCCGTCGTAGGCCTCGGCCTCGTGGATGGCCTTGAGGGTCTGAGCCGGGTTGGCGCCCATGGCGACCTGCGCCACGTAGACGTAGCCATAGCTCATAGCGATCTCGGCCAGGGACTTCTTCTTGGTCACCTTGCCGGCAGCGGCGAACTGAGCAACCTGGCCCAGGTTCGAAGCCTTGGAGGCCTGACCGCCGGTGTTGGAGTAGACCTCGGTATCGAAGACGAAGACGTTGACGTTGTGGCCGGAAGCCAGGACGTGGTCCAGGCCACCGAAGCCGATGTCGTAGGCCCAACCGTCGCCACCGAAGATCCAGAAGGACTTCTTGGTGAGGTAAGCCTTGTCGGCGAGGATCGCCTTGGAAGCGTCGCAGCCGCACTTCTCGAGCTCGGCGACGTAGGCAGCGGCAGCGGTCTTGGAGGCCTCGGCGTCGTTGACGGAGTCGATCCAAGCCTGACCGGCGGCCTTGAGCTCGTTGGACGGACCGTCAGCGGCGATAATCTCCTGCGTAGCAGCGATCAGCTTCTTCTGAACGGCCTCATAGCCAACGGCCATGCCCAGACCGTGCTCGGCATTGTCCTCGAACAGGGAGTTGTTCCACGCCGGGCCGTGACCGTCCTTGTCCTTGCAATACGGAGCGGTGGCAGCGGGGTTGCCCCAAATGGAGGAGCAGCCGGTGGCGTTGGAGATGAACATGCGGTCGCCGGCGACCTGGGTCACCAGACGTGCATAGGCGGTCTCGGCGCAGCCGGCGCAGGAGCCAGAGAACTCCAGATAGGGCTGCTTAAACTGGCTGCCCTTGACGTTGGCCGCGATGAGTTCCTTCTTCTCGGAGACGTTCTCGACCATGTAGTCCCAAACGGGCTGCTGGTCCATCTCCTGCTCGGTGGGAACCATCTCGAGGGCGCCCTTGGGGCAAACCTTGACGCAGTTGGTGCAGCCCATACAGTCGAGCGGGGACACGGCCATGGTGAACTTCATGCCCTTGGCCTTGGGGCCCATAGCGTCGAGCGTGCGGGTAGCCTCGGGCGCGGCGGCAGCCTCGTCCTCGGTCATCGCGAACGGACGGATGGTGGCATGCGGGCACACATAAGCGCACTGGTTACACTGGATGCACTTGGTCTCGTCCCAGTGAGGAACGACCACGGCGACGCCGCGCTTCTCGTATGCGGAGGCGCCCAGCTCAAACTGGCCGTCGGCGCAATCGGCAAAGGCGGAAACAGGCAGGCTGTCACCATCCATGCGATCGATGGGCTCGAGCAGGTTCTTGACCTGCTGGGCGATGGCGGACTTGGTCTCCTCGGAGAGCTCGACGGGAGCGGCATCCTCGGCAGTTGCCCAGTCGGCCGGAACCTCGAACTTACGGAAGGCGGTAGCGCCGGCATCGATAGCCTTGTGGTTGGCGTCGACGATGGCCTGGCCCTTCTTCATGTAGGACTTGGTAGCCGCGTCCTTCATGTACTGCAGGGCGTCCTCGGCGGGCAGGACCTTGGCCAGCGCGAAGAAGGCGGACTGGAGCACCGTGTTGGTGCGCTTGCCCATGCCGACCTTGGCAGCCAGGTCGATAGCGTCGATCAGGTAGACGTTGACGTTGTTGTTCGCGATGTAGCGCTTAGCCACGGCGGGCATGTGCTCGGCGAACTCCTCGTCGCTCCACTGGCAGTTGACCAGGAAGGTGCCGCCCGGCTTGACGTCGCGGACCATCTTGAAGCCCTTGACGATGTAGCTGGGGTTGTGACAAGCGACAAAGTCGGCCTTGGTCACGTAGTACGGCGAGCGGATCGGGGAATCACCAAAGCGCAGGTGCGAGACGGTGACGCCGCCGGTCTTCTTGGAGTCGTACTGGAAGTAGGCCTGAACGTACTTGTCGGTGTGGTCGCCGATGATCTTGATCGAGTTCTTGTTGGCACCGACGGTACCGTCGCCACCCAGACCCCAGAACTTGCACTCGATGGTGCCGGGGGCTGCGGTGTTGGGCGCATCCTCGGCCTCGGGCAGGCTCAGGTTGGTCACGTCATCGACAATGCCGATGGTGAACTCACGCTTGGGCTCGTCCTTCTTAAGCTCCTCGAAGACAGCGAACGCGGACGTGGGAGGCGTGTCCTTGCTGCCCAGGCCGTAACGGCCGCCGACAACCTTGATGCCCGTCTTGCCGGCCTCGTAGAGAGCGGAAACGACGTCCTGGTAGAGCGGTTCGCCGATGGAACCCGGCTCCTTGGTGCGGTCCATGACGGCAATCTTCTTGACGGTCTCGGGGAGAACGTCGACAAAGTGCTTGATGGAGAACGGACGGAACAGGCGAACCTTGACCAGGCCGACCTTCTCGCCGTGAGCGTTGAGGTAGTCGATGACTTCCTCGAGCACGTCGCAGAAGGAACCCATGCACACGACGACGCGATCGGCATCGGGAGCGCCGTAGTAGTTGAACAGGCCGTAATCGGTGCCGAGCTTCTCGTTGATCTTCTTCATGTAGCCCTCGACGACGGCGGGAAGCTCGTCGTAGACCCTGTTGCAGGCCTCGCGGTTCTGGAAGAAGATGTCGCCGTTCTCGTGGCTGCCGCGGGTGTGCGGGTGCTCAGGGTTGAGCGCGTGATCGCGGAAAGCCTGGACGGCGTCCATGTCGCACATCTCGGCCAGATCCTTGTAGTCCCACATGGCGACCTTCTGGATCTCGTGGCTGGTGCGGAAGCCGTCGAAGAAGTTAAGGAACGGAGTCTTGCCCTCAATGGCGGCAAGGTGAGCCACCGGCGAGAGGTCCATGACCTCCTGGACGTTGCCCTCGGCGAGCATGGCGAAGCCGGTCTGACGGCAGGCCATGACGTCGGAGTGATCGCCAAAGATGTTCAGGGCGTGGGAAGCGACGCAACGCGCGGAGACGTGGAAGACGCCCGGGAGCTGCTCGCCCGCGATCTTGTACATGTTCGGGATCATCAAGAGCAGGCCCTGAGAAGCCGTGTAGGTGGTCGTCAGAGCACCGGCGCCCAGCGAACCGTGAACGGTACCGGCTGCACCTGCCTCAGACTCCATCTCGACGACCTTGACCGGGGTGCCGAAGATGTTCTTGCGACCCTGGGCCGCCCACTGGTCGACATGGTCGGCCATCGGGCTGGACGGCGTAATGGGATAGATTCCCGCTACCTCGGTGTACGCATACGAAACATATGCGGCCGCCTCGTTGCCGTCCATAGACTTAAACTTACGCGCCATATACCCCTCTCCTCTCATATAGGTATACAGGCCCCGGCGATCGCCGGGATGTTGGCGTGATGGGATTTTCGCTGTTGCTTCCAATCATCTGGCAGGCAGACTGAGCAGCAGGTGCATGGCGTGGAGAGAAGGTATGCCGAGGCGAGGAGGGCTGCACGCACTCCACAGGCCCAGCTGCCCGTCTTGCACATGACCGAGCGCCGCAAAGGCCGCATGCCGGATGCTCCCGGGCACGCCCCGGCGATGGGAGGCACCCGCAACGGAAATCCGCATGCGGGTTTATTGTACCCCGCCGTCAAGTGTAATTTCGACAAATATAGGTGGGCGGTAAAGGTTTACCCCGGCTGACCGTCAAGGGCAAAGTTGATCCTTTCGTCCCCGAGGGGCCGGTAGCCCCGGGCAAGCGCTTTAACTCACTTCCGAAAGCAAAAGGCCGCACAGTCAAAACCGTGCGGCCCCTCAAGGTCATCATTCTCTGCTGTCGGCCCCATAAAATCTCATACAAGGACAGGCGAAACTACCCTTACTTTTTGACGAGCTTGATCTCGATTGCCTGCATCGGCAACGAATATCCCGTTGTTCCTGCCTTCTTACCGTTTTTGACCCATGCCGACCATCCTACCTTAGCCGAATGCGCTCTGTACATCACGTCGTATTTTTCCGCCGCATCCCCCGTCAGACGAATACGCACAGCTTCGATTGCACGAGACTCGCCCGTCGTGCCGACGGTTGTAGACCAACCGCTCTCCCAGCCCGTCCCAGCAGCATGAGCTTTGGCTTCAATTCCGCCAGACACGCTACTACCCAGCGAAAGGCGCAGGGCCTCCATGGATAGACCGCGACCGGTGGTGCCAGCCGTCTTACCATCTTTTGCCGCACTCATCCAGCCAATATGTGCCACGTGAGCAGAGTACGTGACGAGCGGCTGCCTAAAGCTATTCCCCGTCTTGCCTGGCGCTTTGCCGCCCTTTTCGACCAAACAGATTTCGACGGCTTGCATACCATATGCATATCCTTGCGTACCAGCAGCTTCACCATTTTTAGCCCAGCCAAGCCAACCAAAGTTCGCAACATGTGCACGGTAGTAGACGTCGTATTTTTCCCGAAGCTCTCCGGTCAGTTTAATCTTGATAGCTTCCATTCGCAGGCTTTTGCCGGTGGTTCCGCAATTACCCGTTTGCCAGCCCTGCCAGCCAATGTTTTGAACATGGGCATTGAGCTTCAGGGCATCCGGGTCAGAGGACACTGCAGCAGACAGCGCTTCCATCGAAAGGCTGCGTCCCGTTGTTCCCGCGGTCGCGCCATCAGACACGCTCGACTGCCACCCGATAGTAGCCACATGTGCCTTGTAAGTAACGATGCGATCCTTGCCAATGAAGGAATTCGCCGTATCGCCGGGCGCGGGATCACCCTTTTTGACCAAAACCATTTGAACGGCCTCAGCTGCATAGCCCTTTCCCGTTGTGCCCGCTGGTGCGCCATTCTTGGCCCAACCAAGCCATCCGACATGAGAAGAGTGAACCCGGTACCAAATATCATAGTCATTCGAAAGACTACCAGTCAGTCGCACGCGAATAGCCTCGAGGCGCTTTGATTTTCCTGTGGTACCGCAGCTCCCAGTCTTCCAGCCCTGCCAGCCAATTCCTTGCACATGACCGTTAATTTTAATGGAGCTATTCGGGTCATCAAGAGAAGCCGCCAGCGATTCGATACGAAGCGATTTGCCAACCGTACCGGCAATTGATCCGTTCTGTCGGTCCTGCTGCCATCCAATATTTTGAACATGGGCACGATAAGAGACGTTGTGATCGGGAACGGTAATTCCATCAACCGAATCCTCGTACGTGGCTCCACCTCGTTCTCCGACGGCCTTGACCGAGTTTTTCACGCCCTTCTTTAGTTTGACGCTTTTCCAAACGAACACGCCGGATTGCTGCTTAGTGCCATACCCGACAGAGGAGCCATTGACATACAGCTTAACTTTGTCGCAATTCGAATAAACTTTGAAATCCTCCGTCGAGCGATTTCGGACAAGGAATCGCTTGCTCGTAAGGTACACAAGCGGATCGTCGGTATTCCAATTGGCCTTATAGAAGTAGTAGGCATCTTTTCGGGTTTCATGGTCGTAGCACAGCAACCCCTTCGTGTTGGTTCGGGGCACTCCGCCTTCATTGCGGTAGCATGAGAAATCAAACATGTTCCATACGGACGTGACGGGCAAATCCGAGCGTTTCTGAATGGTGTCCCAATAGACCTCATGGATAAACGACTGATACTCCTCGTAATGGGAATTGGAGGAGTCTTTACCATCCCACGAAAAGCCATCATCAACTTCACAGTGCTGCTGAACGTTCGCACCCGCACCGTACTCAGAAATCATCAGGCTATCAACGCCGTAGATTGATTTATATGAATCGAGCTTGGCGTTAAGCAATTTTGCGAGTTCCCTGCGTCCCTCATTGCCCGCCGATGAAACGGCGCTCTTAAATCCAACGTACAGGTTTAGA
This sequence comes from uncultured Collinsella sp., assembly GCA_902464485.1. GTDB lineage: Bacteria > Actinomycetota > Coriobacteriia > Coriobacteriales > Coriobacteriaceae > Collinsella. The sequence continues at coordinate 19,341 of CABQJJ010000021.1, read as the reverse complement.
CCGGTGAGCTCAATGTTGCCACTCCATTGTTTTGAGTTTTGCGCATGAGAGCTGGCGTCAATCGTCGCCTGCACCACAAGCCTTGACGGGTCTTCGGCCTTCGCCAAGGCGGCTAGTCGCTTGTTGAAGGCAATGATTTCGCCTGCCGTAACATCGAAGTCGGGACCATAGTTCTTAAACGACGGGTTATACACGACCTCATTCTGAATGCCGTCCATGACGACGCACGGATGATTGTAGTTTTGACGAATCATCTCGACCAGCTGCGTGTTGATTGAATCGCCATACGACTTTGCTTTCGAATAAATCATGTAATAGGGAATCTCGTTATATACAAGGATGCCCTTCTGGTCTGCAAGCTCATAGAAAGCTTGGTCATGCGGGTAGTGCGATGCGCGAACAAAGTTAACGCCCATATCGAGCATCTGGTCGATATCAGAAGAAATCTGATCGGCAGTCACCGCGTTACCGCAGCCCTGGCGGTCCTGATGGTAACCGACGCCATGGATCTGGATTTTTACGCCATTGAGATATGCAGAGCCCTTGGAAATCTTGAAGGTTCGAAAACCGATCGACTGCGAAACTTCGTCGAGCACAGAGCCATCCGTACCGCAGATTTGAACAACGGCGGTATAAAGATAGGGGTCAGCCACGCCATTCCATCGATGAACGTTTGCCACCTTTTGCTTGATGTTAAACTCGGTGAAGTCCTTGTTTGCCGCAAGCGAGCAGGGTTGCTCAGCCTCGGAAACAACGTTGCCGTTTGCATCAAGAATTTGTGACCTCAGCGTAACTGAGCCTTTGTCGCCATGATTGGAAATGTCCGCCCTAACGGCCACGTTCGCATTGCCGCCCTGAAGATTGTAGTCGAAAAATACGCCTTGGGACCCCGCATTCATCAGCGAAAAATGCTGATCCTCCATCGCAATAAGCTCTACGTCGCGATAGATGCCGGCCCACTGCGTATAGTCAACATTGATTGGGATTGAATCGGTATCGATATTGGTCACGTTCACCGTCAGCCCAACTTTGGACTTACCCTGCACGGCATCGGTGATATCCACGACAAAGGCAGAGTATCCACCTACATGAGATCCAACTACCTTGCCATCGACGAGCACTTCGGCATTCTTACTAACGCCATAAAACTTAAGATACAGCCTGCGCCCCTGATAGGACGAAACGTCAACGGTCTTTGAATACGTAACCGTCTTCTTGTTAAAGGCGGGAATATACGAGCGTGTGGGATGCGCGTACTCCCATGAATGGGGAAGATCGACCGTTCCGGAACTGCGCCCGTCAGGAAAACCCCAACCATCGAGAGTCGTGTCATTCGTAGAGAAGCTCCAGCCCTGGTTGATGTTCACCACGCTACGGCCGAGAATGCTGGCCTTCGCGCTGCCAGTCAAAGCGTCGGGAGATTCAGAATCCTCGACATCCAAGGCAGCGGCGTCGTCCGAGTCATCGGCATCAACAAGGCCATCGTCCGGCATCGAAGCGGCTTGATCCCCGGCCGTCTCTTGCGACTGATCAACAATCATCTCTTGCGATTGGTCGACAGCCACATCCTCTGCATGCGCACACAATGGGACACACAAAAGCGCGACACAGGCAAAAGAAGCCGCCAACGCTCTAGCAACACACCTTTTCATAGAAATCCTCACGTATAAACTGCATCAGGCATTAGTAGAACACTCATCAACCTTTTTGAATAGCCAAAATCGACTAACGGCATCACACAAAGCGCAGCAGGCGACATCGGCAATTGACCCCTCGAGGACGGAAGGATTACGGACTGTCGATGAGTCGGGCCGACCCGATGATCCGCAATCCTTCCGTCCCCAAGGGCCCAATGGCAGTTGCGGTGAAATAGGGACTGTTTTGCCGGTCGTGGCCTTAAACAGTCCCTATTTCACCGCAACTCATTGAAGGGTTGATTAGAAGGCGCCGAGGAGGATAGCGTAGGTGGTGGATTCGCCGAGTCTGAGCTCGTCACCGGGGTTGAGCTGAGCGGAGCGGCCGGGCTCGACCTGGGTGCAGACGTTCGTCGCGCCGTTTACCACCACGGTTCCGTTGGTGGACGACAGGTCCTCGACGTACCAGGTATTTTGGTCATCACACCACACGTGGGCATGGCGAGCCGAGACGTCATCGCCCACATCGGTGATATCGCCCTCCCCCGTCGCCAGCGCACCGATCTCGACACCCTCCTCGCTCGGTTGAATCCAGCGCGGAGCGCTCACCACGTAGCCGTTTAGCACGCGCAGCAGTCCCAGCGGATGCGCAGGTGCCGCCTCGCGCTCGCCCGTGACCGTCGAGGTGCTCAGCGAGCGCGGGGTCGATGTAGCACCGCCGCAAGTCGCGTGCGCATAGTCGATGGCATAGGTCACCGAGGATCGAACATCTGCCGAACAGCCGACGGCGACAAACAGCACCAGCACGGCCTCGGCGCGCTCGGCGGGCATAAGCTCCGCCGCCTGCGACAGGCGCTCGACCGCATTACGGTAGAGGTTCATATCCTGATGGCATTCCTCGAGCGCCCGCACCATGGGCTCGCCGGCAGGCCCACACACCATATTGAGTATCGCAGCGCTATCCATAGGATTGCGCCGACGTAGCGCCAGCTGTGAAATAATGCGCGCGGCCGAGGTGCCGTAATCGGCAAAATAACGCTCCTGCAGCGTGCCGACCGGCGCACGCACAATAAAGCGCGAGACCCAGGAGCGATCGGCGGCGCGGCTCTGGGGACTGCGGCCATCGGCCAGCGGACGGCTCGAAAGCACCATGCTACATAGCTCGATATGGCTCAGGTGCGCTGCGCGTTTAAAGATGTCGAACATGGCTCCGCACGGGGTGAGCTCGATTTGAGATGCCATGGCCTAGACCTCCTTGGTCGTTGAGCTCGTTTCGGGCGGCGCCCCGGTCGCCCCGACAAAGGCGCGAGCCGCCGCGGCACCACCGGCAAGCGGCGTCGCCATCTGGGTTTTTGCGCGCCGCGGCGCCGCGACGGGAAGCTCAAAGGCAAAACCCATCGACAGCAAAAACCATACGAGCGCGTATGTTGCAATTAAGGCGGCAACAAAGCCGCTCACTACGGCGCGCTGGGAAAACACGGTGCACGCAACCGCAATCAGCATCGGAACCTCGCAGGCAGAAAGCGCCAGCACGCCATGCAGAAACCCCGTGCGACGATCGTGCGCCATGGCACCGGCGGCAATGCCCATCATGCCCGGCAGTGCCAGTGCGAGCGCGGCAACGATACCCGGCAGCGTGCCAGACCACGAAATGCACCCTACAGCAACCGTCACACGAGCGCCCGACGCCAGCAGCGCCGCCGACACCACCACAACGGCCCACACGAGGCCGCAGACAACCGTAGCGCCGATCATCGCAGCGCGACGAACCACGTGACCGGACGCGTCCATGGGACAGGGCGTGAGCGGCTCGCCGCGAAGGGAGAGGCCGACGTTTTGCGCGTAGTGGTCACAAAACGTCGTAAGCGCCGCCTCCACCGCGGCGGGCTCGGAACGGTCGCTCTGATTACACGACAGGCAGGCCATGACCACGTCGAACAACTGGGCGTCGACAAATGCCAGCGCGTCGCGAAGCTCCTCGGAGTCCGGCTCGAGCCCCATCTGCTGGGCCTGCTCGGCGGCAGCGAGCGCCACATCGGGCTCACGCCGAAGCAGCTGAGTTAGGTCGCAACCGGGCGCATGGGCGCCAACGGGGTAGTCGGGCCGCGTATCCATCTTGAGACGATAGGGGCTGGCAATATCGCGCGTCTTTTTGCGCGAGCCCGAAGTACCCGACGCACCCGGAGCTACTTCGTACGGCGCGACACCGGCGATGAGGTCGTAGACCGTACTCGCCGCTGCATACACGTCAATTTCCGGCGACATGCGCAAAACATGCAGGTCGGCAATATCGTCGGTGAGCATCTCGGGCGGAGCGTAGGCAACCGTCGCCCGGCGCAACGTGGCATAGCGCTCTGTAAAGGACTCCTTGCCGCCGGTCCCCGCCACCGCAGAGGCGGGCTCGAGCGCCAGCGACGAGCCAAAGTCGATGAGGCACAAATCGAACATGCCCTCGGCAAGTTGTTGGTCGAGCGGCAGGCGCGCCGTGCGAACCATAATATTGGCCGGCGAGATGTCGCGATGGACAAAGCCCTCCCCCACCAGATTCATACGGCAGAGCAGGTCAAACAGGTCGCGGCCCAGGCGAGCGGCCACGAGCGGCGACAGGCGACCGGCATCGTCCACGGCAAGGTGCGGGCGCAGGCGGGCAAGCGTCTCGCCCTCGACCCACTCCATGACAATCGCAGGCACACCGTCGACCTCACCCCATCCATACAGGCGGGGAAAGCCTTTAAGGCCCGAAAGGGCGCGATGGCATTCATATTCCTCGCGAAACGCCGCCTTAAACTTGGCGACCAGCGCCTCGTGGGCGACATCGTCATCAAATTCATCGCGCGTTGGCAAGATGAGCTGCTTGAGCGCCACGGCCTCGCCCTGCGCGTTGACGGCACGCGTCACACAGCCGATACCGCCGCGGCGCATGGTGGCATCATCGGCAAACAGCATCGCAAATCGACGCTGGTAGACGGGCAGCTCATCCGGGCCCAGCGCGATAGCAGGCTCAAACCCTCCAACGCGCGCCAGGCGCAGGCCCACCATGGGGTCGCGGTTAAGTGCACACGATGTGCCAGAAGCAAGGCTATTCGTCATAGGGCAATCGCCGCCACGTTGGTATTAAAGTTGTTGAGCGCGACGTCGTCATCGCCGTAATGTCCCACCCATTGGCACAGATTGGTGTAGCAGCCCCATAGGTTGGCGTACTGCCGATACCATTTAGATTTGGTCGAGAACCTTTGTCGACCGAACTCGGCACGGATAGCAAACATGTCATTCGCCAGGGTGTCGCACGGTCCGGTATCGCCCGTAGCGTTATAGGTCGAAACCACGCTATTGGCGCGGGCGACATAGCCATCGAGCATGTTGTATTTGGTCACGAGCCAGCTGTGTATACTTTCCTCCTCGGCAGCCGAAAGGCCGCCGGAGCTTGCGCTGCCACCGGTACTGCCGCCCGTCGAGCCGCTGCTCCCGGACCCGCCGGAGGCAGAACCCGAACCCGAGCCGCCGCCCGAGCTCGACGAATCGGAGCTGGAGCCAGACGAGCCCGAACCGCTGGGCTTACCCGTCTGCTGCGTATCCTGACCCTTTTGCTGCTCGGCCTTGTTTACGACGGCCGAGACGCTGCTATTGGAAAGGCGATTGATAATCTTGGTGTTGGTGAGCACGATGGTCTTGCCGTTGGCAAGCGTAACCTCGTTGTCCAACGCCTCGTCGCTGCCCGCGTCGTCGACATTAAACACGACGTGCATGACCACGCTCGCCCAGGCATATCCAGTTGTGGTGCCCAAATCGCTTTTGGCCTTGTGCCCTATGCGCAGCTCGCGCGCTGCACGCGCCTGCACCATAGACGGCACGGCCGCGCCGTAGGCACAAACGCCGGCAACGACCAGGGCCAGCGAACAGGACAGCAGAACATACGCCCGAGGCGCCAGGCCCAACCGGCGCCGCATGCGCACCGCGGCGCAATGCTTTTTCTGAGTGCCCCCGGGCCGCATGCGATCTCCTCCAACAAAAACACGCCGCTCGAAAGCGGCGTATTCATTCAAATCCTTAGCTGAGTGTATCAGCGAACCCAAAAGGTTGCGCAACGAATGCGCAAATATGAGACACGAGCGGAGACATCCACGCGATAAGCGGATGCAAAGTGCATTTGTTGTACAACAAATGCACGAACATGGGGCCAATTATGACAACCGCGTGCAACGAGTGAGGAAACGCGAGGTCGGCGGGGCAGATATCTAGATCCTAGATCGCACGACGGGCCTCGATAGCACGGCCGAGCGTGAGCTCGTCGGCATACTCCAGGTCGCCGCCCACGGGAAGGCCGCTCGCCAGACGCGACACCTCGACGCCCAGCGGCTTGATGGTGCGTGCCAGGTAGCTCGCCGTAGTCTCGCCCTCGATATTGGGGTTGGTGGCGATAATGACCTCGTGGATATCCTCATGGCCCAAGCGCGCCAACAGTTCGCGAATATGCAGCTGCTCGGGGCCGATCTTATCCATGGGGCTGATCACGCCGCCCAGCACATGGTAGAGACCGTGGTAGCTGCCCGTGCGCTCAATCGCCTGGACATCGCGCGGCTCGCCCACCACGCAGATGCGGGTGGTGTCGCGCATCGAATCCTGGCAGATGGAGCACTCGTCAGCGGTAGCGTAGTTAAAGCAGCGGCTGCAAAAATGCACTTCCTGCTTAACCTCCAGAATGGCCTCGGCCAGGCGGCGGGCCTCCTCGGCGTCGGCCTCGAGCAGGTAGTAGGCGATGCGCTGGGCCGATTTGGGACCGATGCCCGGCAGGCGGCCCAGCTCATCGAGCAGTTTTTGCAGACTATGGTTGGCACTCATATATATGCGCGTCTTAGAACGGCATGCCCGGGATGTTAAGGCCGCCGGTGATGGCGCCCATCTGCTTGTTGGCGAGCTCGTTGACGCCGCGGACGGCCTCGTTGACGGCAGCCATGATCATGTCCTGCAGCATATCGACGTCCTCGGGATCGAGCGCATCGGGGTCGATGGTGAGGTTGACGAGTTCCATCTCGCCGTTAACGGTTACCTTGACCATACCGCCGCCGGCAGAGGCGTCGACGGTCTGGGACTTGAGGTTCTCCTGCGCGGCGGCAAGCTGCTCCTGCATCTTGCGAGCCTGCTTCATCATCTGCTGCATGTTCATACCGGCCATAATGGCTCCTTTACGTGCGGCCGCGCAACGAGCTGCAAGGGCAGCCGGGACGCGGCGGGGCTTTCAAACTCAAAAATCGTACCACGGCGCGCGGCGAGAGAGCGGGGCGGACGTGTTACCTCAGTCGATATACATGTCCTGGAGTGCAAGCCGCACCCAAAGATTATGCAAAGTTGAATAATTCGCATCTGCATAATATTGAAAGCTAAATCTTGTAGAGCCGGAATCCGACATTTAATGCGTGCCACTAAATGACTAAATGCCGAGCCACTACTCGAGGTGGCGCTCACGACGACGGGGTATAATTTGATTGCCATAGATAGCAATTTGGAGGTGCCCCATGAATGCCCCCGACGCACTCCAAAACATCCGCTCAAAACACCCCGTTGCATATATGGTTCTCTATCTCTTTGTCGGCTGGACATTGCTGGTTGTCATCACCCATGCCATAGCTTTTGGAGCAGAACTGCTGATAGCCAGCTCGAACCAGCCCGTCGTCAAATGGGAGACGACCGATGAGTGCACCGACGGAACCCGAACCGTTTACTACAACAGCCCATCCCTCTACCAAGAGTTCAAGGTCAAGATAAAGGACTTCAAGATTGTCGATGCCGAACCGGGCTCTTTATTGACAATCGGAGCAACCATCAACACCGAGCAAGTCGAGTACACGGACAGCCATGCGACGTATCGTATCAACCTCAACATCCTAGGCCGACCGTCACGCACCTGTCTGCTCGAATGCGACATACGCGGCACTACGTTACACATGTCCGAAATACAGATGCGCCCGGACAAAGAGCCCCTAAAGAACTAGGGGCTCTTTGTCCGGCGAGTGGCTCTCAACAGTAAAACGATAGCCCGCCGGTTGTTTCTTTCCGACTAAGCTCGCTCCATTCAAAGAAATCTCTTCTTGAGCAGCATGCCCGCCCGGACGGTTACTCCACCGGCTTGAAGATAGTGGCCTGGCCAAAGACGCTGCGGATGAGGGCTTTGGCCTCGTCCTCGGTCTGTGGGATGCTCGGGGCTGCGCCCTGGTGGCCGAAGGGGCTGCCGGCACCGGGGTTGGACTCCCAGGGAGCTGCAGGAGCGTCCTCCTCTTTGGGGGCAGCTGCAGCGGGCTTGGGCGCGGACGCCGCACCCGGCACGTCGAACGGGGGCAGATCGTCCCCGCCGGCATCGGCAGCAAAACCGCCGACCATGGCATCGTCGTAGGGAACCTGCTCGGATTCCCACGGAGCGGACTGCGCAGACGGCTGAGCCTTGGGAGCGGACGAGCGCTCGGGCGCGCGGGGCGCGGGCTCGGTCGGGAGTTTGCCCGTGGCAGGAGCGCCGGCAGGGTTGTCGGAGCGCAGCCAGGGGGCCTTGGCCAGATCGAATGACTTGGGCGCAGGCGCGGCAGCGGACCTGGACGCGGGGATCGGAGCAGCCGGTTTGGGCGCAGCGGGTTCAGGCGCCGACGGGGTCGGTGCCGCTACCGGTGCCGCTTTTGGCTGCGGCGCGCTGGCGCTCGAGGATACAGGGACCGCCGAGGACACGGGTTGCGGGTCCGCAGATGCCGCAGCCCGTGCAGATGGAGAATGCTCCTCATGTTGAGGAGCCGGCGTGCCACCTCCATCCAGGACGTAGTCGACGGTGCGACGCCCGAAGACCGCACTGACTGTCGGCAAAAACACCGCCTGTGTATCAGCACGCCCGAGCATCTTGATGGCAAAGGCTGTGGGGAACGACACCGTAAGCTTAGAACCATCGTCTGCCGTAGCGCGAGCGTTCAACAGGAGAGCCGCATAAGAAGGTTGTTGGGCCTTGACGCGCTCGACAACCTCGGCCCATTTGCGCTGCAGCTCGCCGGCATCCTCAACCGCAGGGGTCTCGGCGGCACCGGCGGCAGCAACCTGAGCGGCGTTGTTGGGCTGGGGCTTAGGTGCCGGCACAGCGGCGGGCGCGGGAGCCGGGGCGGCGGGCTGGGACGTCGGAACCGGCGCAGGCTGAGACGCAGGCGCAGCGGGCTTGGAGGTCGGCGCGGGCGCAGGCTGGGTGGCCGGAGCGGCAGCGCCGCGATCCCAAGGCATACCGCTCTTGTGCGCCGTCGCCGCAGTGGGAGTCGCAGCAACCGCCGGAGCGGCAGCACGGGCACCCGAGATCAGCGTCGGCTGCTGGGCGGTGGCGGGTGCGGATGCAGCAGGTGCAGCAGCCTGAGCAGCAGCCACGCTCGCTGGCACCGCGGCGTTGGCAACCATGGCCTCCAGGCGTGTCACACGCTCGGCCAATGCCTCAATCGTTAAATCAGCCTCGGGACGTGCCAGGCGCGTGCAGGCGATCTCGAGCACCAGGCGCACGTCACTCGCGCCCCTCATCTCCAGTGCGGCATCGTCGAGCACCGTCAGCACGCGGGCCAAACGGTCGGCAGGATGCTCGCCAAAGGCAGCAGCCTCGGCAGCAAGCGCCTCGGCCTGCTCGGAGCCGCCCTCAAACAGCTCGGCGCGGGCGCCGGCAACGCAGGCAACATACACGTCACGCACGTGCGCCACCAGGTCGCGCGTCAGTTCCAGCAGATCGTTACCTTCCTCGACCTGCGCGCGAATAAGCCCATACAGCTCGGCGACATCACGATCAGCAATGGCGCGCGCAAACTCGCCCAGAATCTGGTCCGAAACTTCGCCCAAAAGCGAGCGGGCATCGTCCGCATGCACGGTGCCGTTGCCAAAAACGCTCAGCTGCTCCAGCGTGGAAAGCGCATCGCGCATACCGCCCTTGGCATGGCGCGCCACGATGGCGAGCGCCTCGTCGTCGTAATCGAAGCCCTCCTGCTCGCACACGTATGCCAGGCGGCGCTCGATATCCTCGTTGCCGATGCGGTGGAAATCGAAGCGCTGGCAGCGCGAGAGGATGGTCTCCAGAATCTTTTGCGGATCGGTAGTGCACAGCACGAAGATCACGTGCGCTGGCGGCTCCTCGAGCGTCTTGAGCAGCGCGTTGAACGCCGCCGTCGTGAGCATGTGGACCTCGTCGATGATATAGATCTTGTACTTGCCACGCACCGGGGCAAAGTTGACGGAGTTGATGATCTCCTCGCGCACATTGTCCACGCCTGTGCGGCTTGCGGCATCGAGCTCGTAGACGTCCGGGTGGTTGCCCTCGGCAATGAGCTCGCACTCCTCGCAGGTGCCGTCGGGCATGCAGCCGCTCGCGCCCTCGGCGCGCGCCGCCTCGGCATTGCGGCACAGCAGTGCCTTGGCAAGGATGCGTGCCATGGTGGTCTTGCCCGTACCGCGCGGACCGCAGAACAGGTAGGCATGGGACAGGCGCCCCTCGGTAATGGCGTGCTCGAGCGTCGAGACGATATGCTGCTGGCCCACCACGGAGTCGAAGGTGAGCGGGCGATACTTTCGGTACAACGATTCCATGGGTGCTCCCCCGGGTATACTGAGTCTTGTTGCCGCGACGGCCATGCGGTCGCACGGCATACTGCACTCATAATAACCCGTACGGCGAGCCCGCCGCGATAGGAGTCCAAAGAGTATGGCAGACGCAGAGAGCAACCTCGTTCCCTCCGAAGCAGCCGACCAGATCGAGGTCGCGCTCGAGAAGCAGGCCGCAGCCGACGACGGCATCCTGTACCTCAACGAGTACCAGTACGAAAACGACCTCGTCACCGATTTCGCCTGCTTGGTTGCCTCGCCCAGGCGCCGCGGCTCCCTGTACGTCGCCGCCGCAATTGCCGCGCTCATCGGCATCGGCATGCTGGTGGCTGGCGGCAACTGGATCAAGTTCGGCGTCGTCCTGATCGTATTCGGCGCCTTTTTGGCCTGGTGGAGCAAAAACCTGCACCGCACGCTCGCCCGCGACTTTATCGACGCCGTCGAGGCCGACGAGTCCATGGGTGGCCGCTACCGCCGCGTCGCCGCCAACGAGGACGGCCTGATGGTATGGGGCAAGAGCGGCAAGTCGCAGTTCTTTTCGTTTAAAAAGCTCGACCACGTACTCGACGGCGAACGCATCTTTGTGGCCATGTTTGCCGACCAGGGCGTGACGATTCCTAAGGACACCTTCGTCCGTGGCGATGCCGAGCAGTTTGGCGCCTTCCTTAAGGCACGCATCAACAAAAAGCTCCGCATCGAGACCAAGAAGAAGAAAATGAAGGCCGAGAAGGCTGCAGCCGAGGCCAAGCAGGGCAACAAGGCCGACAAGCCCCAGGACAACAAGGGCAAGCAGCGCAAGCAGAAGAAGAACAAGAAGAAGCGGTAGACCGGCCGACACCGAAGGCGCCTCGTCCCGCGCCCGATTCCGGGCCGGGGCGCCTGGAATCGGGCGCGTGTACCGCCGATGGACCCGTTTTGCCTAACTCTCGAGCTACTTCACTTCAAACCTTAAGAGCCTTCTCTCTGGCAGATCGGTCATCTTCATCGTATAAGTCCCAGGAAAAGCCTTCTCAAAACGGACGGTCTCGTAACCTTCGAAATAGTCGTTGGTGTTTTGCATCATGAATGGAACGAGCAACTCGTTCTCCGCCCCAACCTGTACAGCAAACGCAGCAGAGCCGCCCAGAGCCGGCATTGCCTGCGTTATCAGATCGGTATTGACCACAAAGTCATAGTTTGGCGCAGACTCCGGCACCAAATGCCAAACATACGTTTTAATTCCGCCTTCGACATTGTCCTTATTCCTGACACGCATCTTTACGGCGATAACACACGTGATGTCGGCGTCCTTCAATTTCGTTTTCGTATCCACGATGCCATATTTTGAATAATCATCATGCGCACGCTTGAGATACTCGCGCGGCGTGAGCAGCTCTGCCCCGTCTATGCAAAACGAATACCCGTCAGTCGCCACATCCTTCGACCCCAGAAACGCCCCATCCATCGAGAGCCATTCGCCCTCCGCATAATATTTCTCAGGAATGACCGTCCGGTTCCCGTTAACGGCGCTCACCCTCATGCCCGCAAGGCCAGTGGCAGCACAGCCGAAAAGAGCAAGCACCGACCTTCTTGTCCACAGGGTCTTCTTCATCGCGCTCACGACCTTTCCCGAACTTTCACAACGGCACCGTCGCGCATGCAGTAAACCCGATCGGCCAGCTCCTCGAGCACCTCTCCGTCATGGCTGGACAGAATAACCTCGCGACCCGTTGATGCCGCCATCGCCACAACGCGCTTGAGCATTTCCACGCCCGCTTCGTCGAGGGCATTTGTTGGCTCATCGAGAACAAGTAGCTTCGGCTTTTCCATAATTGCCGCAGCTATCCCCAGACGTTGCTTCATCCCAAGCGAATATGCTCGGAACTTCTTTTTTTCGTCTGCATCGAGCCCCACGAGCCGCAGGGCAGAGCGAATGTCCTCGGGAGTGGCAACGCCCTTGATCTGAGCGATGAACTCCAGATTGTCGTAGCCAGACAGATATCCCAAAAAGGAAGGCGCCTCGATCAACATCCCCAGACTCGGCGGGAACGAGATGTCCGCCCCAAGCCTTTGGCCATCGATAGAGATTTCGCCTTCGGTAGGCTTGATCAATCCGCAGACCGCTCGCATAAGCATGGTCTTACCCGAACCGTTTATCCCCTGAAGCCCAACCACAGTCCCAGGGTCAACCTCGATGGACACGTTGCGCAGAACATCGTTTTTGCCCATGCGCTTCGATACGTCCCTAACGATCACGCTCATATCTTGTCCCTCTTTTCTATAAGGTCGGCCCTTCGAAACCACAGTCCACCCAACGATAGGCATAACGACATAATCGCAATTGAAAACAAGCCGCTCGAGCCCGCCGCGATTCCTTCTTTGACAATTCCGCCCCAGCGCAACAGCATCAGGGCATTTCCCAGCAGCGCCCAATGCCGCGCATATGCCGAGCAGATCAGGTAGCTCATTAAAACCACAAACGAGACCGACGGCCCAAGTACAAAGCCAATCACTGCCTGCGCAAACGCAAGCGCCTCGAAAGCAAAAAGAGACCTGTGAAAAACGGCAGCGCATCCGCCTCGCCAGCTTTGAGAAACCACGGCGCCAAATTAGCCAGCTGAAGCGACTCACCATGGACGACCGCGCTGAACGAGGCGCTCACCATCAAGCTCCAAATCACAACAGAGCAAACCACCACGAGCAGTGAAAATGCCGTTACCGCCGCCACCAAGATAAAACGCGAGACCCACCAAAGGGTTCTTGCCCGGCATCGAACAAGCGCTTGCAAACCAAACCCGTGCAACGATTCGACCGGATAATCGAGTGTTGTATAGAGAATAAGCAGAGTGAGAAATAGCCATCCTAACGGAGGCACAAACATGACCCCGGGCCTAGGCTCAAACGGAGCAGACCCGGCAAACACGAGCGCGAGATTATCCGCAAACCCCAAGGCATCCGTCCTAACCCCATATACAGAAGAAAATCCATAGGCCTACACCAAGTTCGCAACGGTCACTGCCGCAACCGCAATAAAAGTAATGATGTTCTTCTTCAAAACGGTCCTCAGGTCCGCGGCGACCAGCCTAAACAGCATCAGACCACCTCGCGCCTTTTTAAGAATCTCGCGGAAATCAAAGAAAAGACGAACAGCAAAATGATTTCCGCAAACCCCGCTCGAATGTCGGGCCAGTTATTTAGTGATTCCGACCTGATGCTGTTAAGAATGTTGCAGTTAAAGCCGACGCATGAAAGGACGCTAAAAATCCAGTCGTTAACAAAATGCCATGCAACCATAATCAGATATGGAACGACCATCGCCTTGATTCTGCTGCGAAACACAACCGACAGACCGGTCACGGCCATGGATAGAACCCCCAGCGCCACCGCATCGAACAGCGTATAAACCAGCACGTACAACAGAGGCCGGGAATAAAACAGACCAGAAAAATAGCTATGCAGATAGAGCCCGACGTAAGTCGATTCATCGACCCGGGGGAGATACGCGGGAAACAGCATAGAGACAATCAGAAAATTCACGAGTAGCGGAATAGCCGTGACCGCAAACGCAGAGAGGAAAGCAGACAGCATCTTCACGTTCACGTATGCATTTCTAGAAACACGCGTGCAGATCTGCGCCTCGTAACCGCTCAAACGCTCGGACAGGCATGACCACGACCCGGCCAGCATGGCAAGCAACGGCAGCGCATAGAAAAACACCGACGCTAACAACGGCGCGTTCGCGCTCACAACGATCCAGTTACCAAAGCTACTTTCACGCGTTTGGCCGAGGTATGTCTGAGACTGCAGACCAATGCCGTAGCCAAAAGATAACAGCTGCTTGCGCTCAGTCTCGAGCGTCCACCATGCCTCGATGGCAGCCGCCATCGAAATTGCAGTTGCAACCATAAGGGTCAACGCAAATATAGGATTGCCAAATATCTTGGACAACTCGTGCCGTATTAGATTTCTATTCAAGCAACATCACCCTCCCATTGGCCGGGCCGAGCGTTGCTGCTCGGCCCGGCCCCAATCACAAGCGGTTAACAATGCGTCGACGCACGGCAACCTTTGCATGAATGGAGAAAGATGTCTGTAAACACTCGCTATTGAGTTGATAATCCAGGCGTTTACACGTTATCCACCTGCGATAACAATGAAATAAGTTCCGCTTTGTTCTTGATCTTCAACTGGCGATAAGATGCGGACCGCAACGCTTGCACCGTAGATGCAGCATAACCTACGTCCTCCGCAATGGTCTTTGTCGTTGCGCCCTCTGCCGTCATCAGCAAAATTTGCGACTGAACATCAGAAAGGGAGCGCGATGTAAGCAAAGCCAGCTGGCGCACGCGAGCCGTTTCGGTGAACCCATTCGCACGGTACCCCAAGACGGCCCTCTCGTTCTCAACCGAGTGGGCGAGCGCGATGTGCGTGACGAACATGGGCACAGACCAGCAGACGACCACCGTTGCCACGACGACATTGACAGCCGAACTATGCCCCAACAGCGACGCAAGGAACAGCGGCTCGAAAACCATCAGATCCTGCGCCATGTTGAGCAAGACGACCCAGACAGGAGCCGTCGCCCCAAAGCAAAGCATCCATACCCCAAGCATTTTGCGCTGCGGACAGCTTCGCAGCACTACATATGTGAGCAGCATCCCCGCCAGCACCACGAACCCATGAATTCGCCCCCTACTGGCCGCATAGATTGAAGCAGCGACACCTATTGACACCAATGGCACGATAGCCCGAGCACGGGCATGCACCTTAAACGGACGCAGCCCAACAGCGAGCGAAGCCGTAGACGCCACGCCGCAAAACAGGACCGGCACAGCCATCAACGGAACGCGTATGCACATCAATGCCGTGATATAGATAAAAGACCATTCCGCAGCAGACAGTATCGCCCACATGCACGGGCTTCCGAGACCAATCGCTTCACCTGCTCTATCCAGCGCAGCGCCACGATTCGGTTTTCCGCCCGCGTAGCGTAGCGACAGAAGCAGCCCGAGACCCAATGCGTAGCTTAAGAGGGAAAAGGCGACAGCCCGCGAAACACCGGACCCCCAATCGCTATCCGCCATTACCAAGGGACCCGCCGCAAGGAGGATAAAAAATAATGTGAGCAGGTATCGAAACAGCCGGCGCGTTCGAGCTGATGCCACCATATCATCAGCATGCCGCTGCGGCAGCTCATGCCCTACAGTATCACCCTCACCCGCAAACAACGCCACGAGCTCGCGTGAGCCCGCAACCGACGCCTTCCCGTATGCTCGGTGAAGCGTTGTTCGCACCGTCGATGGCTTCGTATCCGTCTCCTTGGCAATTTCCGCCGGCGTTTTCCCTTTGAGCAGCAGTCGAACAAACTGCTCTTCTCTAGGCGACAGGGCAGGGGAAAACACCCCCGCATCGAATGGCTCGGACGCGCAGGCGATATCCGAATTGTTGTCCCGTTTCCCCCTTAGCAACATGCATACGAAGGCAGCAGCGATAGCGGACCCCATCGCCAGCAATGCAATGACCGCGGCATAGTTTGCGAAGTATGCCACATCGACAGCCGGAATAAGACCAACAGGAACTGCTACGAGCACAGAACAGGCAAACACGTCGCGCCGTCCATGGCCAAAGGCACGAGGGCGACAAAACAGCGGGGCCACAGCCAATGCGAGATAGACCAACGGAATTAAAAACGCAAGGCCAATTGACGCGGCCGAAACAGAGGGTATCCCCCATGGCTCGGGGACAATTCTCCATGAAACTCGACAGCAAAACAGCAGGCAAGACAGGACGGCTATTGTTTCTGTAAAAATCGCGTTCTGCAGGCGACGAGCCTCTCTTTCGTCAGTCCGCGCCGCCCCCTGCGTCAAAGGAGAGCACACTGTGTCCCAAATAACATATGAGAGGAGCAGCGACCCAGCAAAGCACGAGACGCACGAGACGCCATGCAACAGCCAGATCGGTGCGAACACGAATGGAATAGAATCTCCGCGAGCATAGAAAACCAGGTCGGCCCATTCGGGAACCGTTGCAATAACACCAAGAAAAACACCGATAGCACTGAGATGCCTCGGCCGTCTCATTTCCCTCCCCTTGCATAGCGCAGCACCATGAACAAACGCCGCAAGGCATGCGCCAAGGATAACGAGCCAGGTCATTACACCTGACGCCAGGCCGATTGAAGATGAAAACCGGTGATAAGGGGTAACCGCCATTACGACAAGCGCAATGGCACAGGCAGATGTGGCAGAACAGCGGGAAAAGAGCATATGGCCTCCATAGCGTGTCATTATATCGCTCGGCCTGCTCGTTTATCTCCGCGCCTACACCGGCCAACATCAACGATTCACGCGATTCACGCCAACTCAATCCGAGCCAGGTCGCGGTCCGGCTTTTGTTCGCAGTCCCCCAGTTTTCTGGGATGCGGTTTCCTTTTGAGTACCGATTCGGAAACTGCATCCCATTCTGGACCAATATTCTGGGATGCAGTTTCCGCAGCACCCCCCATTCGGAAAGCATGTCCCAGTATTTGGCCGAAAACTGGGATGCGCTTTCCGGATGAGCCGAGACGGAGGCCAAGTCGAGCCCAGGAGACCGCCTCGAGCAGGCCGCCTCGTTCCCGTTATCCTCGTCATCTACCCGAGCGTGCTACACTAGCAGCATCTATGCCACCGCGAACGGCTCGGCCCCGCGCCTGCCGCTCGCAAACGAACTTTAAACGCACGAGGGTTGGCCATGCCGCTTTTCTCGCAACATACCGTCCGGTTCTCGCCGGACGCTCCCTTGGAGGGCACCAGCTCTCGCGAGCTGCTCAAGCGGTACCAGCCGCTCGAGACGCTTGCGACCGGCGGTTTTGGCTCCATCGAGATTTGCCGCGATACGCACCTGCGCCGCCGCGTCGCCATTAAGCGCATCCCCCTCACGGACGGCGCCGGCATGCCCGCCAGCGACATCATGGATGTGCTGCGCGAGGCCCACACCGCCGCCATGCTGCAACATCCCAATATCGTGCAGGTTATCGACTTTACGCACGACACCGCCTATGCCTACCTGGTCATGGAGTATGTCGACGGCATGTCGCTTGCCGAGTTTTTGCACCGCGTGGACGGCCATTCGCTCACGTTTGACGAGGCCGCAGCCATTGCCGACGCACTTGGTCAGGCACTCACCTTTGCCCATGCGAACGGCGTGCTTCACCTGGACATAAAGCCCGCCAATGTGCTTATCGACCACTCGGGCAATGTGAAACTCACCGACTTTGGCATGGCGCGGTTGTCATCCGCCGGCGGCTTTGGCGGATCGCGCGGCGGCACCATCGGCTACATGCCACCCGAGCAACTCGATATCGAGACTGGCACGGTTGACGAGCGCGCCGATGTCTTTGCCCTCGCCTGCGTGATCTACGAGGGCCTGTGCGGCAGCGCCCCCTTTATGGCCGCCACGCCCGGCGACTCGCTCGGCCGCATCATCGGCGGTGCCACCTACCCCAGCGAGCTCATCCCGCACTTTCCCCCGGGAGCTGAGGCTGCGCTCATGAGCGCCCTCTCCCCCATGCCGCAAGACCGCCCCAACAGCATCGAGGCATTTTGCGACCAGCTGCTCGCCGGCTTGGGCAGTGTGCGCGAGGGCCGACGCAGCCTAGAACAAATGGTGGGTGAGCTTTCGGATGACGAGCAGGCGGCCGACGACATCGAATCGCCGTCCTACGAGGATAGCGCCATCGAGGTCGACCCCGCGCTTGGCTGGGCGGGCACGCGCTGGAGCCACGCGCGCGACTACACCATGCGCGCTATCTCGGCCCTCTCGTGCGGCTCCTTTAGCTTTCTGCTGATGCAGACGGCTGGCGTCGCAGCGCTGCCCGGCCTGGTTATTGCGGCTATCGCGATCGGAGCGGCGGCTGGCCTGGCCCCCCAGATTGGCTCGGCCATCTCGGCTGTGGGCTTTTTGGTGCTCATGGCCAACGCCACCATGCAGGCGCAGGGCATCCTGTCGATGTTGCCCGTCGCGGTGATCTTTGCCGCTGCCATGTCCGGTTGGTGGATCGCCTGGGGCCGCACCGAGGCTGCCGCGAGCGCCGCGCTCACCTGTGCACTCGCGCTTGGCTGTCTGACCGGCAACACCTTCCTGGCAGCCGGGGTCGCCGCCGGCGTCGCGTCATTTTGGCTCGGCCCGGCAAGCGCCGCCGCGGCAACGGGCATGGGCGCGATTTTTGCCCGTCTGGCCACGGTCGCGCTTTCAGCCGGAGGCGTGCTGGGGCTCGGTAACGTTGCCGCAGCGCTGGGAGACCCGCCCCTTTGGGCTGCCTTTGTGTTGGTCGCGGCAACTGCCGTGGCGTCATCTGCGCTGCTCAATGCCCATGCCAAGCGTGCCGACCAGGGCTCAAACCTTGTCGCGGTCGCCGCAATCGCTGTCGCCGGCATCGGATCGGCAGCGTCGTCCTGTCTTGCAAACCATATGGAAATTGCCAGCCTTGCGGGCACGGTCATCGCCAAGGCGGCGGTTGCGGGAATCCTATCCTCTATAATCGTTTGGATATGCCTTTATTTGCTCGGATACCAAAGAATCTATACGGAGAGTGATCTTTCGTGAACTTCCTGAACATCTTCGAGGACCACGTGGCCGGCATCTTCGGTGCCACCCGTGCCCCGTTCTCCTTTAAGAAGCTTGCCAAGCAGGCTGCTCGCGACATGGAGGATCAGACTCTGGTGATCAACGGCGTCAACACCGCGCCGGCGCTCTATACCATCCTGATCGCCACCGACGACGATCCCATGCTTGCCCCGTTCTACCCCGAGCTTTCGCGCGAGGTCCGCGAGTTTGTGAAGGCGCAGGCCGAAAAACGCCGCTACGTCTTTGTCGGCGAGCCCCTTGTTCGCTTTATGATCGACCCGCAACTGCGCGCCGGCAAGTTCTCGGTCTTTGCCGAGAACGTCGACGCCCCCACGCTCGGCCGTCTGTACGAGGAAGAGCGCGCCTATCAAAATGGCTTGGGACAGAACAACTCGGCCGCAAGCCGTGCCGCCAGCGCCCCGCGCGCCGGTCAGCAACAGTTTGCCACCCCGCAGCAACACCCGGCCGCCATGCCGCAGCAGCAGCCGGCACCCCGCGCCGCAGCTCCCGACCCGCTCGCTGTGGC
>CABQJJ010000020.1 GCA_902464485.1 uncultured Collinsella sp. | reverse complement strand
GCCTTCTGATGCTTTCCGTCCTCGTGTTTTTGCACGAGGGCGGCCACTTTTTGGCCGCGCGTGTCTGCGGTGTCCGTGTGACCGAGTTCTTTTTGGGCCTGCCGTGCCGTTTTGACATCCATCACACGTCGCGTCGCATCGGAACCAAGTTTGGCGTGACGCCGCTGCTTCTGGGCGGCTATGCTGCCATCTGCGGCATGGATCCCACTGACGTCTCGTGTGCCGATCGCGTGCTCGCGGCTATCTATCGTCACGGTCGCGTGACCGTGGCCGACCTTTCCGCCGAGCTGGAACTGCCCGAGGAGGATGTGATCGAGGCTTGCGTCTTGCTTTTGGGCTGGGGCTCCATTGCACCCTGTTATGAGGAAGGGGAGAAGCCTTCGCCCAACTACTATCCCGTTATGTATCAGACCCTTCCGCGCGATGCTGCGGGACATACCACCTTTGACGGCCGCCTGTTCGATCGAGAGCACGCGACTTCTGAGGGCGACGTGTGGGGGCTGCCGTGCGGCGAGGCTGAATTCTTGGCTCGCGAGCGTTCGCATACCTATCTGGGACAGGGCTTCCTCAAACGCGCTTTTATGCTGCTCGCGGGCATTCTCGTCAATATCCTTACGGGCTTTTTGCTGCTCATGAGCATCTACTCTATCGCCGGTGTTTCGGTTCCGGTTGATAGCAACGTGATCGGTCAGGTCGATGAGGGCTCGATTGCCGCCAAGGCGGGTATCGAGGCCGGCGACGCCATCCTTTCGGTCGATGGTGTGTCCTGCTCTAGCTGGGTGGACGTCTACGATGCCATTGGCAAGGCCGCCGGCAAGGACGATATTGCCATTGAGTATCAGCGCGATGGCAAGCATCTTTCGACCTCGGTTGCGCTCAAGGAGGACGAGCGTTTGGGCGTTTATGCCTCTTCACAGGTGGTCCATTTGGATCCCATTACGTCGGCGCGCCTGTCGTTCTCCTATGTTCAACAGACTGCCGAGGGCGTTATGCGCCTGCTGCAGCCGCAGCATACGATGGAGATACTCGATCAGTCCACCTCGATTGTGGGCATTAGCGTCATGTCTTCTCAGGCGGCGGCAGCCGGCCCCGCGACGTTCTTGACGTTTGCCGCGCTTATCTCGTTCTCGCTGGGCTTTATGAACCTGCTGCCCATTCCGCCGCTCGACGGGGGAAAGCTTGTTATCGAGATTATTCAAAAAATCGTCGGTCGCGAGCTGCCGCTGAAGGTGCAGACGATCGTCAGCTATGTCGGCGTCGCGCTCTTTGCGCTGCTGTTTGTCTATATGCTTCGTTCCGACGTTCTTCGATTTATTTTGTAGGGGAGTGTTTGGATTGTCTTTATCCCATCCTTTGCCGCGTGAGCTGACGCGCCCCGTGTTTGTGGGCGGCGTGCAGATCGGTGGTGGCGCTCCGGTGGTGGTTCAGTCCATGACCTGCACCGACACTGCCGATGCTCGCTCTACGCTTGCGCAGGTTCGCGCCTTGGCGCAAGCCGGTTGCGATATCGTGCGCGTGAGTGTGCCCACCGAGGCCGCGCTCGAGGGCTTTCGCACGATTTGTGCCGAGTCGCCGGTGCCGATCGTTGCCGATATCCACTTTAATCACAAGCTGGCCATTGGCGCCGTTGAGGCCGGTGCCGCCAAGCTCCGCATTAATCCCGGCAACATCGGCGATTGGGCCAAGGTCGATGCCGTGATTGATGCTGCGGGCGCCGCTGGGTGCGCGATTCGCATCGGCGTGAATGCGGGCTCGCTTGAGCAGGATATTGCCGAGCGCGACGATCTTACGCAGTCCGAAAAGCTTGTGATGTCGAGCGAGCGTTTCGTCAAGCATTTTGAAGACCGCGGCTTTATGAACATTGTACTTTCGGCCAAGGCGCATAGCGTGGCTACGACGCTTGATACTTATCGCGCTCTGTCGCGCGAGATACCGCATGTTCCGCTCCATCTGGGCGTGACGGAGGCGGGAACCAAGCTACAGGGCACTATCAAGAGCTCCGTAGGCTTGGGTATCTTGCTTTCCGAAGGCATCGGCGACACCATGCGTGTGTCGCTCACGGCCGATCCGGTCGAGGAGCCGCCGGTCGCTTGGGGCATCCTGCAGTCCCTTGGCCTGCGTCGTCGTGGTCCCGAGATCGTCTCGTGCCCCACGTGTGCGCGCTGCCAGGTTAACCTCATCGCAATCGCGGAGGAGGTTACCGAGCGGCTCAAGAACTATTCGGCTCCGCTTTCCATCGCCGTGATGGGGTGTGCCGTTAATGGCCCCGGCGAGGCTTCCGACGCCGACCTGGGCGTGGCCTGCGGACGAGGTCAGGGCCTGCTCTTTTCGCATGGCCAGATCATTGGTAAAGTAGCTGAGGATCAAATTGTCGACGCGCTCATGGCCGAGGTCGACAAGCTTATTGAGGAGAAATAAATGACTCGAGCAATGTATATGTCTAAGCTTTACGCGCCGACGCTCAAAGAGGATCCGGCGGACGCCGAGCTTGCGAGCCACCGTCTGCTGCTTCGCGCCGGCATGATCCGCAAGGAGGCCGCCGGCCTGTATTCCTATCTGCCGCTCGCATGGCGCTCGATTCGCAAGATCGAGAACATCGTGCGCGACGAGATGGATGCCGCCGGTGCCCAGGAGCTCATGATGCCCATTATGGTTGACGCTGAGCTGTGGCGCGAATCCGGTCGCATCGACGCCTATGGCAAGGAGCTCGTGCGCTTTGATGACCGTCACGGCCGTGAGTTCGTGCTGGGTCCCACCCACGAGGAGACTGTCACCGCCCTGGTGCGCAATGAGCTGCGCTCCTATAAGCAGCTGCCTGTCAATCTCTACCACATCCAGGATAAGTTCCGCGACGAGTTCCGCCCCCGCTTTGGTCTGATGCGCGGTCGCGAGTTCATCATGAAGGACGCCTACAGCTTCTCTGCCACGCAGGAGAGCCTGCAGGAGGAGTACGACAAGATGAAGCAGGCCTACGCTAACATCTGCGAGCGCTGCTACATCAAGGCCTTGCCCGTCGTTGCCGACTCCGGCGAGATCGGCGGCGATACCTCCGTCGAGTACATGGCTTTGGCCGACGCCGGCGAGGCTTCGCTGGTCTACTGCGACGATTGCGGCTTTGCTGCCGATGACGAGGCGGCAAGCACCAAGGTCGTCGTGACCGAGGGTCCCGGCGACGGTACACTCACCAAGGTCGAGACTCCGGGTATGGGCACCATCGAGGCCGTTGCCAAGTTCTTCGGGTTCCCCGAGAACGGCACGCGCAAGTCCCTTGCCCTTATCGACGCCGAGGGCAAGCCCGTCGTGGCCATCGTCCCGGGCGATCATGAGCTCAATGATTGCAAGGCCGAGCACATCTTTGGCAAGGGCTATCGCATGATGACCGACGAGGAGCTCCAGACCTACGGTCTGCATAAGGGCTTTATTGGACCGGTTAACCTGCCCGAGGGCATTCGTCTGGTCTGTGACGAGAGTCTGCGCGAGTCCAAACAGTGGGCTTGTGGTGCCAACGAGGTCGACTATCACTTTACCGGCGCCTGCCCCGAGCGCGACTTTACCGTCGATGAGTGGGCCGACCTGGTCACCGTCGTCGCCGGCGATCCCTGCCCGCACTGCGGCAAGCCGCTCTCCGCTGCCCGTGGCATCGAGGTCTCTCAGGTCTTCCAGCTGGGTACCAAGTATTCCGAGGCCATGGGTGCCACCTTTATGGATGAGGACGGCAAGGAGAAGCCGCTCATCATGGGTTGCTACGGCGTGGGCGTGTCTCGCTCGCTCGCTGCCGTCGTGGAGCAGCACAATGACGAGCATGGCATCGTCTGGCCGGTCTCTGTCGCTCCGTACGAAGTTGCGGTGATTCCGCTCGATCCCAAGAAGGAGGAGTGCGCTACCGTCTGCAATCAAATCGTCGAGGGCTTGTGCGCCGAAGGTATCGAGGTTGTCGTGGACGACCGCGACGAGCGTCCCGGCTTTAAGTTTGCCGACAACGACCTTATGGGCTTCCCGTATCAGGTGGTTTTGGGTAAGCGCGGCCTCAAGAATGGCACGGTGGAGCTCAAGGACCGTGCCACGGGCGAGCGTGAGGACGTGGCGATCGACGAGGTCGTCGCTAAGGTCGCTGAGCTTGTGAAGGCTGCCCGTCGCTAATTGACGTTTCTGCTATTAGATGTAATTGCGGGGCTGCCCCGTATCTCTCTTAGGATGAGATACGGGGCAGCCCTTTTTGTTGCGTGAATAAGTTCGACGGGTTAAAGGAAACCCCGCAGCCCTGATGAGCTGCGGGGTTTCCTTAGTGCCTCCGATGCGAAATGAATCGCTCAGATATTACTGATAATCGACGACGTCGATCCAGTTCTTAAGGAACTCATCGTTCACGTTGCGCTTACGAGCGAGCTCAGAAGCGGCGACGATGCTCGTCCACTGACGCACGACCTGCATGGGCATGTCGGCGCGGTCGCAGTAGAGCTCCAGGTAGGCCTCGGCCTGGTCCTTGCTGTTGAGGGCAAAGAGCAGGTAGGTCGTGGCAACGTCGGCAGCAGGGGAGCCCTGGGTGGCGTGTGCCCAGTCGCACACATAGAGCTGGCCGTCGTCGCCGACGATGACGTTGGAGGGGTTGAAGTCGCCGTGGCAGACCTTGAACTCCTTGGTCATGCCGTCCAGACGTTCCTGAAGGTTATAGCGCGTGGTGGCATTGAGCTGATCAAGGCTGTCGATCATGCGGGCGAACTTGTCGCGCTGACGGTTGAGCAGCGGGGAGGTGTAGCCGTGAATCTCGATCTGGAGATCGACGAACATCTCGAGGTACTCACCAAAGCGCTGGGGCTCGGCAGTCATCTTCTCGGCAAGGGTGGTGCCCGGAACCTTCTCGGTCACGAGCGCCCAGCCGTTGGCGTTCTCGAGCTGGGAAACCTCGAGAGCCTTGGGGCTGCGGATGCCGCACTCATTGATGCGGGCAAGATTCAAAGCCTCGTTGAACACGTCGGAGACAGGCTTGGTCTCGTTAAAGACCTTGACGATCTTGTCGCCCAGGTCGTAAACGACCTTGTTGCCACGGCGGACGAGCTCGGTCTTGGAATCGGGTAGCAGCATGGTTGCATCCTTTCAACGATGCGATAGAAGCGACGGCGGGGGTGTGTGAAACACCCGTGCACCCCCGCCGTTAAAAACCGTGCTAAAACTAGCAGACGGCGTAGTCCTGAGGCTCGCGGCCGTAGTAGGCGTCCAGGTAGAGCTCCTTGATCTCGCTCATGAGCGGGTAGCGCGGGTTGGCGCCGGTGCACTGGTCGTTGAATGCCTGCTCGGTCATCTCGTCGAGGGTGTCGAGGAAGTACTGCTCGTCAACACCGTAGTCGGCGATAGTCTTCTTGACGCCGATGAAGTCCTTGAGCTCCTCGAGCTTCGTGATGAAGTTCTCGAAGACCTCCTTGTCGTCCTTGCCCTCGATGCCGCAGTACTTGGCCATCTCGGCGTAGTTGTGCAGTGCGTTGGGGTAAGGATACTGGGAGAAGGTACCCATCTTGACGGGAGCCTCGGCGGCGTTGTAACGCATAACGCGGGTCAGGATGACGGCGTTTGCGAGGCCGTGGGGCAGGTGATGGAAAGCGCCGAGCTTGTGGGCCATGGAGTGGTTGAGGCCCAGGAAGGCGTTGGCGAAGGCCATGCCGGCCATGCAGGAGGCGTTGTGCATCTCCTCGCGAGCGTGCGGGTCCTTGGCGCCGTTCGTGAAGCTGGAGGGCAGGTTCTCAAAGACGAGCTTGGCAGCGCGCTCGGAGAGGCCCTTGGTGTAGTCGGAAGCCATGATGGAGACGTAGGACTCGATGGCGTGGGTCATGACGTCGATGCCGGAGGCAGCGGTCAGGCCGCGCGGGGCGGTCATGCAGTTGTCGGCGTCGACGATAGCCATGTTGGGGAGCAGCGCGTAGTCGGCGAGCGGCCACTTGATGCCGGTCTCCTTGTCGGTGATGATGGCGAACGGCGTGCATTCGGAGCCGGTACCCGAGGAGGTCGGGACGGCGACGAAGTAGGCCTTCTTGCCCATCTCGGGGAAGGTGAAGATACGCTTGCGGATGTCCATGAAGTCCATGGCCATGTCCTCAAACTTGCACTCGGGGTGCTCGTACATCATCCACATGATCTTGCCGGCGTCCATAGCGGAGCCACCGCCGACGGCGATGATGACGTCCGGCTCAAAGAGAGCCATCTGCTTGGCGCCGCGACGTGCGCACTGCAGCGACGGATCGGGCTCGACGTCATAGAAGCAGTCGTGGGCGATGCCCATCTCGTCGAGCTTGGCCTCGATGGCGCGGGTGTTGCCATTCTTGAAGAGGAACTGGTCGGTGACGATGAAGGCGCGCTTCTTGCCCATGACGGTACCGAGCTCGTCGAGAGCGACGGGCGTGGAACCCTTCTTGAAGTAGACCTTCTCGGGAGCGCGGAACCACAGCATGTTCTCACGGCGCTCGGCCACAGTCTTAACGTTGATCAAGTGCTTCACCCCAACGTTCTCGGAGACGGAGTTGCCGCCCCAGGAGCCGCAGCCCAGGGTCAGAGACGGCTTCATGCCAAAGTTGTACAGGTCACCGATGCCGCCGTGCGAGGACGGGGTGTTGATGACGATACGGCAGGCCTTCATGACGTGCTCGAACAGGCTGATCTTCTCGGCCTGAGCGGGGTGCACGTACAGAGAGGCGGTGTGGCCCGGGCCACCGGCGAGCACCAGGTGCTCGGCCTTGTCGACGGCCTCCTGGAAGTCCTTGGCGTGGTACATGGCCAGGACCGGGGAGAGCTTCTCGTGGGAGAACTCCTCCTTGGCGGGGTCGGTGGAGGTGACCTCGGCGATCAGAATCTTGGTCTTGGCGGGAACCTCGATGCCGGCGAGCTCGGCGATCTTGGCGGCAGCCATGCCGGGGATGCGGTGATCGAGGGCGCCGTTCTTGAACATGGCGGCACGCAGAGCTTCCATCTCGGCACCCTGCTTGACGAAGTAGCAGCCGCGCTTCTGGAACTCGGCCTTAACCTGGTCATAGATGGTGTCAATAACGGTCACGGACTGCTCGGAAGCGCAGATCATGCCGTTGTCGAAGGTCTTGGAGTGGATGATGGAGTTGACGGCGAGCAGCACGTCGGCGGTGTCGTCGATGATGACCGGGGTGTTACCGGCGCCAACGCCCAGGGCGGGCTTGCCCGAGGAGTAGGCGGCCTTGACCATGCCCGGGCCACCGGTGGCGAGGATGATGTCGACGTCGCGCATGACCATGTTGGTCAGCTCGATGGAGGGGACATCGACCCAGCCGATGATGCCCTCGGGGGCGCCGGCCTTGACGGCGGCGTCAAGCACGAGCTTGGCGGCGGCGATGGTGCACTTGGCGGCTGCCGGGTGCGGGGAGATGATGATGCCGTTGCGGGTCTTCAGGCTGATCAGCGTCTTGAAGATCGCAGTGGAGGTGGGGTTGGTCGTCGGGATGACGGCGCCCACGATGCCGATGGGCTCAGCGATCTTGGTGATGCCGTAGGCCTCGTCGCGCTCCAAAACGCCACAGGTCTTGGTGTTCTTGTAAGCGTTGTAGATGTACTCTGCGGCGTAGTGGTTCTTGATGACCTTGTCCTCAAGAACGCCGCGGCCGGTCTCCTCGATGGCCATCTTCGCCAACGGGATACGAGCCTTGTTGGCGGCCATGGCGGCCTCATAGAAGATCTTGTCGACCTGCTCCTGCGTGTACGTAGCAAAAAGCGCCTGGGCCTCTCGCATCTGAGCGAGCTTAGCCTCAAGCGCCTCTACGTTGTCCACAATTGCGGGAGTAGTGTTTTCCGGTGACTTTTTCACCATTTGTGTCTCCTTGCGATCGGAGATTTACCCTACGTCTTGCATGATAGCAATAAATAATTCGGTAAACGGTAAGATTCCTGTAAAAGGCACACTAAAACGCTTCAACTAACTGAAGCGATTCAACTAAATAATGCTGTCTAGCGTAGGGAAGAGCGGATGCTTTGCACCGTGTTGGTGCCCTGAAGCCGTATTGGCCAGCATTTGGTTCCAGAGGGTTTTGGCTTAAAGGCGTCGGGTTGTCGAGAACGACTTTTTGCATATACATATGAGAATATTTGTTGTCTTACGATCGGCTGGTAGTCAATACACCAAAAAGGCGCCCTCCGTAGGGGAGGACGCCTTTGGTAAGTTCTATATGAACGCGAGGTCTTTGACCCGGAGAGTCCGAGGTACTTGTTGGTAAGACCTTATTTAGGAGCGCGCAACCTTGCCGGACTTGAGGCAGGTGGAGCAAACGTTCATCTTGCGACGATGACCATCGACGACGACGTAGACGCGCTGAATGTTGGGGCGGAACTTACGGTTGGTGACGCGGTGAGAGTGGCTGATGGAGCGACCGGCAACGGGGTGCTTACCGCAAACTTCGCATACTTTGGACATAACTGACCCTCCTTGGGCGACAAACGAACATGTCGCGTTAACAAACAAGCCTGAACTATAGCACAGAAGCAGCTCCCTGTGCGTAATCTACACAGAGATATTTCTCTTATGGCGATAGTGCCCACGCTACGGCCCTGGACGTAGATCCGATTTGCGTGTAGCAGAGGGGATTATGCCAGCTCGTGCGTGCGTTTTCAAGCTCGTCCCGCAAATATATATAGGTTTATGGAGCGAATGGCTCCGTTTATGGATTGCCTTGTATTTATACTCGCAATTGAGCCCGAGGTTGGCTACACTATGCCTTGACCATTAAAGGGGTACGAGATACCCACATGGAACTACATTGCTGCCATAGAGTAGCCCTTCCTGTGGGTGTCTGGTCCGCTTTGAGCGGTCGGGCATCTATTTTTTTGACTGTGTCAGCAGTCAAGACATGTGAGGAAGGAGATCGATGGGCACGACTTCCCCCAAGGCGGTCATCATGGACGAAACCGCCGTCAATCGAGCGATGACCCGCATCGCGCACGAGATTCTCGAGCGCAACGAGGGCTGTGAAGACCTCGCTCTGGTCGGTATCGTCACGCGCGGCGACCTTCTGGCAAAGAAGCTCGCCGAGGAGATCAAGGAGATCGAGGGCGTCGAAGTTCCGCTCGGCAGCCTCGACATCAGCTTCTACCGCGATGACTACGCCACCAATTTCGCTCCCGCGATCCACGCTACCAACATTCCCTTTAGCGTCGACGGCAAGCGCGTCGTGCTGGTGGACGACATCCTGTATACGGGTCGTACCATTCGCGCCGCTCTGGACGCCGTCATGGATCTGGGCCGTCCGAGCCGCATTGAGCTGGCAGTTCTCGTTGACCGCGGTCACCGCGAGCTCCCCATCTCGCCGGACTTTGTCGGCAAGAACGTTCCCTCGTCGCACGAGGAGAACGTGCACCTATATATGAAGGAAGTCGACGGCCGTACCGCTGTCGAGATCA
Source organism: uncultured Collinsella sp. (assembly GCA_902464485.1). Lineage (GTDB taxonomy): Bacteria > Actinomycetota > Coriobacteriia > Coriobacteriales > Coriobacteriaceae > Collinsella. The sequence goes on along the minus strand of CABQJJ010000020.1, from coordinate 16,356 downwards.
ACGACGTCGCGCCGGGTTCCCACGTGGGCTCCGCGCCGCTGGGAGGTGAGTAGTACCGTGGCGTTCAACCATAAGCACCTGATCGACATTACCGAGTACTCCGAAGAGGACATCAAGCTCATCCTCGAGACCGCCAAGGCGTTCTCCGAGGTCAACGAGCGTGCGATCAAGAAGGTCCCCACGCTCAAGGGCAAGACCATTGTCAACATGTTCAACGAGCCCTCGACGCGCACCCGCAGCTCCTTCGAGCTCGCCGAGAAGCGTCTTTCGGCCGACAGCCTCAACTTTGGCGGCTCCTCGACCTCCACGGTCAAGGGCGAGAGCCTCGTCGACACCGTCGAGACCCTCAACGCCTATAAGATCGATTGCATCGTCGTGCGCGACAAGCACGCCGGCGCGCCCTACATCGTCACGCAGAACTCGCCCGCGAGCGTCATCTGCGCCGGCGACGGCAAGCACAACCACCCCACGCAGGCCCTGCTCGACCTGTACACCATCTGGGAGCACAAGGGTGACTTCCACGGTCTGAAGGTCGCCGTCGTCGGCGACATCGCCCACTCCCGCGTCTGCGGCTCGCTGATCCCCGCCCTTAAGATTATGGGCTGCGAGACCTATGCCGTCGCCCCCGGCACGCTGCTGCCGCCGGCGCCCGAGGTCCTGGGCTGCGACCACGTGACGAGCGACCTTGATTCCGTTCTGCCCGAGCTGGACGTCGTCTACATGCTGCGCGTGCAGCAGGAGCGCCTCGAGGGTGCCCCGTTCCCGACCATTCGCGAGTACCACAAGCTCTTCGGCCTGACCAAGGACCGCGAGAAGCTCATGAAGCCCGACGCGATCATCTGCCACCCGGGCCCCATCAACCGCGGCGTCGAGTTCGACTCCTATATGGCCGACCACCCGCAACGCTCCGTCATCCTGGAGCAGGTCTACGCCGGTATCTGCGTGCGTATGGCTATCCTGTATCTGCTGCTTGGAGGTGCCGATAATGGCCTTGCTTCTTAAGAATGCCCACGTCGTCGACCCGTCCGTCGAGCTCGACGGTGTCGTCGACGTCTTGATTGACGGCGACAAGATCGCCGAGGTCGGCGAGAATCTTGCTGTCGAGGGGGCCGAGGTCCGCGACCTTTCCGGCAAGTATCTCGTCCCCGGCCTGGTGGATATGCACGTTCACCTTCGCGAGCCCGGCTACGAGGTCAAAGAGGACATTGAGAGCGGCACCCGCGCAGCTGCCAAGGGCGGCTTTACCGGCGTGTGCTCCATGCCCAACACCGATCCCGTCACCGATAACGGCACCGTCGTGGAGTTCGTCAAGTCCCGCGCTGCCGAGGTCGGTCACTGCCGCGTCTATCCGTCGGGCGCTATGACCCGCGGCCTTAAGGGCGAGGCCATGTCCGAGATGGGCGATATGGTCGCCCACGGCGCCGTCGCCTTCACCGACGACGGACGCGGCGTGCAGGGCGCAGGCATGCTCCGTCGCTGCATGGACTACGGCAAGATGTTCGGCAAGGTCTTTATGAGCCACTGCCAGGACGAGGACCTGGTCGGCCACGGCCAGATCAACGAGGGCAAGGTCTCGACCCGTCTGGCCCTCGAGGGCTGGCCGCCCGCCGGCGAGGAGCTTCAGATCGCCCGCGACATCGAGATCGCCAAGCTGACCGGTGCCAAGTTGCACATCCAGCACATCTCCACCGCCCATGGCCTGGAGCTCGTGCGTGCCGGTAAGGCCGCCGGCGTTCAGGTTACCTGCGAGGCCACCCCGCACCACATGTTCCTGACCGAGAACGACCTGGACGAGACCTACAACACCTCGCTCAAGGTCAACCCGCCGCTGCGCACCGACGAGGACGCCGAGGCCATCCGTCAGGGTGTCATCGACGGTGCCGTCGACGTTATCGTCACCGATCACGCTCCCCACACCCCGTGGGAGAAGGCCCGCGAGTTCGAGCTTGCGCCCTTTGGCATGATCGGCCTCGAGACCTCGCTGTCGCTTGTGCTTACCGAGCTGGTCAACACGGGCAAGATGAGCATGGCTCGCATGGTCGAGCTCATGGCCATCAAGCCGCGTGAGATCCTGGGCCTCGACCAGGTTCAGGTCAAGGCGGGCTCTGTCGCCGACCTGACCGTGTTCGACCCCTCCGCAACCTGGACGGTTGGCGAGGACGGTTACGAGTCGCGCGCCGAGAACTCCGGTTTTGCCGGCCGCACGCTCACCGGTCGTGCCACCGATGTGTTTGTCGGCGGTAAGCAGACGCTTGCCGACGGCTGCATCTGCTAGCATAGCCTTATCGCTTTTGTGCGCGGCGCCCTTGCGGTGCCGCGCTTTCTATTCGTTTGGACCATGCAACCGCATGGGGGATTGGAGCGTCTATGCCCACACCTTCCACTGCACGCATGCACGACTTCGAGGTCGTCTCGAACCGGGAGATCGCCGACGGCATCTTCTCGCTCGTCATCTCGGCCCCCAAGCTTGCAAGTGCGCTCAAGCCCGGTCAGTTTGTGAACATCGCCGTACCCGGCGATGCGTCCTCGCTGCTTCGCGTGCCCCTGAGCTACTACCGCGCCGACGCCGAGGCCGGCACCGTCGAGCTGTGGTATGCCGTCGTGGGCGACGATACCCGTCGTTTGTCCCAGATGGGTCCTGGCTCCACCTCTAACCTGCTGGGCCCCGGTGGCCGTGGCTGGATGGTACCCGAGGGCACCAGGAAGGCCCTGCTCGTCGCCGGTGGCATCGGCGTTCCGCCTGTGCTGTGTCTTGCCGGTATGCTTGCCGAGCAGAGTGTTGATGTGGACGTGTGCCTGGGCTTTGGTACCGCTGCCAAGGCTGTGGGTGTCGATGAATTCCGCGCGCTGGGCGCCACGGTTAACGTGTGCACCGACGACGGCACGCTGGGTATGCACGGTTTTTGCACCGACCCGGCAGCCGAGCTGCTTGGCGAGGGCGGCTACGGCTACGTGGCCAGCTGCGGCCCCGCCGTCATGATGAAGAAAGTCGCCGCCGCTGCCGCCGAGGCCGGTGCGTACTGCGAGGTGTCGCTCGAGCGCATGATGAGCTGCGGCTTTGGCGCCTGCAACACCTGCAACGTCGAGACTGTCGACGGTATGAAGGGCGCCTGCATGTGCGGCCCCGTGTTCGATGCTTCCAAGGTGGTGGTCTTCTAGTGGGTACCGTGAACATGGCCGTCGATTTCGGCGGTGTCAAGATGCAAAACCCCATCAACACCGCAGCCGGTACCTTCGGTTACGGTTGGCAGTTCCAGAACTTCTTTGATGTCTCCCAGCTGGGCGCCATCACCACTAAGGGCTGCGCCGCCGAGCCCTGGCCGGGCAACCCTGCGCCCCGCATGGCCGAGATTCCCGGCGGTATGATCAACTCCGTGGGCCTGCAGAACCCCGGTGTCGCCGCCTTTGCCCGCGAGTCCGGCCCGTGGCTCGAGCAGCTTTCCAAGGACGGTTGCCAGGTCATTTGCCAGGTTGCAGGCCACTCCGTTGACGAGTTTGTGCGCGCGCTCGAGATGTATGTCGAGCTATGCCCCTGGGCTGCCGGCTACGAGATCAACGTGAGCTGCCCCAACATCGCCGCCGGCGGTGCCGCCATGGGCTCTACGCCCGAGGGCGCCTCTTCCGTCATGGCCGCCTGCCGTAAGGTGACCGATAAGCCGCTGTTCGTCAAGATGGCTCCGGTTAACGTCGCCGAGATTGCCAAGGCTCTCGAGGCCGCCGGCGCCGACGGCCTTTCGGTCATTAACTCCATCCAGGGTATGGCCATTGATGTTCACACCCGTAAGTCCCGCGTGGCCAAGCCCAAGGGTGGCCTTTCGGGCCCGCTGTGTCACCACATCGCCGTGCGCATGGTCTGGGAGGTTGCCCAGGCCGTCGATATCCCCATCAACGGTGTCGGCGGCGTCATGACCGGCGAGGATGCGGCCGAGTTTATCCTGGCTGGCGCTACCTGCGTGTCGGTCGGCATGGCTAACTTTGTCGATCCGTGCGCTTCGCTCAAGATCGCGCACGAGCTCGAGGCCTGGGCGGAGTCTCAGGGCGTGAAGGACATCAACGAGTTGGTAGGTGCTTTCGAATGCTAGAGACCGATGCCCGCGACCGCGTTATCGTCGCCCTCGACTGCGACCGTGAGCGTGCGCTCGAGCTCGCCCATGAGCTTTCGGGCCATGCCGCCTGGCTCAAGGTGGGCATGACGCTCTATTACGCCGAGGGTCCCCAGATCGTCAAGACCTTTAAGGACCTTGGCTTTAAGGTCTTCCTCGACCTAAAGTTCCACGACATTCCGCATCAGGTGCGCGGCGCTGCCCGCTCGGCCTCGCTTGCCGGTGCCGACCTGCTTTCGGTCCACGGCTTGGGTTCGGGCGCTATGCTCGCTGCCTGCCGCGAGGGTGCCGAGGAAGCGCGCGAGGACCGTGCCAAGCTTGTCGCCATCACCGTGCTCACGAGCATGAACCAGGATTCGCTGGCCGAGATTGGCGTCGAGTCGCCTGTGGCCGAGGAGGCCGCCCGTCTGGCGAATCTTGCTCACACCAACGGCATCGATGGTATCGTGTGCTCTCCGATGGAGGCTCACGATATGCGCGAGCTGCTGGGCCCCGATGCCCTCATCGTGACCCCGGGCGTGCGTCCCGTGGGCGCGGCCCTGGGCGATCAGTCCCGCGTTGCCACGCCTTCTCAGGCTATCGAGCGCGGCGCGAGCCATATCGTGGTGGGCCGTCCCATCACCGGTGCCGACGACCCGGTTGCCGCTTTTGACGCAATTGTCGCCGAACTGGTCGAAAACGTCGCGTAAAAGATTTCCTTAAGTCACCACTTTTGAGTGCCATTAGCACAAAATAGCCCCTGTGCCTGCGAAAACTTTCCCATCTATTGTGTGGAATCGCGGTTCGGGGGCTTATCTTTGCCCCCGATATATTGCACTTTTTGCAGGTATCGTCTAACCTATGGAGCCGCAATTGAGCATTTTGTACGTTTGACGTGCTAAAATGCCAACATCGAATGAATGTTAAACCAATTATTTGGAGGTTCGAATGGCACTCCCTCAGCTTACCGACGAGCAGCGCAAGCAGGCTCTTGAGAAGGCAGCTGCCGCCCGTCATGCCCGTGCTGAGCTTCGCGAGCAGATCAAGAAGGGTGAGAAGTCCCTCGAGTCCGTGCTCAACTCCGATGATCCCATCGCTTCCCGCATGAAGGTCTCCACCCTCATCGAGTCTCTCCCTGGTTATGGCAAGGCCAAGGCCGCCAAGATTATGGAGGAGCTCGGCATTTCCGCTACCCGTCGCGTCCAGGGCCTCGGCGTCCGTCAGCGCGAACAGCTCCTCGAGCAGCTGACCAAATAAGTGAGCGCTCAGGATTCAAAGCTCTTTGTGATTTCTGGACCGTCAGGTGCAGGCAAGGGCACGCTCGTCACTCGTGTGCGCGAGCGTCGCTCGAACCTGGGCCTGACGGTTTCGGCTACCACGCGAGCACCACGTAAAGGTGAGGTCGACGGCGTCAACTACTTTTTCCTGACGCGCGAGGAGTTCGACCGCCGCGTGGCAAACGGTGAGTTTGTCGAGTGGGCTGAGGTCCACGGCAACTGCTACGGGACGTTGGTGAGCGAGGTCACATCCAAGCTCGCCTCTGGCTCGTCTCTGATTTTGGAGATTGATGTCCAGGGTGCCCTGCAGGTCAAGGAGCGTTTCCCCGAGGCCGTCTTGATCTTTATTAAGCCGCCCTCGCTCGAGGTGCTTCGTGAGCGTCTTGTCGGTCGTGGTACCGAGACGCCCGAGACGATTGAGCTGCGTATGGCAAATGCTGCCGATGAACTTGCCCTTGCCGACCGCTACGACGACGTCGTGGTGAATGACGATCTCGACCGCGCGACCGATGAGCTCGTTCGCGTTCTCGATATGCATGAAAGGATCTGAGGTCCGTGTCCGTTGTAAAGCCTTGCATTGACGATCTTCTGGAGAAGACCGATCACAACCGCTTCCTGCTCGCTTCGCTCGCCTCCAAGCGCGCCTGCGACATTAACAGCATGCTGCGTGGCCAGCACAACCGTGTACTCGCCGTCCAGGATGTCGACGACATTACTATTGCACTCTCCGGCGCCGATACCATCTCGATGGCTATGGACGAGATTGTCGACGGCGACATCTCCTACGATGAGGCCCGTTACGAGAAGGCGCTCGGCCACAAGGTTGCTGAAGCCTAAATGGCAGCTCGCGTCTGCCTGGTCCACTATCACGAGGTTGGACTGAAGGGCAAGAACCGCGCACATTTTGAGCATATCCTCATGGATAACATTAAGGCGGCTTTGGCCGCCTTTTCCGTGAATGCCGTGTCTCGAATTTCCGGTTATATCCTCGTGACCTTTAACGAGCATCAGGCTGACGATGCGGCGCGTGTCATCCGCACCGTCCCCGGCGTTGCCCGTGTGTCTTTGGCGTATCACACCAACCGCGACCCGCAGGAGTACTGCGCGGCGGCTGTAAAGGCGCTGCGTGAGTTTGGCCCCTTCGACTCGTTTAAGGTACATGCTAAGCGCTCCAACACCGACTATGAACTCACCTCGATTGATATCAATCGACAGGTTGGCGAGGTGCTGTGCGAGGCGTTCCCCGATAAAAAGGTTCAGATGCACGATCCCGACGCGGTGGTGCACGTGCTCGTGGTTCAGGGCAGCGTCTACGTGTACGCGCGCTCCGAGCGCGGTGTGGGCGGTCTGCCGGTGGGGTCTGCCGGCAAGGTCGTGACGCTTCTTTCCTCGGGCATCGATTCTCCGGTGGCGACCTGGATGCTCGCGCGTCGCGGTGCCGTGTGCGTGCCGGTGCATTTTTCTGGTCGTCCGCAGACGCCAGATACCAGCGAATATCTGGTGCAGGACATCATTCGCGCCCTTGAGCCGGGTGTCCAGATCGGCCGTCTGTATGTCGTTCCGTTTGGCGATTGCCAGCGCGAGATTTCGGTGACCTGTCCCAGCAACCTGCGTGTGATCATGTATCGACGCATTATGTATTCGGTTGCGGAGCGCATTGCTCATATCGAGGGTGCCAAGGCCATCGTGACGGGCGAGTCGCTTGGGCAGGTTGCCTCCCAGACGCTCGAGAATATCATGGCCGTCAACGAGGCCGTGAAGATTCCCGTGTTCCGTCCGCTCATCGGTTCGGACAAGCAGGAGATCATCGCGCGCGCCCAGGTGATCGGTACGTTTGATATCTCGACCGAGGCGGCGCCCGACTGCTGCACGCTGTTTATGCCGCGCCGTCCCGAGACGCATGCCAAGCTCGATGCCGTGCATGAGGCGTGGGAGCTGTTCGATCACGAGGAGATGATTGAGCGTTTGCTCAAACAGACCGAGTACATCGACTTCGAGAGCAACACGTATAAGGCCCCTAAGACCTTAAAACGTAAACATTCCGAGCTCGCTCCACGTGAGATTTACCAAGATCACGAATAATGTTGTGTATAGACCGGCGGTGCATTTGCATCGTCGGTCTTTTTGTATATGTGCTTTTGGCGATAAACGGTTCATTTATCGACGTGTGTCTGAATAAATGGATTTTTTTCGCAAGGTTTTGGTCTGCTTTTGGTTTGACCGCGAAAACCGGCGTGGGCGTGCGGAGGCTGCTGCGTTCGTTTCCTGACACGATGGTGTTGGGAGGTGTTTGCTATGGCGCAGCGCGAGCAACACGAACGGGTTAAACGGATGGACCGCTGGGCAGAAAGGCTGCTCGGCCACAAGGCGATGGTCGTGGCGATCCTGGTTGTCATTGCCGCCGCGAGCGGCTTGGCGATAGCAGGTTTTGGTGGCCACTCCAGCGACGTGTCGTTTGAACGTAGTGATGAGGTGGGCGCCTCGGATGTGCGCGGGGCTGGGGATGCGTCACCTGACGATGGCGATGAGTCGTCTGACAAGAGCTCTTCTGCTGCCGAGGTGTACGTCGATGTTGATGGAGCCGTTGTGAGGCCTGGCGTTTACCGGCTCAAAGATGGAGCACGGGTATCCCAAGCGATCGACGCCGCCGGAGGGCTTACGGCCGAGGCGGATGTGACAGCGCTTAATCGCGCGTCCAAGATCACAGATGGACAAAAGATCTATGTTTCGGCGGTGGGGGAGCAACAAGCGGCTGCGGCGGTCGGCGGGGGCGAAAGCGGTGCCGCCGCGACTTCTGGTGTGGGGTCTTCGTCGGGACTCGTGAACATCAATACGGCAAGTGCGGCGGAGCTGCAGACGCTTTCGGGCATCGGGCCTTCTGTGGCTCAATCGATTATCGACGAGCGGACGCAAAACGGGGCTTTTACCTCGGTCGATGACCTCATGCGCGTATCGGGGATCGGTGAGAAAAAACTCGCCAAAATCAAAGATTGCATCTGCGTATGAGTGCGACTGAGCGCGAGCATGTGATGCCGCCGCGCCCGTTGATGCCGTGGACGATGGCCATTTGTGCCGGCTTGTGTGCGAGCTGCAGATTGGTGCTTAACATGGCAGCCGATTTGCTGCTGGGAGAGCAGCCAGCGCCCGTCACATTGCTTATAGCCATTCCCGTTGCGGCTGCGGCGTGCATCGTATTAGCTCGGTCCTGTATGCGTCTTGTGCGGTGGAGGCGATGGCTGTATGCCGCGGCCCTCGGCCTCGTGGCGGGAGCGGTCGTGTCCGCGGCTTGGGCGATAGGGGCGCTGCATGCTTCGAGGGCACTGGATAACCGGGCTGCGAGCAGTCTCGAATTTTATGTGCAGGGCGATCCGTCCATCAATGACGGTGTGTACTCCTATGTCTGCGATGCGTATGCGGGCGAAAAGCGTTTGGGTCTGGTACGACTGTCGTGTGATCGTGGGCTCGGCGCCGGTTCGCATGTACGTGCTATCGGTCGAGTTTCGCGGTTTGAGAATGATGCGTATGGGCGCTCACGCGTGCTTCGGGGCGAGTTTCGAAAGGTTAAAGTCATCCGGTTGGTATCGGTCGACGAGGGCTCTCCAAGGCCGTTGCTTTGGCTTCGAAACGAGCTCCTTGCCGTTATCGCGCCCGCGACCGATCCGGCGCGCTCGCTCGTTGCGGGCGTTGTCTGCGGACGTTCCTCCGAGCTGCGTGCCCAGCCGGCGGGCGATTGGTTTTCGGTAACGGGCACCGCACATCTTATCGCCGTTTCGGGCAGCCATCTTGCCATCGTCGGTTTTATGATTGAGAGCGGCTTGCAAAAGACGCGTTTCTCTCGTGGGCTGCAGCGGGGGCTGTTGGTACTGGCTCTTGCTGCCTATGCCGTTTTTACGGGCTCCTCGCCCTCGGCCGTTCGCGCGTGCTGCATGGTGGCGGCGTCGCTTGTCGCTAACGACGCCGGTCGTCGCCGGCATGGCCTCTCGGCTCTATTTGTCACCATGGCAATCTTTGTGTTGCTACGTCCGACGGTATTGTTCGAGATGGGTTTTCAGCTATCGTGTGCCAGTGTTTTTGCCATCCTTTGTTTTTGCCCCTACGCTACCTACGCCTTGGGCGAGCTGGGCGTGCCATCGGGCGTCGCCAGTATTTTGTCTGTCACGCTGTGTTCGCAACTCGCGACACTTCCCGTAACTATTCCCGCTTTCGGGACGTTTTCGCTCATTGCCCCGCTCGCAAATGCCGTGATCGGTCCGGTGATAAGCGTGCTGCTCGCATCTTCGGTTGTGCTGGTGCCCTGCTCGTTTGTGCCGCTGTTGCGTCACGGGGCGCTCGTGGTGCCCATGGTTGTCGCTCGCTGCGCGCTGTTCTTTGAACAGCTTTTTGCCGCCGTTCCTGGTGCATCCGTAAGTGTGTCGCCCAATACGCCCTTGGTATACGTGGTGCCGTTCGCGCTGGTAGTCCTCTTGGTCTGGTGGCCACGCCCCTGCGCACGGAGCATGGCAGTGGTGCTGCTGTGTTTGATGCTTGCAGTGGGTGTTCCGTATGTCTATTGGGATCGATGCGCGCCGCCTTCGGTGACGGTCCTCGATGTTGGTCAGGCCGATGCGATCTTGGTTCGGCAGGGCTCGACGGTGGTGCTCGTGGATAGCGGGCTCGACGAGCGGGTGGTCACCGCGCTCGTTCGAAACAATGTGCATCATATCGACGCCGTCTTTGTAACGCATTGGGACGAGGACCATTGGGGCGGCCTGCCTGCAGTGTTGGAACAGTTTTCGGTTGGGACCATAGCCGTGGCGGCCGACGCGCTCGAGGATGCGCCCGCGCAGGTTCTAAACCATCCCGGCGTTTCATATCGCCAGGTGAGGCGGGGAGATACCCTCGACATCGGTGCGTTTCGCGCACGCGTGATGTGGCCGTTCGATTCTGTGGATGGAGAGGGGAACGAAGACTCGCTTGTCTTGCTGCTCACCTTTGCGCAGGAAGGAAAGCGCTTGCGTATGTTGCTGACCGGCGACGCCGAGCTTGACCAGGAACGTGAGTTTGTGCAGGAGGTGGGGGATATCGATGTGCTCAAGTTGGGGCATCACGGCTCGAAGGTTTCGGTCGACGGCGAGTTGCTCGGTATCTTGCAGCCCGAGCTTTCCATTGCAAGCGCCGGCGAGGGGAATCGATACGGTCATCCCAGCGACGAGTGCGTTGATGCGGTTCGAGCGGCCGGTGGGGCCTTTGCATGCACCATCGAACAAGGTGATATCACCATCACGCCGACCGCAAAGGGCTTTACGATGCAATGCCAGCGGTCGTGATGACTTCGTTGGCGCGTGGTAGGCCCCTGGGCTAAAATGACACGGTACGAATATGGGAGTTTGCGAGAGGGGGAGCGCGATGTCCGAAACCGGGCTGTTGCCGGCATATCTGATTGTCGGTACCGACGGAGTCAAACGTGACCACGCTGTCTCGCGCATGAAGGCACGTCTGGAAAAGTCGGGCATGGTCGAGTTCAACCTCGACGAGCGCGACATGACCAAAGACCCCGATATCGAATCGATTATCGGCTCTCTCAACACCTTTCCCATGGGTAGCGAGTTTCGCCTGGTAATCCTCGATGGATGCTCAAAGCTCGCCAAGGCGGTCTCTGAGCCGCTTGTCGAGTATCTGGCGAGCCCCAGCCCCACGACCGTCTGTCTTGTCATTGCCGACTCGCTTGCCAAGAACACGCGCCTGTATAAGGCGATCGCCAAGATCGATAAGAAGGCAGTGATCGACTGTTCGAGCACCAAACGCTGGGAGTTGCCGCGTCGCGTGCAGCAGATGGCGACGCAACACGGTAAGTCCATCTCCACGGCAGCCGCTGAGGAGCTCGTCTCACGCTCGGGCGAGAACACCCGTATGCTCGACAACGACTTGGCAAAGCTTGCCCAGATGGTCGAGGCGCCTCAGATTGAGCTCGCCGATGTGGAGCGCTGGATCGTGCGCACGGCCGAAGTCCAGCCCTGGGACTTTCTCAATGCGGTCTCGGCCCGTGACATGCGCCGCTCGCTCGAGCTCTTCAATCTACTGCCCGCCAAGAGCTATGTTTGGACTTACACGCTGCTGTGCGGACGCATCCGTGAACTTATCGTTGCTAAGGCACTCGATGCGCGTGGGCAGGGCCGCGAGCTTGCCGCGACGCTCAAGCTTCAGGCCTGGCAGGTCAAGAATCATCTGACTTGGGCACGCCGTTTTTCGATGGCGGAGCTTGTCGCTGCGCTCGAGGGTGCGGTCGATGTGGAGCTCGCGCTTAAGGGTTCGGCCGATTCGGAGACCGCGCTTTTGCTCTGGATTACGAACATCTTGAGAAAATCGTGATGATACCTGCCTATTTGACAAATTCGTTCTATCCCTTTGAGGGGGAGCGTGCTATAGTAGGCGCTTGCATGACCTCACCGTGTCTCAGAGGTGTCATACATTTTTTGCAAGGAACTCGAAAGGAACTCCAGAAGTGGCAAACATCAAGTCTCAGAAGAAGCGTATCCGCACCAATGAGGCAGCTCGCATGCGTAACAAGGCTGTCAAGTCCGAGCTCAAGACGCTGACCAAGCACGTCCAGTCCGCCGTCGCTGAGGGCGACGCCGAGAAGGCCCAGGCTGCCCTCAAGACCGTCACCAAGCGTCTCGACATGGCTGCCGCCAAGCATGTTATCCACAAGAACCAGGCTTCCAACCGCAAGTCCGGTCTTGCCAAGCTCGTGAACAGCATCAACGCTTAAGTTGTAAATTTCACACCACATAGATTACGCGCATAAATGGAGCCTGTTTTATGGAGCAGGCTCCATTTTTTGTGCCGCTCGGGTAAGATAGTCCGCATGAATACTTCAATTGACATTTCCCACATCCGCAACTTCTCAATCGTTGCGCACATCGACCATGGCAAGTCCACGATCAGTGACCGTATCCTTGAGCTCACCCATACCGTTGACGAGCGCGACATGGAGTCTCAGCTGCTGGACACCATGGATATCGAGCGCGAGCGCGGCATCACGATCAAGTCCAATGCCGTTCGCGTGTCCTATGACGCCGACGATGGTGAGACGTATCAGTTCAACTTGATCGATACGCCGGGCCACGTGGACTTTACCTATGAGGTCTCGCGTTCGCTGGCCGCCTGCGAGGGTGCGGTGCTCGTCGTCGACGCCACGCAGGGCGTCGAGGCGCAGACCGTCTCCAACGCGACGCTCGCCATGAACGCCAATCTGGATATCGTGCCCGCCATCAACAAGATCGACCTGCCATCGGCACACCCCGATGAGGTCAAGACCGAGATCGAGGACGACCTGGCGATTCCTGCCGACGATGCCGTATGCGTATCGGGCAAGACCGGCGAGGGCATCCACGATCTGCTGGAGTCCATCGTCTTTTTGATCTCACCGCCCAAGGGCGATGCGAACGCGCCGCTCAAGGCGCTCATCTTAGATTCGTACTTCGATGAGTACCGCGGCGTCGTCGCCACGGTGCGTGTTTTTGACGGTTCCATCAAAAAGGGCGATACCCTGCGCATGATGCAGGCCAAGGGTGACTTTTTGGTCGACGGCGTGGGCGTCAAGCGTCCTGCCGAGACCCCTGTTGACGCGCTGACGGTCGGCGAGGTCGGCTACGTGGTCACGGGCCTGAAGGATCCTGAGGCCGTTCGCGTGGGCGATACCCTTACGTGGGCGTCGAATCCCTGCCCCGAGCCGCTTCCCGGCTACCGCGAGGCCAAGCCCATGGTCTACACGGGCCTGTTCCCGATTGACAACAAGGATTACGAGAACCTGCGCGATGCTCTCGATAAGCTACATGTTAACGACCCGTCGTTGGTGTGGGAGCCCGAGACCTCGGTGGCGCTCGGCTTTGGTTTCCGCGTGGGCTTCTTGGGCCTACTGCATATGGAGGTCGTCAAGGAGCGCCTGGAGCGCGAGTTCAATCTGGACCTCATTGCCACGAGCCCTTCGGTGGACTATCACGTCTACAAGACCGACGGCGAGATGATTGATGTCCGCAGCCCGCAGGATCTGCCCGAGGCTACGCGCATCGAGCGCATCGAGGAGCCCTACCTCAAGGCCAAGATTATCTGCCCGCCCGAGTATACGGGTGCCGTCATGCAGCTCGCTATCGAGCATCGCGGCATTACAACCGACATGATCCATCTCACGAGCAAATCGGTCGAGATGCGCTTCGACATGCCGCTCGCCGAGCTTATCTTGGACTTTTTTGACCAGCTCAAGAGCCGCACCAAGGGCTATGCCTCGCTCGACTACGAGTTTAACGAATATCGCCCCTCCGAGCTCGTCAAGCTCGATATCCTTCTTTCGGGCGACGAGGTGGACGCGCTGTCGTTTATCGTCCACAAGGACAAGGCCTACGGTCTTGCCCGCGGCCTATGCGACAAGCTCAAGGAGATCATTCCGCGTCAGCTGTTCGAGGTGCCCATCCAGGGTGCTATCGGCAACAAGATCATTGCTCGCTCCACCGTCAAGGCGCGTCGCAAGGACGTGCTTGCCAAGTGCTACGGCGGCGATATTTCGCGTAAGCGCAAATTGCTCGAGAAGCAGAAAGAGGGCAAGAAGCGCATGAAGGCCATCGGCTCGGTCGAGGTCCCTCAGGAGGCGTTTATGGCGATCCTCAAGGTGGACGAGTAGGTCTATGGCGCTTTCCGAATATAGTCAGCGGCTGCTGGGCGCCTATGCCGAGCAGCCGTTCCTTATGGCTCCCATGGCCGGCGTGACCGATCCCGCCTATCGCATCATGTGCCGTCGCCGCGGTGCCAACCTTGCCTACAGCGAGATGGTGAGCGTGGCGGGCCTTGCCTATGCCAGCAACAAGACGTGGCGCCTGGTGCTGCCGGCCGATGAGGAACAACAGATTTGCGTGCAGCTCTTTGGCTCCAAGCCCGATCAGTTTGCGAACGCCGTCGCCGCCGTCGAGGAGCGTGTGGGCGATCGCCTGTCGCTGATCGATATCAATATGGCATGCCCCGCCCGCAAGGTCGTTACCAAGGGCGAGGGCTCGGCGCTCATGCGCACGCCTGACCTGGCGGAGAAGATCGTCGAGGCGGCGGTGGGCGCGGCGCATGTGCCCGTGACTGTAAAGATCCGTAAGGGCTTTTATGCCGAGGACCGCAATGCCGCGACGTTTGCCCAGATGCTTGAGGGAGCAGGGGCCGCCGCGGTGGCGGTGCATGGTCGCTGCGCCACGCAGCTCTATACGGGCCAGGCCGATTGGTCGGTCGTCGATGAGGTGACCGACGCCGTCGAGATTCCCGTGATCGGTTCGGGCGATGTGTTCTCGGCAGAGGACGCTGCTGAGCATCTGCAAAGCTCGGGTGCCAGCGCGGTGTTTATCGCGCGCGGCATCTACGGCAATCCGTGGGTGTTCGGTGATGCTCGAGCCCTTGCACTCGATGGCACGCCGGTACCGGTGCGTAGCTCGGTCGAGCGCCTGGATGCCCTGCGCGAGCACCTGACGCTCACGCATGAGCTGTTGCCGCTTATGTCACGCGCCCGCACGTACGCGAGCTGGTATCTTAAGGGCATGCCCCATGCCGCCGCCTGGCGCGCGCAGGTGGTGCGCTGCTCCACATACGAGGAGTTCATGGCATTGGTCGACGATATCGAGCACGATGTGGTGGCCTGCGAGGCCGCGCTTGCCGCCGGCGAGTCGGTGCCCGCTCATCCGCTGGAGGCTTAAGGGTGGCCGTTACCGCGCTGTATGTGCACGTGCCGTTTTGCGCCCAAAAGTGTCGGTACTGCGACTTTGACTCACGCAGTTTTGCTCCGTGCGACCTGAGCGCTGCGCTCGATGCCTATTTTGGACAGTTGTACGCGCGCCTCGATGCTTTTGGCAAGGCCGGGGCCCTTGACCAGATCCGCACCGTCTATGTTGGCGGCGGCACGCCGTCGCTGGCGGGGGAGCGCCTGGTGGAGCTGGCGCGGCGTATTCGTACGTGGTGCGCCCCCGTTGAGTTTACCTGCGAGGCCAATCCCGAGTCGCTGACCGCCGAGCTTGCCACTGCGCTTGCCAAGGCTGGTGTCACACGCGTTTCTCTGGGCGTGCAAACGCTCGATAACACCGAACTTGCCGCCATCGGCCGTATTCACGATGCCGATCGGGCGCTCGCTGCCATCGCGACGGTCAAGGATGCTGGGCTCGATGTGTCCTGCGACCTGATGTGCGGCCTTCCCGGACAGATGGCCACGAGCTGGCAGCGCACGCTCGATGGCGTGCTGGCGGCGGCTCCGCATCATGTGTCGGTTTACCCGCTCACGCTCGAGGAGGGGACGCCCCTCTATCGCATGGCGTGCCGCGACGAGTCGCTCGAGCCTGATGAGGATTTTCAGGCGGCATGCATGGACGTGGCGCGTGATTGTCTGACTGCGGCCGGCTATCACCCGTATGAGGTTGCGAGCTACGCTCTCGTCGGCCATGAGTGTGCCCACAACATTGCCTATTGGACCGGACAGGGCTATCTGGGCCTGGGCCGTTCTGCCGCGGGCATGCTCGACGCCGAGGATTTCGACTGTCTTGCAGGTTTGTTCCCCGGCGTGTCTTCTCGAGGCGATGCGCACCGCGTGCGTCTGATGCAACGCGACGATGCCGCGACGGCGTTTGATGCCGAGTATCTGTCCCGGCGCGAGGCAGCGGCTGAGGATTTGATGCTCGCTTGCCGCATGACGCATGGCGTTGGGTCTGACCTGTTGGCTCGCGCGGCGAACATAATTCCTGCAGATGATTTGGCATCGGCCTGTGACCGTGCGCTCGGGTTGGGCCTTGCCACCTGGGTGCCCGATGATGTCGAGGGCCATGTGGGGCGCGTCACATCGAGAGACGTTATCGCAGGTCGCGCCCGTGCCCGCCTTGCGCCCACCCACTTGGGTTGGCTCGATGGAAATGTGCTGTTCGGGCTGTTTTGGGGTCTAGCATAGGCCGCTCGGGTAGAATTACCGCAATATATACGCTGCTGTGAGCAGGAGGTTGCCGCGC
>CABQJJ010000019.1 GCA_902464485.1 uncultured Collinsella sp. | reverse complement strand
GAACTGGACTTTGAGTGCCCCGTCGACGAAGTCGAGCGCCTCACCGCCATGGTCCAAGACGTCATGGAGCACGTAGTAGACCTCCGCGTACCCCTAATCGCCGAAGCCAGCACCGGCATAACCTGGGCTGATGCCAAATAAAGACGTACCAACAACCCCAAAGTAGCCAAAACAGAAGGGAGCCCCTCATCAACAAGGAGCTCCCTTCATTCAATTTAATTCAGCCAAAGTATCTAGACGCCAAGACGCCATCTAGGCGGCAGACAAGTAAACCTAGGACCTGGCCGGGCGACGCGGGTAAGTTTTTCGTAGATTCCGCACGAGCCGAAGGCCACTTAATGTGGCCTTCGAGCGAGCCCAGGACCTGACCGAACGAAAAACTTACCCGCGTCGCCCGGCCAGGTCCGACAAGCTATGTTAACGAGCCGCCAAGATGGCGTCGATGAGCGTCAGTACGCCCCCGTCGTTGTTGCTCGGAATGCGCCATTTGGCGTGCGCGTTCATGTGCTCCTCGGCATTGTCCACGATAAAGCTGTGTCCGACGCGCTCCAGCATGGGGATATCGTTGTAGGTATCGCCCACGGCGGCGGCGTCGGTGATATCGATGCCCAGGCGCTCGCACAGGTGCGCGACGCCGGCGCCCTTGTCGACGCCCAGGTTCATAAAGTCGATCCACTCGCGCCCGGCGTTGGTGACGTAGAGCTTGTCCGAGAACTCGGGGCTATAGGTCTCGCGGAATGCAGGCTCGGCATCATAGGCGGGGAAGAAGATCGAGATCTTGTTGGACTCGATATCAATGCCCTCAAAGCTATCGACGTAGTTGATTGTGTTGTAGTAGACGCTGATCTCGTCGTGGTATTGATGGTCGCGGGCAAGCACGTAGAACTCGTCGAAGCAGCACAGGACGGGGACAGCGCGCGGATCCTCCGAGGCGCGGCTCAAGACCTGCTGGTACAGCTCCACGTCGATATTACTCTTATAGATATAGCTGCCGCGATAGATCACGCACGCTCCGTTGTCGGGACAAAAAGCGAGGCGGTTCTTAATGCCCTCGAACATTTCCTCGAGCTTGGGAGCGGGGCGTCCGCTGGCGGGGCAGAATACGATGCCGGCGTCGGCGAGCTTGTCCAGACGCTCGTCGAGACCCTGGGGCAGCACGCGCTCGTCGGTCAGCAGCGTCTTGTCCATGTCGACGGCGATGAGTTTAATGTTGCCGATGTTGGCGTCTGATTCATAAGTCTGCATAAATGCGCTTTTCCGTTTCCAGATTGTTTCGGGCGTAATGACCCTCTGCTATGTAATCGAGCGTATTTTCGCAGGAATGGTGCGTATTTGCACTGCAATTCACAAACTAATGAAAAAACTTTTCAGTAATTTGAATTTGCCGCTTGTACAGCAGGCACTTTAGCGTAATATAGCGACCATCGAAAACGGAGACGGCAAAAGAGCCGCTTACCGAGGAAAAGGTACCGTTTACGATATTAGAATTGCGCCCGGCGATAGGTGAAAGGAGAGGCAGATGCAGTTCGTAAAGATCATCACTACTGCAGACAATGCCATCCGACGCCAGCGCGCAATTTCCCGACGACGATAACAATCGTCTCTGTCCGCATGGGGCGAATTGCCTCAACAGAGTCATTTTGAGGTCGTTGGGTTTTAGCACGACACAACTGCATGTTTCTAGGGCATGTTGTGGTGCTTTATGCTATTTAACCTGATATTGCGCAGTATGTGACCTTGAAATGACTTGCAACTGACCGATGTTCTAACTAGCTACCAAGGGCGAAAGGAAACAGCCATGAGCAAGGAAAAAGTCGTTCTCGCATATTCTGGTGGTCTTGATACGTCTGTATGTGTCAAGTGGCTCCAGGACGAGAAGAATCTCGATGTCGTCTGCGTCTGCGGCAATGTGGGCCAGGAGGAGACCGGCCTGGATGCCAAGAAGCAGAAGGCGCTCGACCTGGGCGTTCTGGACTGCCAGGTGCTCGACCTGCGCGACGAGTTCTCCGATGAGTTCCTGACTAAGGCCATTGCCGCAAACTCTATGTACGAGAACAAGTACCCGCTGCTCTCTGCCTTGTCTCGCCCGCTGCTCGCCAAGAAGCTTGTCGAGGTCGCTCACGAGTTTGGCGCGACCTACGTCGCCCACGGCTGCACCGGCAAGGGTAACGACCAGGTTCGTTTTGAGGCTGCCGTCAAGGCCCTCGACCCCGATCTTAAGGTTATTGCTCCGGTGCGTGAGTGGGATCTGAAGTGCCGTCCCGACGAGGTCGCCTACGCACATGCCCACAACGTGCCGGTTCCCGAGGGTGCCAACGACAACCCCTATTCCATCGACGACAACCTGTGGGGTCGTGCCATTGAGTGTGGCCACCTGGAAGATCCTTGGAACGAGCCGCTCGACGACGCCTGGGTTATGACCAAGAACCCCGAGGACACGCCGGACACCCCGACCTATACCGAGATTGAGTTTGAGGCCGGCAAGCCCGTCGCCGTCGATGGCAAGAAGATGAAGCTCTCCGAGATCGTCATCGCTCTCAACAAGATCTCCGGCGACAATGGCTTTGGCCGTCTCGACCTGGTCGAGGATCGTCTGGTGGGCCTTAAGAGCCGCGAGTGCTACGAGGTTCCTGGCGCCCTGACGCTCATCACCGCCCACAAGGCGCTCGAGGACATCTGCGTCGAGGGCGACCTGCTCAAGACCAAGATTAAGCTCGAGCAGGATTGGGCCACCGCCGTGTACAACGGCCAGTGGTACAGCCCGCTCAAAAACGCGCTCGATGCCTTTATGGCCGATACCCAGAAGTTCGTGACCGGCACCGTCCGCCTGAAGTTCTTTAAGGGCAACTGCCATGTCGTTGGCCGCAAGAGCCCGTTTAGCCTGTATGACTACGGTCTGGCCACCTATGACCGCGACACCACGTTTGACGAGAAGGCCAGCGCCGGCTTTATCGAGATCGATACGCTGTCGCTCAAGACGTGGGCAAAGGTCCAGGGTCCCAGCTCCGCTGCCGCCCAGGCCTAGTGCCTCCTTCTCTTGGTATCCGCGCGGCCCATCCGCGTGATACAAAACGGGCGCACGGGGTCCCTACCTTTCGTTATGCTTGCTGACACTTCTTAACATTGGTGGCCCCTACGTTCCGCCCGCATATATGATGCCGCGTCTGCGGCTGTGTCCGAGCCCCGCCGGGGTTGTCCGGCGGGGCTCCTTCTATCAATTTGGCGGCTCTGTGCCCATATATATGAGGAGTATCCGTTATGTTCAATGCTATCGCGCACGCTTTACTTGCCCTCGCGCCCGAGTTCGATGCTGCAAAGGTCGAGGACGTTCCCATGAGCCTGAAGGCCTGGATCGATGGTTCGCGGGGCAACATCCGGAGGGAGACGTTGGGCGCCAAGTGCATGGCGCGTCACTTCTTTGCAAATTAGCTATATGGCCTCGCACACGGTGAGGAATATGTAAAACTAGCAGTTGAAAAATCGCTTTAGCGACATGGCGCATTGCTTTGGGCGCTTGTTTTGGTATTTGGAGAAAGGGGACGGTTCCATGGCTCTTTGGGGCGGTCGTTTTGAGGCGGGCGTGGCCGAGGTCACGCAGGAGTTTGGCGCGTCGCTGCCGGTCGACAAACATCTCTATAAGCAGGATATCGCCGGCTCTAAGGCACATGCCAAGATGCTGGCGGCCCAGGGCATCATCAGCGCCGAGGACGAGCAAGCGATTGCCAGGGGCCTGACTGGAATCGAGCAGGATATCGATGCCGGCAACTTCATCTTCGATATCAACGACGAGGACATTCATATGTCCATCGAGAGCGAACTGACGCGCCGCATCGGCGAGGCCGGTAAGCGCTTGCATACCGGGCGTTCGCGCAACGACCAGGTGGCGACCGATACGCGCCTGGGCGTCAAGGCGCTGGCCAAAGAGCTCATGGAGGCTAATCTTGAGCTGCGCCATGTGCTGGTGGATGCGGCCAAGAAGTACGACAAGATGATTCTGCCTGGCTACACGCACATGCAGCATGCTCAGCCCGTGCTGCTGTCGCATCACCTGCTGGCGTATTCCTGGATGTTCGCGCGCGACTTTACACGCCTGAAGGCCGCCTTTGATGCCGCCGACAACTGCCCGCTGGGTGCTGCCGCGCTTGCTGGTACGAGCTATCCGCTCGATCGTCAGATGACGGCTGCCGAACTTGGCTTTGCGGGTGTTATCCCTAACTCGCTCGATGCTGTTTCCGACCGTGATTTCCTGCTCGATCTGCATTACGCCGGCTCCGTCATGGCCATGCACCTGTCGCGTCTTTCCGAGGAGATCGTGCAGTGGTCGAGCTCCGAATTTGGCTTTATCACGCTTTCCGACTCGTACTCCACCGGCTCGTCCATCATGCCGCAGAAGAAGAATCCCGACTTTGCTGAGCTTATCCGCGGCAAGAGCGGCCGTGTGTATGGCAACCTGGTGCAGCTGCTTGTGACCATGAAGGGCCTGCCGCTTGCTTATAACAAGGACTTGCAGGAGGACAAGGAGGGCGCGCTCGATACCGCTCACACGCTCATGCAATGTCTGTCGGTTATGGCCGGTATGATTTCGACTTGGACCGTCAACGAGGATGCCATGGCGCGCGAGTGCGGCGTGGGACACCTTGCCGCTACCGATGTTGCCGATTACCTGGCTAAGCGTGGTCTGCCGTTCCGCGAGGCGCATGCCGTGGTGGGCCATTTGGTCCTGATGTGTGAGAAGCGCGGCTGCAATCTTGAGGACCTGCCGTTTGAGGTGTTCCAGGAGGCAAGCCCGCTCTTTGAGCGCGATATTACCGAGGCGCTCGACATCCCCTCGATCGTTGCTGCGCGAACGACCGAGGGCGGTACCGCTCCTGCCGCCGTTGCCGTGCAGCTTGAGCGTGCCGAGGCACAGCTCGTGGCCGACGAGGGCGTGTTTGGGTCACTGACTAAGGTCGTCGAGATAGGTCACGGGGTAAAGTAGGGGTTTGGCTGAAGCCGTTTTGACCATGTATTGATAAATCGTTTTGCTTTACGGGCGTCTGCTGATGTGGGCGTCCGTATTTTGTTGCTATGGGGGAGGGGCCTGTCGAGAAATTCTGTAGGACCTTTGGGCAGGTTGTGAAGGGGGTACGTTCGCGGGCGGCAACCGACCGTCCGCTCTGTTCGATGCGGTTGATGGGCGGTCGGATGGTACTCTAATCGGGCTTTGAAACAGAAGTGACACATATGGAACGTTTCAATAAATTGTTGCGTTTCAATGGGCAGCTTTTTGTTTAACTGCAGCTAAAACTCTGTTACGATGCAGTCCAGGCGGGTGCCGGAATGGGACTTGGGCACGCGCGAACCTACTTGAAAGGCTACCTTATGGCTATCGAGAAGACCTTCATCATGATTAAGCCCGACGCCGTGCGCGACCGCAAGATCGGCGAGATTGTTGCCCGCATTGAGCGCAGCGGCCTTGTCATCGAGCGCATGGAGATGACCACGCTCGAGCGCGCTACCGTCGAAGAGCACTACGCTCATCTGGCGGACAAGCCCTTCTTTGGCGGTCTCTGCGACTTTATGACGAGCGGTCCGGTCGTCAAGATGATCGTTTCCGGTCCTTCCGCTGTTGCTAAGATGCGCACCCTTATGGGTGCTACCAACCCGCTTGACGCTGCCCCTGGTACCATTCGCGGCGACTTTGCCGTCGATGTTAACGCCAACGTGATCCACGGCTCCGACTGCCTGGAGAACGCCGAGATCGAGATCAAGCGTTTCTTTGGCTAAACCAGCTTTGACTCCTTAAAGCTGTTAGCGTGTGGCTTGGGCGCCGCGGAACTCCATCCGCGGCGCCCTTTTATTCCAAAATCTATGAAGGGACCCGCTCGGACATGTGTTCCGAGCGGGCCCCTTCTGTTGGCTTGTGGCACTGAGTAGCTTAGGCCTCGTCGACGACCTTGAGGCCGCGCGTGTGGTCGATCTCGTTGAGGAGGTTGACGCGACGCTCGTGACGACCGCCCTCAAACTCGGCGTCGAGCCACTCGTCGACAATCATCTTGGCGAGCTCGGAGCCCACGACGCGGGCGCCAAAGGCGAGCACGTTGGTGTTGTTGTGCATGCGGGAGAGCTTGGCGCTGAAGGGCTCGGAGCACACGACGGCGCGTACGCCCTCGACCTTGTTGGCAGCCAGGCTAATCCCGACGCCGGTGCCACAGATGAGGATGCCCAGGTCGACGTCGCCGTTGGCAACGGCCTTACCCACCTTGTAGCCGGCGATGGGGTAGTCAAAGCTCTCGGAGGTGTCGGTGCCAAAGTTCACGACCTCGCAGCCGCGCTCCTTCAGGTGCTCGGAGATGATGTTCTTGAGCTCGACGGCGGCGTGGTCGTTACCGATACCGATCTTCATGGATGGTTCCTCTCTGGTCTGTGCGGCGCAAATGCTAAAGGTGTTTACCGCGTTCGACTGCATGATAGCGCGACTTTTGCGTAAACGCTCGGGCGTTTTTTGGTCAAACGCTTTAGCATGCAACAAGACTGGCTTCTCATGAATGAATGCTGTCAGTTTGTGCTTGAGCGCCGTCCGCCGGAACCATGGTTGCGGTTTTTGATGCATTGTTATCAAATAAAGGAGCTATTTATTAACTTGAGAGCCAAGCCCGTTATGCAAGCAGGAGATACCTATGCCTACCGATTCCCTTCGTGATGCCGCGTTTTGCGATGTTTTGAACCGCGAGCTTGTCTGTGCACTCGGCTGCACCGAGCCCATTGCCGTTGCCTATGCAGCGGCGTTGGCGAGCCAGACGCTCGGTTGCGAACCCGATCATATGGATGTTGCCTGCTCGGGCAACATCATCAAGAACGTCAAGAGCGTGACCGTGCCCAACTCGGGCGGTATGCACGGTATTGAGGCCGCGGCCGTGCTGGGTGCCGTGGGCGGCGACGCCAAGAGCGCGCTCGAGGTGCTCGAGAGCGTTAACGATGAAGACCGCGCTCGCGTGGCCGAGCTCCTCGCCGACGCCGGCTACTGCGATGTGTCGCTTGTCGAGGGCGTGCCCAACCTCTACATCAAGGTGACTGCGACGGCCGGGGGCCATACCGCGGTCGTCGAGATTACCGATCACCACACCAACGTCACGTGCCATACGCTCGACGGTATTCCGGTATGCGGCAAGTCGGCGGGGGAGTGTGCCGCATGCGCCGAGCGCGTGGTGGCCGAGCGGGCGGCGGATAAGGCCGACACGCCCATGTCGATTGAGTCCATCATCGACTTTATCGAGGACGGTGACATTGAGGACGCCCGCGCTGCCGTTGAGCGTCAGATTGAGCTGAATGGCGCGATCAGTGCCGAGGGCCTTGCGCACGCTTGGGGTGCCGAGGTTGGCCGTACGCTGCTAGGTGCTCGTGCCGATGACGTTGCCTGCCGTGCCCGTGCCCGTGCCGCCGCCGGGTCCGACGCCCGCATGAACGGCTGCGCGCTGCCGGTCGCCATTGTGTGCGGCTCTGGCAATCAGGGCATTACCTGCGCACTGCCCGTTATGGAGTATGCCGAGTACCTGCGCTGCGACCACGACCGCCTGGTGCGCGCCGTGATGCTGTCCGATCTCATTGCCGTGCATATCAAGAGCTATATCGGTGCGCTCTCGGCGTTTTGCGGTGCTATTTGCGCCGCGTGCGGCGCCGGCGCTGCGATTACCTGGCTGTGCGGTGGCACGCGCGAGCAAATCGGTGCGACGGTCTCCAATACGCTCGGTAACGTTGGCGGCATCGTGTGCGATGGAGCCAAGGCGAGCTGCGCCGCCAAGATTTCCGCTGCCGTTGATGCGGCGATTCTGGGTCACGATATGGCTATGCAGGGCCGTGGCTTCCGTGCCGGAGAGGGTCTGATCCAAGATACTGTCGAGCAGACGATCGCTAGCATGGGCTACGTAGGCCGTGTGGGCATGAAGGACACCGACGTCGAGATCCTCAACATCATGATCGGTAAAACTCAGGTCTGTTAGTTTATTGGTTCCGCCGTTCTACCGAACGGCGGACCGGCCGACGCTGCAAACGCCCCTAAGCGGCAATCTGCCTTTCAATCGTCGGACATGGCCAGAAGGCCTATGCCCTCCTCTTTCAAGGCACATTGCTCGCTTAGGGGCGTTTTCGCTGACTTATGCTCAACCTGCGGCGATATTTTGTTTGGAGCGAGGATCCTATGACAGTTCGTCGGCTACTTGGTGCTCGTAGAAGGCCTCTACTACGGCGTTAAAGTCGCGGGCGAAGTCTTCCATGGTTCCGCGCCAGGTGGCTCGGCTGGGCTTGCCCTGGCCCACATAGGCGGTTTGGATGCCGCAATCGGGGGACGGGAAGTCGCGTTTGGGATCGTTGCCCACCATAAGGACCTCTTGCGGCTCGAGCCCCATCACCTGAAGCTGCTCTAGATAGTAGGTGGCATCGGGCTTGCAGCGGGTGGCGTTTCCCATGTGCGTCACGAGCTCAAAGGGGGCGTCGGCCAGGTCGCCCCAACCCATGCGGCATTCGATGGCCCCCTGCGGAAAGCTGGGGTTGGTAAAGAGCGCGCAGCGCAGCCCCGCGTCCTGCACGGCCTGAAGTGCGGCGTGTGCGCCCGGCATAGCATGGGCGTTGATGACGTCGTCATTCTTGTGGGGAAGAACTTCTCGATCGTAGTAGGTAAATGCCTCGTAGATCATGGGGTCGGAGAGGCAGATACCACATCTGCGCTCGACCTCGGTCTGGTAAAACTCAAGATTGGTGCGATTGTCCGTGCCGCTGCGGCGATTGGCATTGAGGTCGACCAGGATGGTGCCGAGACGCGCCATCGTGCCACCACGGCTGCGACGTCCGATGTCCGCGAGCATCGACGAGATTTCCTTAAAATAGCGAAGGATGAACGCGTTGAGGTTGATGCTAAGAAGCGTCTCGTCCATATCGAAAACGACTGCTTTGAGCACGCGGGCACCTTTCTCGTAAATATGATCTAGAGTCGTTGGCTCCGGATACTTTACCCCAAAGCCAAATGCCTGGCTGGTTATCGTCAAGTTGTGGAGACGTGTGTTCATAAGATTACGAAAAAGTCTCCATACGAGTAAAAAATGGCAGTTCACGCTTGAAATCGAAGTGATTTCCCCGTAACCTATACGAACGTGATTGCATAAGCGTCACATTAGTATCTGTCGGCTCCCGAGTGTTCCTAAACGTTGTGTGCTTGTCGCACCCTTCTGTAGGTCCTAGCAATCGGGGCCCCGTAGTTCGAAAGGGGTCCACCTTTGAGTGAGATTCAGAACTCGTCCATTTTCTCTCTTGACGATGTCAACGAGGAGGAGATGAACAACCTCATCGACGGTACGATTACCGACTTTGATGAGGGCGATCTCGTTAACGGCACTGTCGTTAAGATCGAGCATGACGAGGTGCTCGTTGACATCGGATTCAAGTCCGAGGGCGTTATCCCGGTCCGCGAGCTGTCCATCCGCAAGGACGCTAACCCTGCAGACATCGTTGCACTCGGTGATCCCATCGAGGCTCTGGTTCTCCAGAAGGAGGACAAGGACGGTCGTCTGGTCCTGTCCAAGAAGCGTGCCGAGTACGAGCGTGCTTGGAACCGCATCGAGGAGAAGTTCAACTCCGGCGAGAACGTCGAGGGCGAGGTTATCGAGGTTGTCAAGGGCGGCCTGATTCTCGACATCGGCCTGCGTGGCTTCCTGCCCGCTTCCCTCGTCGACCTCCGTCGCGTCAAGGACCTCACCTCCTACATGGGCACCCGCATCGAGGCCCGCGTCATCGAGATGGACCGCAACCGCAACAACGTTGTCCTCTCCCGTCGCGTCGTGCTCGAGGAGTCCCGTAAGGCCGAGCGCTCCGAGATCCTGTCCAAGCTCAAGTCTGGCATGCGTCTCCAGGGCACCGTTTCCTCCATCGTCGACTTCGGCGCCTTCGTCGACCTCGGCGGTATCGATGGCCTCATCCACATCTCCGAGCTCTCTTGGAACCACGTCAACCATCCTTCTGAGGTTGTCAAGGTCGGCCAGGAGGTCGAGGTCGAGGTTCTCGACGTCGATCTCAACCGCGAGCGCATCTCCCTGGGTCTCAAGCAGACCACCGAGGATCCGTGGCGCGCACTGGTCAAGAAGTACCCCGTCGGCGCTATCGTCGAGGGCACTGTGACCAAGCTTGTCCCGTTCGGCGCTTTCGTCGACCTGGGCGAGGGCATCGAGGGCCTGGTGCACATCTCCGAGATGGCCAACAAGCACGTCGACCAGCCTTCTCAGGTCACTCACGTGGGCGACAAGGTTCAGGTCAAGGTCATGGAGATCGACCTCGACCGTCGTCG
Organism: uncultured Collinsella sp.; assembly: GCA_902464485.1. Taxonomy (GTDB): domain Bacteria; phylum Actinomycetota; class Coriobacteriia; order Coriobacteriales; family Coriobacteriaceae; genus Collinsella. The sequence continues at coordinate 15,490 of CABQJJ010000019.1, read as the reverse complement.
TATCTCCCTGTCCATGAAGTCTGCTGCTGAGACTCTGGGCGTCGAGATCGAGGTTACCCCGCTGCCTTCCGAGAAGAAGGACGAGGAGACCGACGCCGAGTAAATCGGTTTGACGATCACTTGTTTTAAGGGATCCGTCCGTAATGGACGGGTCCCTTTTTGCATTTGCTGCTGAGGTGCGCGATGTCGTCCGCGCGCAATGTTGTCCGGGCTGTCCACAGGCTATTAGGTTTTCGGTGCATGAAAAAATGCCGACATCCCGCCTCGGGGAGGAGGCGGGAACGCACCGAGTAGACGGAGGGGTGCGGAGCGCGGTCGCGTCTCGACTGACGACGTTGCCCATCGACGTGATTATTGTAGCGCATGGGTGGTTCTTGGTTTATCGTGCGAGCGCTTGTGTTGTGCCGTTGCCTGCGGCAACGGTGTGCTACACTCTTGCACTGCTGAGTGGGCCAGACGGTCGCGCGATGTGCTGCTTGCAGCACGCGTGAGGAAAGTCCGGGCTCCAGAGGGCGGGATGCCGGCTAACGGCCGGGCGGAGTGATCCGACGGAAAGCGCCGCAGAAAAGAAGACTCCCACCTGCGTCGCAAGGCGTAAAGGGAAAAGCTGAAACGGTGGTGTAAGAGACCACCAGCGTCGTGGCAACACGGCGGCTTGGCAAGCCCCATCCGGAGCAAGCGCGAATAGGAACGCTATGGGCCGGCCCGGTCCGCGTTCGGGTAGCGTGCGTGGAGCTGCACGGTAACGTGCAGACAAGATAAATGACCGTTCACGACAGAACCCGGCTTACAGGCCCACTCAGCACTTTGTTGACGCTGCGACGACGTCAGCTGGCCGATTTGGCGCTCATTCGTCGGTCGCCGCCATAAGGCGTGCTCCCTCCTCTTTCGGGCCAAATCGACTCAGCTGACGTCGTCTCGCTGTTGGTGACGGCATCATTGGCGTTTCCGTTCTTGTTGGCGAGGGCAACGGTACACCCTTTGCCGTATTATTGAGGCTGTTTGTTACTGCGCTTTGCTTGTTGTTGAGGGGCTTTGTTGGACAGCTATTTTACTCTGCAATCGAATATTGAGGCTTCGGGCGAGTTTGTGGACCGCAAGAGCCGGTTTATTGCCCAGCTGGTCCATATTGAGTCCGAGGATGAGGCGAATGCCTTTATCGAGATGGTTCGCAAGCGTCATTATGACGCTCGACACAATGTTCCCGCGTGGATTTTGGTCGATGGACGCGAGCGCCAGAGCGATGATGGTGAACCGAGTCGCACGAGTGGTATGCCGACGCTCGAGGTGCTGCGCGGTGCGGGGCTCAAAAATGTTTGCTGCGTAGTGACGCGCTATTTTGGTGGCACGCTTTTGGGGCCTGGTGGTTTGGTGCGCGCCTATACTGCGGCGGCGCAGGCGGCGGTGGCCGCGGCTCAGGAGGCCGGACAGATCGTCGAGATGACGAGTGTCGTGCCGGTTGACGTGCATGTGGCCTATCCGCAATATGAGCAGGTGCTTCGTTTGGCGCAGGATTCGGGTGCCAAGGTTTCGGATACCGATTACGCGGATGCCGTGACACTTCATTTGGTGTTTAAGGCGGGGGAGCAGGAGTCGTTTTGCGCTAAGATGCGCGAGCTTATGGCGGGGCGCGAGGAGATCGAGGTCGGCGTTCCCGAATTTGCCGAGTTCTAACGACGACGGCCGGCGTGCTTTTGGATTGATTCCAAGCGTGCCGGCCGTCGATTTATGTAGCTGCCGTTTACTCGGCGAGCTGCTTTAGCACATCGCAGGCGATCTCGACGGCATCGTCGATGCAGCCGGGGCAGCTGCGGAGCGGACCCTTGTCCGATCCGATGCCCTTGAGCGTGCCGCAGACAGTCGTCGTGTTCTTCTCGCTAAAACGCTTGGCGATTTCGCGCGACAGCTTGTAGGTCTGGCCCTTGGTCTTGGGGTTTTCCATGCCGTCGCTCATTACAAAGCCCATGATGGCCACAGCGCCCGAGATGGCACCGCAGGTTTCGGTCATGCCGCCCATGCCGGCGCCAAAGCCCTCGGTGAGGGTAAAGGCGGTCTGGGGGTCGAGCCCGACGGCAGGTGCGAGCGTGCAGGCGACGGCCTGTGCGCAGTTAAAACCACGGGCGTGGTATTCGGCAGCCTTAGCCTGGCAGGCCGCGGTGTCGAGCTGGGCGATATCGATTTGCTTCATCGTTGTCTCCTTGGTTACGGTGTACCCGCCTATGGTACCCGTGACGGTGCATGTAATCATCGAGAGCTTCATGGATGCCTTATTTTTATCTATCGAGTAAATGCCCAAGGCTTGAGATAAATACCCCTGATCAATTTGTCCAACAACCTACCTTTTGGATGGGTTGAGAGGGGTGCAGGGTAGCGGTATCGTGAACCGAATAAAACGTAACCCAGGCAAGGGAGCTAGATATGAGCGAGCAGACTATCGGTACCACATGTGTTCAGGGCGGCTATCATCCGGGAGATGCGGAGCCGCGCCAGGTGCCCATCTACCAGTCCACCACGTGGAAGTACGACACGTCGGAGCACATGGGCAAGCTGTTTGACCTGGAGGAGTCTGGCTACTTCTACAGCCGTCTGCAGAACCCCACGTGCGATTTGGTTGCCGCCAAGATCTGTGAGATGGAGGGCGGCTCCGCCGCGATGCTCACGAGCTCGGGCATGGCTGCGAACTTCCTCGCGATCTTTAACGTGGCCGGTGCCGGCGACCATGTGGTCGCAAGCTCTGCCATCTACGGCGGTACCTACAACCTGCTGGCTCACACCATGGGTCGCATGGGCTTGACCTGCACGTTCGTTGCCCCCGACTGCACCGATGAGGAGCTCGAGGCAGCCTTTGAGCCCAATACCAAGCTTGTCTTTGGCGAGACGATTGCCAACCCCGCCCTTGCCGTGCTCGATATTGAGCGCTTTGCCAAGGCCGCACATGACCACGGCGTGCCGCTGATGGTCGACAACACCTTCCCAACACCCGTGATGTGCCGTCCCTTTGAGTGGGGCGCCGATATCGTTACGCACTCCACCACCAAGTACATGGATGGACATGCTGCCTACCTGGGCGGCGTGATCGTCGACCACGGCCAGTTTGACTGGATGGCCCATGCGGACAAGTTCCCGGGTCTTACCACGCCCGATGAGAGCTACCACGGCGTGACCTATGCCGAGAAGTTCGGTCGCGAGGGCGCCTTCATTACCAAGGCAACCGCTCAGCTCATGCGTGACCTCGGCCCCATGCAGAACCCGCAGGCGGCCTTCTTCCTGAACAGCTCGCTCGAGAGTCTGCATGTGCGCATGCCGCGTCATTGCGAGAACGGCCTGGCCGTTGCCAAGTTCCTGCAGAGTCATCCCAAGGTACGCTTCGTGAGCTATCCGGGCCTGGAGGGCGATAAGTACTATGACATCGCTCAGAAGTACATGCCCAACGGTACCTGCGGCGTTGTGAGCTTTGGCTTTAACGGTGGTCGCGCGGCGGCCGAGACCTTTATGAAGAGCCTCAAGCTCGCCCAGATCGCCACGCACGTGGCCGACGCCCGCACTTGCTGCCTGCATCCCGCTAATGCCACGCATCGTCAGATGAACGATGAGGAGCTCATCGCCTGTGGCATCTCCGCCGACATGGTGCGCCTGTCGTGCGGCCTCGAGGACACGGCCGATTTGATTGCCGACCTTGAGCAGGCGCTCGAGCAGTGCTAGTCTAGCGTTCGTGCGAGGCGCCGATGCTGGCAGAAAGCTTTGGTAACCTTTAGTTCCGATTCCGTAGGCGGGACCCCAATCGCGACTGTTTGCAGGCGATTGGGGCCCCGTTTTTGCGTTGCGCCACTCGAAAGGATGGATATGGAGAAAACAGCAGAGCAGCTGCGCCGCGAGCACATTGCCCTAGAGGGCGACACCCATGGCAAGAACAAGTGGGCGATTCTGTTTACCGTGCTCATTATGACGTTTATGGTGTGTCTGGATTCGACCGTCGTGACCGTGGCGCTGCCCGTGATGCAAAAGGAACTGGGCGTGGGCCTCGATCGCATTCAGCTGGTAAGCTCGGTGTATCTGCTTGCGACTTGCGTGGCTATGTTGCCGTTTGGCCGTCTGGGCGACGTGCGTGGCAAGGTGAATGTGTTCCAGCTGGGCGTCATCGTCTTTTCGGTCGGTTCGCTGCTGTGCGGCCTTTCGGCCTCGCTTGAGGTTCTTATCCTGGCGCGCATTGTTCAGGGTGTCGGTTGCGCGGCGGCCATGGCTAACAACATGGGTATCATCACCGAGTCGTTTCCGGCGCGGGAACGAGGCCGTGCCATGGGTATTCTCGCGACCTTCGTGGCCCTCGGCATGATGTGTGGCCCCGTGCTCGGCGGCATGCTGGTGGCAAGCTTTCCCTGGGAGAGCATCTTCCTCATCAACCTGCCCATTGGCGTGATCTCGTTTATCGTGGGACTCTACACGCTGCCGCATGTTAGGCCAGAGGCCGGCGAGCGCCCCATGTCCCTGATCGAGGCCGCTCGTCGCTGCTTTGCAAATTCGGCCTTCACCATCAACCTTGCCTGCATGCTCATCGTGTTCGTTGGCATCGGCGCATCCGAGTTTATCCTGCCATTCTATTTTCAGGATGCGCATGGGTTTGGGTCTGACATTTCCGGACTGCTCTTTTTGGCGCTGCCAACGGTGAATGCCTTTATCGGCCCGCTTTCGGGTACGGTTTCGGACCGTGTTGGCTGCGAGGGTCCCACGGCGGTCGGCCTGGGCGTGTACGTGTGCGGTCTATTTGCGGTAAGCACGCTCGACGAGCACTCTTCTATCCCTGTGATCGTGTGCTGCGTCGCGTTTATGTCGTGCGGCACGTCGATTTTCCAGAGCCCCAACAACTCGCTGTATATGGGTTCGGCTCCGCGCGAAGCGCTCGGCTTTGCGGGCAGCTTGGGCAGTTTGGCGCGCTATGCGGGTATGGCAGTGGGCATTACGGTGGCGTCGAATATCCTGTATGGGCAGATGAGCGTGGCGATGGGCGAGGCCGTGACCAGTTTTGTTGCAGGCCGTCCGGATGTGTTCCTGTTTGGTTTTCGTTCGGTGTTCTATGTGTTGATGGCCGTGGCAGCCGTGGGCTTTGTCCTCTCGATGGTTCGTTTGGTGAGGATGCGCGCCCGCCATTAGCGTGTTGGGAGGCTGCCTGCCACGTATTCGCGCCGTCTCAAAAAAACTGGTTTGTGGTGCGATGCGGCTTGTGGGACGGGCGGGGGTCGGTCCGTGGTAGACTATCGAACAACGTTTATTAATCGCGCGGTATCGTTGCCGCGAGAAGGGGTTGCGCCATGCAGGAGCTTGAGGATCGTATTCGCCATGACGGCATCGTAAAGGCCGGTAACGTCCTTAAGGTTGATGCCTTCCTCAACCACCAATGCGACGTTGAGCTGTTCGACCACATGGGCGCCGAGTGGGCCCGTCTGTTCAAGGATGTCGAGATCAACAAGATCCTGACGATCGAGGCTTCTGGCATTGGTATGGCTTGCATCGCGGCTCAGCATTTTGGCGGCGTGCCGGTGGTCTTTGCCAAGAAGGCACAGTCCATCAACCTCGACGGCGAGCAGTACGCCACGACCATCTACTCCTTTACCAAGCAGAAGGAGTACCCGGTTATCGTTGGCAAGCGTTTCCTGTCCGAGGGCGACAAGGTCCTGATCATCGACGACTTCTTGGCCAACGGCTGCGCGCTCGAGGGTCTTATCAAGATCTGCGAGGCTGCGGGTGCCGAGGTGTCCGGTATTGGCATTGCGGTGGAGAAGGGCTTCCAGGGCGGCGGCGACAAGCTCCGCGAGCGCGGCTTTCGCGTCGAGAGCCTGGCCCGTATCGCCGATATGGACTGTGAGACCGGCGAGATCACCTTCGCCTAAGCGCGCAACACAAGCGATTGGTATGCGATGTGACAAAGGGACTGTCCCTTTGTCACATTTTTTGTATGAGGGGAGGTGTTGATATGGATGAGAACAAGATGGGATGGCGTGAGTATGCGCGCTATGCCGAGATGTCGGCCGAGGAGTTGGCGCGCGATTGCGAGGTGCAGGTGTTTCGCGCGACGGGTCCGGGCGGACAAGGCGTCAACACGACGGACTCGGCGGTGCGTATGAAACATATCCCTTCGGGGATTACCGTGACGGCGCGCGAGAGCCGCAGTCAGTTCCAAAACCGTAGCAGCTGCCTGCGTAAGCTGCGCGCTGAGCTTGGGCGTCGCGGGCGTCCACCGCGCCGACGCGTAAAGACCAAGGTGCCTCAGCGCTCTCGCCAGCGCAGGCTCAATGACAAGCACTTCAACGCCATTAAAAAGGCCAACCGTCGCAAGCCGGGCAGGGAGGAATGATCTTCTCAATAAGTTGCGGTGAAATAGGGACTGTTTTGCGGCTTTAGCTGTATAAACATCCCTATTTCACCGCAACTTAGGGGTGGCTAGTGGGTGGGGCGCCAGACGTGGAGGGCTCCGCCGAGTATGTCGACCTCGATGCGCGAGGCGACAACGGGCTCGCCGTCGGCCTGGATGGGGTAGTCGGGCTCCTCAAAGGTAAGCTCAACATGGCGACAGCGGCGCATGCGAACCGGCGGCAGCTTGGTATGGTGGCCATCTTTGGCCGAAAGGAACATGGGAAGCGCGACCGCGCGCGGAACGGGGCCGCAGGCGTAGCAGACGTCGAATATACCGTCACAGGGGTCGGCATCGGGACAGATGCGATAGCCCGAGCCATACGTGGGGCCCAGCTGAATCGCCATGATGATCGCCCTCACGCGCTCGGCGGGCGCCCCGTCAAAGCTGACTGTCATGGGGTAGTTGCGATAGCGTAGGCCAAACTGCTCAAGTCCCGAGAGAGTGTAGAGCGGCGCGCCCGTCAAGCCGGTCTTTTTGCGCAGCTCGGTGGTGCCAAGGCCGATGGCGGCATCGATGCCGATCGAAAGCGTCTGGTCGAAGTACTCAACGGTAGCCTCGCCGCTGCCGCTCGCAGAGTTCCACGAGCGAATGCGCCCGATGTCCTGACGCTGCAGCTCGCAGGTGAGCAGCGCGCCAAAATCCTTGCCGGAGAAATCGTCGATGCCGAGCGTCTGGGCAAAATCGTTGCCGGAGCCCACGGGCAGGACGGCAAGAGCGGGGCGGGCGTCCTCCTTTTGCGTCATAAGCCCGTTGATGACCTCGTGAATCACGCCGTCGCCGCCAAGGGCGATAACGGTGCGATAGCCCTGAGCCTGTGCGGCCAGCTCCTTGGCGTGTCCCATACGCTCGGTTAACACCAGGTCAAACTGGGATGCGCGTGCAGTCATGTCCAAAAAGCGTTGCAGGCGCTCGGCAACTTCGCGCGCCGCACCCGACTGGGCGGCTGGGTTGGCGATGATGAGCGTGCGACCAAAATCAGTTGCGTGCATGGGGCGACTCCCGGCGTGTGGCATAACAGTGCGGTCGCGCTCAGGTCGAATTGCCCCCGAATGTGGCTGCACGGCGATTATTACATCTACTCTATCAGGTCGTTGTGGCGCTCGATAGCATCCGCTACCGTACCGCCCTCATCCACAATAAGCGAACGGCGCTTGGGTGAAATGATGCGCTGGGCGGGGTACACGCCGCGGTGTCCGCCGGTTAGGTAGCTGATAAAGGCCACGATGACAAAGAACCCAGCGGCCGTACCGTGGAACAGGTCGATGGCCATCATGCAGGTGGTGATGGGCACGTTGAGGCCGGCGCAGAACACGCCGAGCATGCCGAGAGCCGCCAGAAAACTGGGGTCAAGCCCGGTAAGGCAACCGATCCAGCCACCGAGTGCCGCACCGATGCCAAACAGGGGCGTGACCTCGCCGCCTTGGAAGCCCGCGCCCAGGGTAAGCGCTGTGACGACCAACTTGATGACTGCGTCCGCCAGGGTGGTGTTGCCGGCAAATCCGGCGCCGGAAAGCCACGTGGAAAGGCCGGCGTAGTTCCAGGCGTCGAGGAGGGCATAGGCGGCCAAAACCACGAGTGCGCCTATGAGTGCGCGAACGAGGTAATTGGTGATAAAGCGACCGTACAGGCTCTTGACGGTTCGAACCGACCAGGCAAAGAGGCGTGCCGTCAGGCCGAAGATAATTGCGCTGATAACAACGATGACAACCGTCCGTGGTGTCATGTTGGGAACGCTGGCGATGACATTCGCTTCGTACTCGGTACCCAGGGCGAGTGATGTAAAGTAGCCGGTAAACGAGGCGACCAGGCAGTAGATGCCCGCGGTGTAGTCGATCTTGCCGATAAAGCACATCTCCATGCCAAAGAAAGCTCCGGCAAGGGGCGAACCGAATACGGCGCCAAAGGCCGACGAGATGCCGGCGAGCATGAGGTCGTGGTGGTCATGCTTTTTGAGGTGGGCGAGGCTCGAGATGTTGCTGGCGATGGTGCCGCCAATCTGCACCGCGGCTCCCTCGCGACCGGCCGATCCGCCCGTTAGGTGCGTGAGCGTGGAGCAGACGAAGGTGAGGACGGCCATGCGCATATGGATGAGGCGTGTGCCCAGAGCGGAGTCGATGACCAGGTTGTTGCCGCGTTTGGCGGCAAGACCGTGGTTTTTGTACACCCATGCGGTGGCAACGCCCACAACGGGAAGCAGCGCGTAAATCCACGCATGGTGCTCGCGATAGTCGGTCGCGATATTCAGCGAGGCCAAAAACGCCCAAGCGGCAACGCCCATGGCGAGCGAGACAATGACGACGAGTACGAGCAACTTGGCGCTCGCGAGTAGGTTGCGGGCGTTGCGGCGCGTGTCGGCAACCAAGAGATGCTCGGAGCGGGTGAGCTGTTGCCTGCCTGCCATGATGACGTCATTAAGGGAGAAAAAGCCGCTGTCGTCGAGCGAATGGGAATGATCCTGCGCCTCGTTTGCGCTTTCGGGTTTGTCGGTAAAAGCCATACGTTCCTCTTTTGGGTTGCAACACGAGCATTATAGAACGTGCCAAACGAGACAAACCGGCAGGTTGGTTTCGGTTCTGTTTCGCCGTCCGTTACCGACAGGTGTATTCACGGCCGCGGGCCAGGTCTTGAGCAGGCGGCGAGGGATTATACTGAGATAAACATAAAGAATCGGCGCTTTTGTTGCGCGCCGCAGCATGCTAGAGGTGTATATGGCTGAGAAACTCATTCCGTTGGAGGACGCGCAGGCGATCGTCTTGTCGCACGTGAATCGCACCGAAGTTGTCGAGATTCCCGTGTGGCAGGCCGCCGGTCTTCCCTTGGCAGAGGACGCGGTGGCCGATATCGACATCTCGCCGTTTGCCAACAGCGCTATGGACGGATATGCCGTGCGCTCGTCGGACTTGGCGCAGGCATCTGGCGAGGCGCCGGTGACGCTCGACGTTATCGGACACGAGGCCGCGGGCCATGTGTTTGAGGGCGCAATCGGCGCGGGTGAGACGGTCCGCATCATGACGGGCGCGCCGGTACCCGAAGGTGCCGATGCCGTGGTGAAATACGAGATCGTCGACGTGCTCGATGGCGACGGCAACGAGGGCTCGCGTGTGAGGTTTTCGGCGCCTGCCAAGGTGGGGGAGAACGTTCGCTCTGCCGCCGAGGAGGCCCATGCCGGCGACGTTGTGATGCACGCCGGCGAGGTCGTGGCTCCGGCGGGCGCGGGTCTGCTGGCAAGCGCCGGATACGCGAGCGTGAAGGTGCACGCTGCCCCGCGTGTGGGCATCATCTCACTGGGCACGGAACTGGTCGCACCGAGCAACATGCCGGCGCGCGGGCAGATTCGCGACTCCAACTCGTCGGCGTTGATGGCCGAAGCGCTCGATGCAGGAGCCGAGCCCGTGTTCTACGGCATTGCGCCCGATGATGAGCAGGCGATTGCCGAGCTGGTGCATCGCGCCGTGCTGGAGTGCGATTTTGTCATTACGAGCGGTGGCGCCTCGGCAGGCGACTACGACTACGTGACGGCGCTCGTCCGGCGCGAGGGTGAGGTGCTGTTTGACCGCATCTCGATGCGTCCGGGCAAGGCCATCACGTTTGGCTTGCTTGGAGGTAAGCCCTACCTGGGACTTTCAGGCAATCCGGCCGCGGCGTATGTAGGCTTTGAGATGCTTGCGCGTCCGGCGATCCGCAAGATGCGCGGCTTTGCCGAGGGTGCGCGTCCCGTACAGCAGGCGACGCTCACACACGGCGTGAAAAAGCGACAGCATCGCCGCTTCTTCGATCGCGCCATGGTTTTGCGCGACCCCGAGACCGGTGAGCTGTTGGTGACCGAGGCTAAGACGCAGAATTCGGCGCTGCTTGGAACTATGCAGCGTGCGAACTGCCTGTTGCGTGTTGACGAAGGACCGTGCGACCTCAAGGTGGGCGATGTCGTGGACGTTGTTCGCGTCGACCTGCCCGAGGGCGCCGTGTTGTAGGAGGAATGCTATGGAGCTGAAGATATCGATCGTGACGTGCTCGGATACGCGCGATCTTGCCCAGGACGAGGCTGGAGCCGCACTCGAGGAACTTATCGAGGCGCAGGGCTGGACGGTCGCCTCGCATGTGGTCGTGCGCGACGACGTCAGCGAGATCGGTGATGCCATTGTGGAAGCCGCCGATGAGTGCCACGCCAATGTCGTGCTCACCTGCGGTGGCACGGGACTTTCGATGCGCGATGTGACGCCCGAGGCGACGCGTGCCGTCTGCGACCGCGACGTGCCGGGTATTGCGGAGGCGATCCGTGCATACTCCATGACCAAGACGCGCCGCGCTATGATCTCGCGCGCTGTGTGCATGCAACGAGGTCATACACTTGTCGTAAACTTTCCCGGTTCTACGAAGGCCGCCCGCGAAAGCTGGGAGGCCATAGCGGACCAGCTGGAGCATGCGGCTCAGATGACAGCAGGCGGCGGGCACGCCAACTAAGCGGTTTACCTGCGGCGGAGCGACCTGAACGGCTGCTCCGCCTTTTATTTGCGCCCAAGGGGACGGCATTCTGTAGGCATGCTTGAAACTATATTTTCAGACGAGAATAATTTCTCATAATCATTATTCGCATCGAAGTATAATCTAGTTACAGAATAAAGCCCGCGGTGGGGTGCCCGGGCACAAGGTACGAAAGGGTTGAACATGTTCGATATGGTTTCTCGCCGCGGATTCGTCTCACTCTCCGCTGTCGCCGCTGCCGGCCTTGGCCTTGCCGGCTGCTCCGGAAACAAGGAGCCTGAGTCGACCGGTTCCGATGCCGGCTCTGCTAAGGCATCTTCCAAGAAGGCTGTCGAGCTGCAGGTCTTTGCCGCCAACTCGCTCGAGAAGGCTCTGCCCGAGGTCCAAGAGCTCTACACCGACCAGACCGGCACCACGTTTGCCGACACGCAGTTTAAGGCGTCTGGCGACCTCGTTGAGCAGATGCGTGCCGGTGCTGCGGTCGACGTACTCATCACGGCCTCCAAGGGCACCATGGACGACGCCGAAGCCGCTGAGCTCGTCGACACCGACACCCGTGAGGATATGTTCGTCAACGACCTTGTGATCATTCGTGCTGAGGGTTCCGACACCAAGATCGAGGCTATCGCCGACGTCGTGAACCTGGACGGCAAGATCGCCATCGGCGACGCCAAGACCGTCCCCGCCGGCAAGTACGCTAACCAGGCCTTAGCTTCTGTGGGTCTCTACACCGGCACCGAGGGCGACGACGGCGAGTATGCACCCGAGCTTGTCGACAAGGTGGCCCTGGCCGACAAGGTCGGCACCGCTGCGTCTTACGTCTCTACGGGCGACTGCGTGGCCGGTTTTGTCTACAGCTCCGATATCTTCCGCTATGACGGCATCGAGGAGGCCTTCGTGTGCCCCGAGGATTCGCACAAGCCCATCGTGTACCCGGGCGCCGTTGCCGAGAGCTCCGAGCACGCCGACGAGGCCAAGGCTTTTATCGACTTCTGTCTGACCAACAAGAAGGCTCAGAAGATTTGGGCTAAGTACGGCTTTGAGCTTTCCGAGTAGTGCGGCTTGGCGCGATAATTCCATCGTTTTGTGTTTCACTCCGTCCTTGTATTCGCTTGGAGCTTTTCGTGCTTAATAGATTCCGCATGCTTGTCGCCTGTGCTTTGACCTTCGCGCTTTGCTGGGTGCCGGGATTTGCGTTTGCTGGGGTCGCTGAGGACGGGGCCCAGGTTGCTGCGACCGCTCATGGGCTTTCCTATGGGATCGAGGGTTTTGAGCGGTTGGCCAAGGGGACCGCTCGTGCTATGGAGGGCCAGCCCGAGGGCTACCGGTTTCCCGTTGACGAGGATGTGGACCTTGTAGTGGCGCCTGCTGCCGATCGCGTTGTGGTGTGGATATCGCCCAAGGCGGCCGAGAAGTATGGATTGGATCCGCAGGACAACGAGTGCGTATCGGGTCTCAAGGCCCTCGTCTGTGAGCTCGACAGCGCAAACTCCATGGGAGGTGCGCAGCTAGGGGACGTTGATCTTCCTTGGTATGTTACGGCGGAAACAACGTTTGATGCCGGCGGGTATACCTATGGCTTTGACGAGCGCGGTGCGGATGGGGACCGCTATGTGGTGATTGCATCGGCCTCGGGTGATGCCAAGGGCGGCGCGCGTTGGCTTGATAGCGCTCAAATGGTAGAAGCATCGTCTGTCGTATTGCGGGATGAGCAGGGCCCCTTGACCTCTCTGGCCTCCTTTTTAGGCGGCATCGACTACCGCCCGTTTTGGGTGTCCATTAAAACGAGTGGCCTTGCCCTGGTGATTGCCTTTGCGCTGGGCCTGTTTGCCGCGTGGAAGACTATGGGTACCTCGAGTCGCATCAAGGGCCTGCTCGATTCAGTCTTTACGATTCCTATGGTGCTGCCGCCCACGGTCTGCGGCTTTCTGCTCCTCATGCTGTTTGGCCGCTCGACCGGGGTGGGCCAGTGGCTCATCGCGCACGGCATCTCGATCGTCTTTACCTGGCCCGCGGCGGTCATTTCGGCCGTCGTTGTGTCGTTTCCGCTGGTCTACCGCACGGCGCTCGGAGCCTTTGAGAGCCTTGACACGCAGATGCTCGATGCCGCGCGAACCCTGGGATGGTCCGAGCGTCGCATCTTTACCAAGCTTATGATGCCGCTTGGCTGGCCCTCGATTGCCGCCGGCGCGGTGCTTGCCTTCGCGCGTGCCATGGGCGAGTTTGGCTGCACCCTGTTCTTTGCGGGCAACTACGCCGGCATTACCCAGACCATCCCCATCGCCATCTACTTTGAGTGGATGGGCGGCAACACGTCGGTGGCCCTCTTTTGGGTCGTGGTCGTAATTGCGTTCAGCTTCCTGGTCATTCTGTTCATCAACATGTATACGGCGCATTCGCAAAAGTATCGCGAGCGTGGTCTCTCCCGTGCAGAGCGCAAACAGGCCAAAGATCTCGCCGGACAGGGCGATTCGCTCGACCCGGCGGGCGGCGATGCCTTGCGTATCGATCGCGAGGCGCTGGCCGAGCTTATGCGCGATGACGCCGTCTCGAAGGGAGGTCGATAGACCATGTCGCTTGTCCTGGATATCAAAAAGCGCTATCCCGGCTTTACCCTCGACATTCAGCTCGATGCCGGCGAGGAGCGTGTGGCGCTGCTGGGCGCCTCGGGTTGCGGCAAGAGCTGCACGCTGCGCTGCATTGCCGGCGTGGAGGCACCCGACGAGGGCAAGATCGTCGTCAACGGCGTGACCTTTTTTGACTCTGCGACGGGCATCAACCTTTCGCCCCAGGAGCGAAAATGCGCCCTGATGTTTCAAAGCTATCAGCTGTTTCCAAACATGACGGTGGCCGATAACGTATGTGCCGGCGTTGAGGGTGCAGGCGACGCCGCAGCGCGCAGACAACTTGCCGAGCGCTACTTGGGTATCTTTGGACTGGCCGACTTTGCCGACCGTTATCCCGCGCGCCTCTCGGGCGGCCAGCAGCAGCGTGTGGCGCTTGCTCGCATGGTGGCGGCACACCCGGGCATTTTTATGTTCGACGAGCCCATGAGCGCGCTCGACGCGTATCTCAAGAGCGCGCTTGAGCAGAACATGCTCGACCTGTTCGACGTCTGTAACCGTACCGTGCTCTACGTGAGCCACGATATTGACGAGGCATGCCGCCTGTGCGAGCGCATTTGCGTGATGCATAACGGGCATGTGGAGGAGATCGGCTCCGTCGAGGACGTGGTCCGCCGGCCGCAAACCTTGGCTGCGCTGCGCCTGACGGGCTGCAAGAATACGAGCCGCGCGCGTAAGATCGGCGACGAGGAAGTTGAGGCCCTCGACTGGGGCATGACCTTCAACGTGGGCCGTGAGGTTCCCGATAACGTGGCGTACCTCGGTATTCGTGCGAGCTACTTCCATATGGACAACCGCGCAGAGCGGGGTCGTAACAGCTACGACCTGCATGTGGCTCGCGTGAGCGATTCGCGTTTTGAGCGCTTGGTGCTGTTGGACGTGCCACGTGTCGATGCGCCGACGCGCCTGCAGTGGAAGGTCAACAAAGTGAACGTAGCTGCCGACGGGCTGCCGCAGGCCGACGAGACCCTGCGCATGCACTTCGATGCGAGTAAGATCCACTTGGTTTGTCGATAGCGCCGGGTAATGCCGTCGGGGATATAAGCCTCGGCGGCTTTGTCTTGCCGTTCGCCGAATGAAGGATGACAAACTCTTATCAATCAAGATAATTATTTATTAAACGACGGCACACGAGGCTGTCGTACGAATGTCAACGGTGTTCGCAGGGGCGATGACCGTTGATATAGTTGACCTCGACTGGTTAAGGAGGGTGCGCACATGCCGCAGACGACATACATTCGCCGCGTTGCCGCGCGCGCCCAGCATATGGCTCGGAGTCGCATATGAGCAGGTATGTTCACGGCTCCGGGAGAGACGACGCACAACTAAATCATCGACCGCAAAGCAGGTTCCCTAAAATTCCGGGTTTGAGCACGGCCGGGCAATCGCCGTCCGTCGTGCATCGATACCGCTGTTATCCGTTTTTGGTTCGAGAGGGGAACCGTTATGGCTGAAGAATTCGATTTTCATCCGATGTGGGAGAGCCTCGGCATGAATCTTGCCGACCACGATATGCTGCTGGGCGCCGTGGGCCAGATGTACGGGGACATGTTCCTGTCGCAGAACAACCGCCCCAAGTCCACGTCCTACTTGGATTTTGTGGCCACCAACATCCATAGCGGCCGCATTAAGGAGATGCTCGACAAGAAGGAGGCTGGCGAGGCCACCAAAATCGTGGGCTCGTTCTGCGTGTACGTGCCCGAGGAGATCGTGCTTGCCTGTGACGGCATTCCCGTTGGTCTGTGCTCGGGTGCCGATTGGGCAACGGACAAGGTCGAGGAGCACTTGCCGCGCAACACTTGTCCGCTTATCAAGAGCTTTGCCGGCTTTAAGCTGGGCGAGGTCTGCCCCTACATCGAGTCGAGTGACTTGGTGGTAGGCGAGAACACCTGTGATGGCAAGAAGAAGGCCTACGAGTTTTTTGCCACGCAAAAGAACATGTACGTCATGGATATTCCCAACGTGCACGACGAGT
>CABQJJ010000018.1 GCA_902464485.1 uncultured Collinsella sp. | reverse complement strand
AGGAAATACAGTAGCGTCATACCATCACTCCCCCATGCAAAAACGCTGCAATTGTCTAACGTTATAGCGCAACTGAGATGTGATGGCGCCGACTCTTCGGCCAAGTAAAGCGATTTATCGGCCTAAAGTCCGACACCTCAATGGGTATCAGTGCAAAAATGCGCCCCTTCGGGCGCATCGCTGCGTTACTTTTGGCATTTTGCGCGCGGTTTACGGCCTCGCGGCTTATCAACCAGAGCGGCCTCGCCGCCATTGCGATACAGACGACACCAGGCCTTGACCGAAGACTCACTGGGGATCTGATGTTTGATCATAGCTTCGCGCACCGTTAGGCCATTTTCCAAGCGATCTTTAACCACGGCAAGCTTAACGTCAAACGAATACGTGTGGTGATGAGAACCCGCATTAAGAACGGCGTCGGCGCCACCCACGGCATACGCGCGGGCCCACTGTCGAGCTGTGGCCTGGGGGATGCCAAGCTCTGCGGCGAGAGCGCGATGACCGACCCCCTCTTGGAGGATCTCGACGGCGCGCTGCCTAATCTCGAGCGCATGCGTGCGAGTCCTTGCTGCTTCTGACATACCTGCCACTTCTACTTTTTAGCCATAAACACTAATTTGCTACCTTACGTGCAAGTTAGATAGTAGCATTTTACTGTTTACCCGCAGCAGTTAATTGCAAATCGCACCGCAGGAATTTGCATATTTGCCACCGATATACCGCATTTCCTTAGCATTTGTTTATGCAGGTAACACGTATATGCAACTAGAAGGGTTTTAACCGACAAAATTGGTGTCTAATTACCTCTTTGATGTAATATTGTTAAATATTGACCCCTCCTAAAAAGAGGTCGTCCGCGCAAGCGGACATTTCCATACCTCTCCATGCCAAAAGTCATCCCGGCGAAAGATCAACCGGGTTGGGCCCGCCTTCGCAAACCCAACCCGGTCGTTTTCGCTGGGACGCAGCCGGGCGAGACAGATCCGTGCTACCGCCCGCCTGGCCGCGATGTTCAACTACAGCTCGTTGGCCGCGTGATACGCCGTGCGAATGGCGCTCGCAATGTCGGCGGTGCGCTCGCCCGAGCAGTCGCCCACGCAGGTCACGGGCACCGTCACGCCGTCCAGGTCAAACGCGTTGGCCTTGGAACCCACGGCCATCACCACATAATCGCAGGCGATCTTCACCGGCTCTTCGGCGCCGTCCTCGGCAGTGCGCACGGCCTCCACGCCCTCGTCGGTAATGGCGGTCAGGCGGGTCTTCACGTGCTGCTCCACGTTATGCTCGGCAAAGTCGCTCATAATCAGCGGCAGAATGGTCTCGGACTCGCCCGCGGCAATCTTGTCGAGCATCTCCACGATCGCTACCTCGCAGCCGTGCTGCAGCAGGTACTCAGCAGTCTCGGTGCCTACCAGGCCACCGCCAATGACGGCGACGCGTCCCGTAAGCTCCACCTTGCCGGCCAGCACGTCCCAGCTCGAGACGACCTTGTCCGAATCGGCACCCGGAACGGGGATGACCACGTCGTGCGCACCCACGGCCACAATCGCGGCGTCGGCGGCGTTGAGGTCCTCGGCGGTAGCGGCGTGGTTGAGCTCAACTTTCACGCCCAGACCAGGCAGGATCTTCTCGTAGTACTCGACGGAGCGCATGATCTCGTCCTTGCGCGGGGGTGCTGCCGCCAGCACAATTTGGCCGCCCAGATGATCGCTCGCCTCGTAGACGGTCACGTCGTAGCCGCGCTTGGCCGCCACGCGCGCGGCCTCCAGGCCGGCGATACCGCCGCCCACCACGGCAATCTTCTTGTCGCCCTCGCCCGGCTTAATGGCGATAGTCGCCTCGTCGCCGTTCTCGGCATTGAGTACGCACGAGATGTACTTGCGGTTTTGAATCGCGTCGACGCAGCCCTTGTTGCAGTTGAGGCACTCGCGGATGGGCTCGCCGGTCGCGGCCTTCAGCGCAATGTCGGGGTCGCACATGAGCGAACGGCCATAGGCGACGATGTCTGCCGAGCCGTCCTCCAGGATCTTCTCGCCGGCCTCGACCGAAACCACACGGCCGACGGTTGCCACCGGCACAGAGACCAGGGCCTTGACGCGCTCGGCCACGGGCAGCGTCCAGTTGTAGGGCATGGCGCCCATGGGCGGAATGGTGTCGCCCATGTTGCCGGTGTGGTTTGCCTGCGCGACCTGAATCATGTCGATGCCGGCGCCTTCGAGCAGCTTGGCGAACTCGCAGGCCTCATCGGGCTGCAGACCGCCCTTGCCGCGCGGCGTGCCGTCGGGGTTCTCCATGATTACGGGGAGCTTGTACTCCACCATCAGCTCCGGCGCGGCCTCCTTAATGGCAGCGACGACCTCCAGCGCATAGCGAACGCGGTTCTCGAACGAGCCACCGTACTCGTCGGTGCGCTTGTTGAGGATTGCCGAGCACAGCGAACCCACCAGACGGTCGCCGTGGACCTCGATGGCGTCGATGCCGGCCTGCTGCGCGCGGGTGGCCGAGGCGGCGATGGCCTCCTTGATCTGGGTGAGCTGCTCCACGCTGGCCTCGTTCACAAAGTGCTGCATGTCATGGTGAAGCTTGGCATATGCCTGCTTGCGGATCTCGTTGGACTCGGCCATCTTGACGGCAAAGGTCTCCTCGTCGCCGGCGGCCTTGGCCTCCTGCGCGGCCTTGGCGGCAGCCATGGATCCCATGACCATGCGGCCGACACCGGGCACATCGTACTCGGGGTGGAACAGCTGCAGCGCGACCTTGGCACCGTGCTTGTGGACGGCGTCGGCCAGTGCCTTAAACGTGGGGATCTGAGCGTCGGTCGCCAGCTTGGGCGTGGGGCTTGCGGTCATAACGGGAGCGACGTCGCCGATGACGATGTAGCTCACGCCGCCGCGGGCCAGGCGCTCATAAAAGGCCAGGCTGCGCTCGCCAATGGAGCCGTCGTGCTCCTCGTAGCCGGTGGTGAGCGGCGAGAACATAATGCGGTTCTTGAGCTCAAGGGGGCCAACCGTAATGGGCTGGAGCAGCTTGAATGCAGGTGCGGTCATGGACATTCCTCTCTTGTAGGCGCGGCGGCGATGATGCCGCGTAGTTGTCTAGAGGATATGACATGGGAATACAGCAGCACAACGGAAATCGGCGAATATCAGGTGGCGGCAGGTGGATGGGGCGGGGCGGCCCGTTGGTTTGTCTCAATCTGTAACATCTACAGGCCAAAATCTGACCCACTTGTTACAGATCGATACATTCCTCTCAGCCCATCCTCAACAATCTAGATCTGTAACATCTAAACCCACTTTCGGCCCCCACCTGTTACAGATCGAGACAAACCAATCTAGCCTGCCGAAAGATCTAAATCTGTAACAGTTACTCAGCAAAATGGGCCCCAGATGTTACAGATTGAGACAAACCAAACCCGCCTGCCAGTAAATCTCAATCTGTAACAACAGTTCGGCAAAATCCGTCCCTCGTGTTACAGATTTAGACAAACGGGGCCCAACCCACCGGTATATCTCGATCTGTAACACCTAGCCGCCCAAATCGGAGTTAGATGTTGCAGATCGAGATTTTGTTTGAGAGGTCGAGAGTTGAACCGAAAACACGGTCCCGGAATAACAAAAAAGCTCGCCGGCTAGGCCGACGAGCTGCAAGTTCTTGGTCGCGGGGGCAGGATTTGAACCTACGACCTCCGGGTTATGAGGGGCATTTTCTACGTAGGCCATGTAAACGCATGAGAGTTGATTAGGGGTATCTACCTCGTAAAATGGCAACGGGAAGTAATTCTAGGGAGCCTGTGGTAGTCCGTGGGAGCGGACCTGCTGCCACAAATCCTGCCACAGGCTCTGCCACAACTGACGTAAGGATTACTCCCATGAACGACAAGACGAACAACACCCAAGAAGGCGGCGAGCACCGCAACGCAATCGGACGCCGCAGGCGAATCTACGTCCGCGTCACCGAGAACGAGCTCACCCGCATTCGCTCGCGCGCGTGCAAGGCGGGCATGAGCATTTCCGCCTACACCCGCATGAAGACGCTGGGAGATCAAGAGGCACGGCCAACGGCGGACCTCGACATCGCTGAACTTCGCAAGGCGTTCGCGGATTTGAAGCACGCCGGGTCGAACTTGAACCAATGCGCTCGCGCGCTCAATACCTTCGGGGCAGACGAGGACTCCGCAGCCAATACCGACCGCGCGGTGCGCCGTGTCTCCGCAGCCGCGGACAACATCTGCGCGCTTATCGCCGCAGTGCGCAGTTAGGGGGAGCAATGGAAATCCTTACCCCCTCCCTCATCAGCGCTCTGGCACTCGGAGCGTTTTGCTGTCCCGCGCTTGCCCGGCCAGCGGAATGTCTGCTGAACGGAGACGGTGTCACCGTCATCCCCGCTTTCGATCTCACCGCCGTTCCCGACTGGTGGCTATCAGGCGGTTTCGCTGCTCACCCGGCCGGCACCATCGCCATCCTTGCATTACTCTTCCCCATCTCCCTGCTCTTCTTCGCGACCGAAAGTGCCAAGGGCCGCGCCGAAGACGGCGGCGTCTTGGGAAACGCCCGCGTTAAGGAGGGCCGCGAGGTCATCAAGGGCTCCATGACATGGGACGGCAAGAGCGAGCCGAAGGGCCACGGCTACGTCTACGGCTTCTCGCGAGGTCTGTACCTCTTTGAGCCCGACCGACATGTCATCTGCATCGGACAGACCGGGTCTGGCAAGACAAGGTTTCAGAACATCCCGAGCCTCGACCTGCTCACCTTCGGCGAAAGCGCCGAGAACGTAGTGGTCTCGGACGTGAAGTCGGAGCTCATCGAGCTGTGTGGCGATGCCATCGAGGCGCGCGGCTACGATGTCCTGCTCCTCGACACACAACACCCCTCGCGCAGCTCTCGCTTCAACCCGCTCAAGCTCATCGTCGAGCTTGCGGGCCAAGGGGATTCGCAAGCCGCCGAGCAGGCGGCGGAGGACCTGGCCTCGGCGATAGTACCCGCCGAGCGCGAGGGGCAGGGCTCCCACTGGGTGAACTCGGCCAGGGGCCTCTTCTCCTCCGTCGCCTACTACGTCTCCACCAGCCCCGACTGCCCGGACTGCTGCCGCAACATGGCGACCGTGTGCAGGGTGATCAACGAGGGCACCGAGGCCGAGGGGGCCGACCCCGCAGCCCCGCTCAAGGCTCTGCTGCGCTCGCTGCCCCACGACCACCCGTCACGCATCTTCGGCTCCCAGTTCCTGAGCAGCGGGGGCAACGAGATGCGTAGCGTGCTGTCCACGCTCAAGGTCAACCTGCGCATCTACGCCTCTGGTCCCATCGCATGGCTCACCTCTGGGGACGACATCGACGCGCGCCGCGTCCTGACCGAAAAGACCGCGCTGTTCCTCCACGTGATGGACGAGGGAAGCCCCTACAATCGGCTGTTCGAGGTGCTCTTCGACCAGCTCTACAAGGCCGTGTACGCCATAGCCGACTCCAACGGCGGAAAGGTCCCGAGGAGGCTCACCATCCTCGGCGACGAGTGGGGCAACCTCGGCGCGGTCAAGTGCCTCCCCGCCCTGCTCTCCCTCGGCCGCTCGTATGGCCTGAGCTGGTGCGGCAGCGTGCAGAACATCTCGCAGCTCAATAAATACGGCGAGCGCGACGGCCGCCGCAAGATCCTTGCCAACTGCTCCGTGAAGGTCTTCCTCAAGTTGGGCGAGGAGGAGGACAGGCGCTACGCGAGCGAGCTTGTCGGGAAAACGACCCGGCACACCATGGGCACGAGCGCGAGCAGGGGCGCGTCCTCATCGAGCACCACGAGCTACAGCGAGCACGCCGACGACGTGATACGACCGCATGAGTGGGTCGAGATGGCGCCCGACAGGGAAGGCGCCATCGTGGTGAAGCAGGCTATGAACGGACTACCCGCATCCCGCGCGGGCGCATTCCGCGCGCCGTTGACCGACTGCACCAAGACGCCCACGAAGGCGCACTTCGGGCTCGGCACCGAGGATGAGGACGCCGCGAAGCGCCTCGCCTACCAGAAGAAGCTCGACGGACGCGGTGCGGGCAGAGTGTCGGACGTCCGCACATGGTGCCCGGACTTCCCCGAAGCAATCGCCGACGCCGCCGACGATGACGAGTGGGGCGCGCTATAACCCCGGGAAGGAGGAAAATGACGGCCGTGAAGCAGGTGTCCGTCTGTAGCGAGCGCCATTTGAGGAACATCAGATCATATCTGGACTGGAACCGGGAGAAGGTTCTGGCGCACGACACCCAGAACATCATCGACGAGGGCAGGTGGTTCGAGGAGATGCACGCCACTCGCGAGCAGTTCCATCACAACGAGCCGGGCAAAGCAGGCGCGCGCTGCACATACATGCAGCATGTCACCCTCAACTTCAATCCCGACGAATGCAGCTGCAACGGCGGCAAGATGACGCCGGAGCGTTGCATGGACTACGCCCGCGATTACATCCAGACGCGGTACGGCACCCACGAATGCCTCGTCGTCCTGCATCGGGAGCACTGCGGGGCCGACGGCACCGACAGGTTCTCCGCGCATGTGGCCGTAAATCGGAGCGACCTCGCCACCGGGTTGCGCCTTAACGAGGGTCCGGCGCGGGCTGCTGCGAAATCACGCGCCGAGACTGTGCGCGCCCTTGACGAGAAATACGGGCTCAGGCAGCTTGAGCGTGGAAAGGCGAACTCCCGCGTGCACGGCAGGCAGCCCGGCGCGGAGGAGCGCGACATGGCCCGCAAGGGGCAGGCCGAGCGCTCCGAGAACGAGCGCGTGAGGCGCACGGTCGCCAAACGCATCGAGGAGGTCGGGCACATGCCCGGCTGCCCTGACCGCATGGCCGAGCTCTCGCACCGCCTCGCACAGGACGGCATCATGCTCAAACGCTCCAAGAACGGCGACCTCCAGTACCGCTTCCGCTCGAAGTCGCTGGGCGGCGAGCGCAAGGTGAACGGGGCGCGGCTGGGCTACGTCGTGCATCGCAGGACCGGGCGCACGATTCGCTTCACTTACCATGGCGTCATGCGCGCGATAAAGCTGTGCGTGCAGTTGTACCGCACGATGGACTACATCACGAGGGACATGTACTAGCGAGGTTTCCGCGACAGACGGAAACCTCGAGACCCCGGCCGCCCATGCGCGGTCGGGGTCTCTTTGTGATGGGAGCGAACCGTAGCGAGCGGCCCATCACCCGGCGGGAGCGAGCCGTAGCGAGCGGTTCGCCCTCCCCCTGCGCCGTGCGCAGGGCAAGATCATTGCGACGGGCAAACCGTAGGAACGACGGTTTGTACGCCGCAATGCATATCTTGCCAGCCCATCGGGATGGTGAGCGGAGGGCTTCCGAAGGCGACCCTGAGGGAGCGTTTGGAAGCCCGCAGCGAGAGCCCGAGGCGCGCGACACGGCGGAATGATCGCGGCCATGAGCAAGCGATCGAATGCAGCCGTTCGCGGGACACGGGCGGCGCGAGCAGAGCGAGCGGGGAAGGCGACCCCGAGGGAGCGTTTCCTGGTCGCGCAGCGAGAGCGAGGCAGAAGCGACGGACCGCCGTGCCCGAGCAAAAGCCGAGCGGGCGCAGGGCCCCTTGCGGGCCCGGAGCACCGCGCCGGGAGGCGCGGCACCCCGTGGGAGGTGCGGCCGGACCCACCCCTCGGGATTCGTCTGAATCTGCCCCGATTTCGTTGACAGGTACTGAGCCGCCTTCGAGCGGCTCTCTTCCACCTCCTTTTTCTCGAACTCGCCGGCGCTGCGGGCCGCCACGGACGAGCAGGTGAGACGATTCCGCACGGTCGTCGAGGGCGCGCTCTTGAACAAGCTGGGAAAGGTCGCCTAGATTGGACGACAATCGACGGTCCTGAAAGTGGCGTACACCATTTTTCGCCGCACGGCTATAGGATTTGCGCAAAAGTGGAGCGAACTCGGCTAAATCCCGAAGTTCGCTCCACTTTTGCGCAATCTGGGCTGATCGAGGCGGCAGCGCCCTTGCCCCACCCTCGTCTCGGTCGTGGGACATTCGAACGTGGTGCTTTTGTCCCGCTCAGGCGCGCTTTTCGCGCAGGCGGCGGCCGATGTGGACGGCAATGGAGCCGCCTGCCACCAGCAGGCACACCACGCCGATAACGTAGTCGCCGGTCTTGGGCAACCAGCCGGGCGTGCCGCGATCAGCCTCAGTGCCGCCACCGTTGCCACCTGGATGGTCGACATCCGTCCACTCGAACTTAGGATCGACGTCCACGTCATAGGTAAACGAACCGTCCTCGAGCAGCGGCACGGAGACCAGCACGGGATCGCAGGTCAGGCTCTTGTTGGCATCGGCCGCGCCCGTGCGAACCACCAGGTACAGGCCGCTATCAAGACCGGAAAACGTCAGCGTGCGCGCGCCCTCCGGCACCTTCCGGGGCACACCGGCATCGAGCGCGCCAGCATCGAACGCGGCCTGCGCCAAATTTTTCGCAGCTGCGGCAACGTCGGAGGCGGACAGCGACGCCCAGTCGCGGTCGTAGCGCTCGAAGCCCGCGAGCATGGTGTACGTCACGCCTGTGGACTGTCCGCTGCCGCCATCGTGCACCTGTGCCGTCGCGACCTGTACCAGGGTGAATGTATCCCCTGCAAGTTGATGTGAGCCGTTGGAATCCTGAGTAACGACGGACAGGGAGATAGACCCCTTCGGCGCGGCAGCCGCCGTCTGCGGAGCGGCCACAGCAGCCGCGATCACCCAGGCGCACGCGAAGACTGCAAACGCCAAGACAAGGCACGCACGCCGAACCGCGCAAATCCGCGCGCCCGCGATGGCACCGTCGTCGAAACGGCGCGAAGCCATCATCCCGCTATCGCATGTGCTTGCCACCATGGCCGCCCCTCCTTGTAGAATCGTGTATCTCGTGCGCGCCGTGCACTCCGCGGCCCGCGTGAGCCCCACGCGCCCCGTGGCCCGAGCCGCCGGGACGCGT
Source organism: uncultured Collinsella sp. (assembly GCA_902464485.1). Lineage (GTDB taxonomy): Bacteria > Actinomycetota > Coriobacteriia > Coriobacteriales > Coriobacteriaceae > Collinsella. The sequence continues at coordinate 18,306 of CABQJJ010000018.1, read as the reverse complement.
CACCACGCTCGTCTCCCCCGTACCAGCCGCGTCGCACGAGCTCCCCGCCTGCCGTGCACCGGCCACGCGCGAACCCGCCGCTGCATGGGCGGCGTCGCGCCGCGCCTCGATCGCACGCCCGATTAGCAACGACGCGAGCAGTACGGCAAGCACCGCCAACGCAATCATCAGCGCAAGGTACGGCAAGGGAATGTTGATTGGATTGCCGGACACGCCCACCTGCGAATCCATGTCAGCCGTATACGGTATGGCATGCCCTCTCACCAGCAGACGATGAGAATTTATGCCGTACGGTGTACAGGTGACGAGGGTCAGGTAGTCGTCCCCGGCGGTGATGTTGAGCGATTCCGTCTGGTCGGGCAGGACGGTCTCGATCTGGTCGACCTGGTAGGCGAACGTGCTCTTGAGCACGCGGACGAAGAAGATGTCGCCCTTTTTCATCCGGTCCAGGTCCGTGAACAGCTTGGCGGACGGCAGCCCGCGATGGCCGGACAGCGCCGCGTGCGTGCTGGCCCCGCCCACGGGCAGCGACGACGTGTCGATGTGGCCCACGCCCACCTGGAGCGTGGCCTCGTCGGTGCCGTGGTAGATGGGCAGCGTCTCATCCAGACGCGGGATGGTAATGTAGCCCATCACGCCGTCGCCGTTGAGGTTGAGCAGCTGGTTGTATTGCTCGCGCAGCTGCGTGGACGAGACGGTGCCGGCATCCGCGCCACCATCGGCAGCGGAGATGCCGGCAAGCCCCGCGAGCCGGGCGTTGTAGGCCCACGCGGCATCGAGCATCGCCTGGGCGTCCTCGTCGGACAGCGCGTCGACGGCCTCCTGGTAAGCGGAGACTACGCGCGACGCGTTGCGCTCGACGAGGAAGTTCGAGATGGTGGGGTACGCCATGATGGCGAGCCCCACCAGAACCACAAGCAGCGGAAATATGTCGCGCAGGCGCTTCAAAGCGTGTCAGCCCAGCTCAGATAGCGTGCGCTAGTTCTGCGCGCGACGACGGGCGATGGTCCACGCCACGCCGGCGATGACGATCGCAGCACCCGCGACGGTGAAGATCACGGTGCCCATGCCGCCGGTGGAGGGCAGGAGGGTGCCTTTGTTGTTCTTGACGGTGACGGTCGTGCCCGTCGCGCCGTCGGCCGTCACGGTGTAGTTGATGAGCGTGCCGTCGGCGTTGTAGGTCGCGGCGATGGTGACCTTGACCGGGGCGGCGAGCTTGTTGTAGCCACTCGGGGCCTTCACCTCAGAGAGCTTGTAGACGCCCTCCTTCAGGCCGATGAACTTGATGATGCCGTTCTCGGGGGTGGTCACGTTCGTGTTGCCACCGGTTTCGCCGGTCTTGATCGGGCGGTAGCCGTCGTTGCCGTCGGAGATGAGGGTGATGGCGGTGCCGTCGGTGCCAAGAAGCTGGAACTCGGCGCCGGAGAGGACGGCGTCGTTGTCGCCGATCTTCTTGAGGTCGAAGCCGAAGTCATAAGTGTGGGTCTTGCTCGGCTCGGAGGTACCGGTGCCAGTGCCACCGGGATTGTTGCTGTACTCGACGTGGGCGGTGTTGAGGTTGTCCTTGCCCACGACCGCGTTCTCGTTGAGGGTGGCGGAATAGGTCACGACGATGGCATCGCCGGCGGTGAGGTTCTTGATGTCGTTCGAGAAATCAAGCGAGAGAGAGCGCTTTGCCTCATCGTACTTATTCGTGAAGATGGCGTAATCCCTGCCGCCAACAGTCACCTTAACGTCGTTATTGAAGGTGAGGCCGGTGGACAGGGTATCGTGGATGACGAACGTGTAGGTGTTGTACTCGGAGGTATCGGGCACTGCGGACCTGAGGGTGAAGCTCACCTTGTCGCCCACCTGGGCGCTCGAGTGGTTGTCGTTCTTGTCGCCGTTCTCAACGGTCTTGGTAACACCGGGGTACACGCTCTTGAGCTCGACCGGGTCGGACGTAGCCGAGACCACGTTGTAGAGCATGGCGTCGTTGCCGCGCATAGCGGACGTGGAGCCGCCCTGCGGGGCGAAGATGTAGTAGCCGTACTCAAGGCCGGTGAAGGTGGCCTTATAGTAGCCGTTGTCAGCCGTCGTCGAGGCATTGGCGGTACCGGCAGCCGTGATGCCGCTGGAGGTCTTCGCGTAATCAGCCGCTTCCTTGGCGAACGTCACGAGCGTGGCGCCCTTGTTGCCATCGACAAGGTCCTTTACATAGCTGTACGCCTTTTCAGACAGCGCAGCGCCCGTATCAGAGGTGCTGAGCTTACCCCGGAAGAAACCCTCCCACGCGGTGTTCAGCGTGTAGGTCGCACTCGTGACCTTGCCGTTCTCAACGACTGGGTTCTCGACCGTGAACATCTGGTACGCCGTCACTGTCTTGCCCGCGAACTCGGCATTCTTGCTCTGGATCGTGAACGAGCCCGTCGCGGCCTGAGCCTCCGCCGGGGCTACCGCCACAGCGCCCACGAGCGCCACGGCTACCAGCGCGAACAGCACCAGCGCTTTCTTGAAGATAGTAGTCATCTTTCTTCCTTTCTCGCTATCTCCCTTATTGATCACATAGCTATATCCTCGCGGAGCCGGTGTTCCCGACCCGCGTTGTTTCCCGTTCGCCTATCCCGCGCGTGGCGCCCCTCTGTCGAGAGGAACCCCCGGAGGTCGCGCGAAGCGCCCTCCCCCTGCCGCGCACGCCCGTGCGCGGCAGCCCGCTCGTCGAATCGTTCATCGCGCACCCCCGTCACGGAAGTGGCCCCCGACCGGCCGCGGCTGCAGCGCGGTAACCGTAGCGCCCGCAGTCGGGGCGCCCGCCACGGCGAGCTGTCCCGCGCGCCGACGACGCCACGCCTCGTAGGCTCCGGCGCAGCCCAGCGCCGCACCGATCATCAGGAACAGCCAGATGCCGCGGCCGCCCGTGTCGGGCAGGGCATCGCGATGGGTGTTGGTGACGGTGATCGTGAGAGTGTTGGCCTCGGAGCCCACCGCGGAGCTGTAGCCGGCCTGCTCGGGCGGCACGTACGCGGTGTTGCCGCCCTCGACCTTGCCGAACCGCACGCCAGGCTGCGCGGCGGCGCCATCATTCACGGCCTCACCTTGCACGGCATAGTTCAGGTAATGTGTGGTGCCGTCAGCGTCCTTCACCGCCACCGGCAGCCCCTCGATCACCGTGCGCCAGGTGTCGGACCAGTTGGATGCGTCCTTACCGGTCAGCTCCACCTCGTGCGGGTTCGTCCAGGTCGACCCATCCTTCAGCGTGATCGCGGGCGTCACGACATTCCCGGCAGCGTCCTTGTACGACGCAACCACGGTCAGCTTGATGCTCGCAGGCCGCAGGCCGGCCTTGTTGCCTTGGTCATCCCACACCTTTTGCAGCGTGAGCTTCACGTAGGTGTCGCACGGATCCTGCCCCTCGCCCGGCTCGGGCGTGATGCCGCCGGCGTTGTCGGACACCGGGGTGTCCCGCATCAGCACGGCCTTGGCGGCGGATTCATAGGCCTTGAGCTCCTGCCTCTGGCTACCGTCCGCATTCTGGCGCACGGCGTCCTTGATGCCGAGCCAAGCGGTGTCCGCGTCACCGGACGCCTCGCTCGTGGGCACGGTGCCATCGTAGGTGTTGACGGAGGCCTTGCCGCTCGCGTCCACCGGCTTCAACAGGCTCACCGTGAAGGCATCCATGCCGGTGCCATCGGCGTTGCCATCGCGCTTGGCGAAGGTGGCGCTCGCCGCCCCATTCTTGCTGTTCGACGTGAATGCATCGGCCAGGCTCTCGTTCCTGGAGCGGTAGATCTTGTACGAGTTGTAGTTGCCGTCCTTCTCGCCCACGATGTCGCTCATGGAGTTGAAGTCCCACACGCTCTTGAGCTTGGTGTTGGCGAAGGGGTCCACCAGGCCGCTCGTGCCGCGGATCACGTCGGCGAGCACCATGTGGTCGTTCGCGAGTACGCCTTCGTCGTTCAGGCCGGCGAAACCGCCCGCGTAGCCCGTGGTAAGGCCGTCAAGCCCGTCGCCGTTCTCAGCCTGGCTCGCGCCGCCGCCGAAGACGTCATAGCCCACCGCGATACCCGTGACCGAGGAGTTCTCCACACGCGTGCGGTTGCCCTTGATGAGCTGCGCGTCTATGTTGGCGCGATCGCCCTTGGTGTCCACGCCGCCTTTTTCCGTACACGGCAGCTTGATGGTGGAGTCGCCGATGGTGATGATCGCCACGTCAGTCTGCTGCTTGTTCTCGGTATCCGCGCGGGACAGCGCCACGCCGACCTTCAGGCCGAAGAGGTTCACGTAGAGCGTCTCGCCCTCGGCGAGCACCTTGAGGTCGAAGACCTTGCTCACGCCGGGGAACCACTTGCCTATGTCGATGACGCCCAGGTTCTGGAGCTGATTCGCGTAGAGTAGCTTCAGCAGCGCGTTCACGATCACCAGCAGACCGTCCACCAGCACGGAGCTAACCTGCGCATCCACCAGGTATGCGCGCTTGGTCTCGCCCACGAAGCCGCCGGCGACCTCACCGCTCGCGACCTTCTTGAGGTTGGTGACTGTGCAGTCCTTCACGCGCGCCAGGTCGGCGTAGCCCGCGAAACCGCCCGCGGCCTCGCGACCGCTCGCGGCCTCGGTGCCGCGGCCGTAGTCAGCGCCCCGATGCGTCGACGTCACCGTGTAGCCGTCGGCGATGCCCGTCACGCTGGAGTTCTCGACGTGGGAGCCCCAGATGTCGAGCACGCCCGCGGTGGCGCCGAGGAGGTTGAGGTTCGACAGGACGCCGACCTTGTCCGCGTCCACCGTGCCACCCTTGCCCAGATGCCCGATGAAGCCGCCCGTGTAGTTGACGCCCTCCACGGAGGACAGGTTGGCGGCGGTCGCGTTCTTCACGCTGCCGTTGATGAGCGCGCCGCCGAAGCCACCGGCCACGCCTGTGAAGCGCGTGGAATCGAGCATGCCTTGCTTGCTGGCATCGTGCGCGCGGACCTGGAAGCCGTCTGCCACGCCCGCCACGTTCGCGTGGTACACGTAGGTGCGGAAGGCGTCGAGCGCGGAGATGTTGCCAGCCTTCAGCAGCTTGAGCAGCAGGCTCGTGGACTGGTCGCCGTTGGCATCGCCGTCGCCGCCCGCCACGGAGGCCACGCTCTCGATGTCCGCCTGGCCGAAGAATCCGCCCGCGTACTGGCCGCCCTCCACGCCGCGCAGGCCGATGACCTGCAGTGTGTTGGTAACGGCGTCCGTTGCGCCCTCGTCCCGGTCCTTCGTGCCCGCGACCACGGCCTTCATCGATCCCGCGAAGCCGCCCGCCGCGCGGGCGTACTTGGTGGCGTTGCCTTCCTTATAGGAGCCGTCGACTGTGAAACCCCAGGCTGCGGCGTTCTGCTGGGCCTCGGTCGCGCCATCCCCCGCCGTCACGGCGGAGACACTCGCACCGCGCACGGTGGAGACCGTGGCGTTCAGCACCTGCGCGAGGTCGTTCGGCGTGGAGATGATGCTGTCCAGGATCTTCTGCAGCAGACCCGAAGACGCATTCGTGTTCACGTCCGCCACGCCCGCGGCCGTCATGAGGCCCGCGTAGCCGCCCACGCAGTTAGCGCCCGAGACCTTGCGCAGGTTGGTGACGTTGTCGCCCGTAGCGGTGTAGCCGCCATGCGTGGCGCCGATGGACCAGCGGTTGGCATCCTTGTCGGCATCGGAGAACGTGGCATCGCCCCACAGCTGCGCGCCAGAGGCGTAGCCCACGTAGCCGCCGGCAAAGCCGGTCTCGTGCTTGAAATCGGTTCCCGTAGCCTTGACGGCCATACCCGTGCGGAAGCCCTGCACGCTGGAGCTCTTCACCACCGGAACGAGCACCTGGGCCACGTTGAGCAGCTGGCCGAGGTTGAGGTTCAGTCCGAGCACCTTCACGCCGCCCAGCTCCACGGCACCGCCCGTCTCCATGCGGCCGGCAAATCCACCCGCCGCGCGCATGGCGCGCACGGTCTTGGTGTCGAAGGCCCGGCCGTTGGTGACGGTGCCACCGCGCATGAGGCCCACGTAGCCGCCGGCCACACCGCCGTGCATGGTGTTCGCCTTGTTCTCGTATGCAGCGCGCCCAGCAACCACATTAGTACCATAGACGTAATCAGCGAGGAAGGCCGCGAGCTCATCCTCGGTGGTGAACGTCTTGCCGTAGAAATCGCCGCCATAGTAGCCCTTAGAGGCAACGTGCTGAGACCAGCTATTCCACGTCTCGAGGCTGATGCCGCGCACGGGGCCCGTGACCTGCGCGTTCTCCTCGGTGGGATAGGCCACCTGCAGAGCGCCCAGGATATTGTTGGCCTTCACCAGGCCGAAGAGCAGGCTGACGCTCCCCGTCTTGGCAGTGTCGCCAGGCTCCATATAGCCCGTGAAACCACCGGCCATCTCGGCGCCGTAGACGCTGCGGATGCGCTCGGCCATGGCGTCGCGCCGGGTGCCGGTGTAGTGGTTGCTGCCGTCCTTCTCGGACTCCCACGACGCGGCGCTCGTCCACGGCGCGTTGCTGGTGCCCCAGATGTGACCGCCGAGGTTATGCCCCACGTAGCCGCCTGCCATGCCGCGCTGCACGCTCTCGGTGCTGGCGGCCTGCGCGCGCACGGCGCCGCCGCAGGGGCTGGACGTGGTCTCGGAGTTGCGAACCGTGGGCACGAAGTCCTGCACGAGCGACGCGAGGGCGCCGTTGGTGCTCACCAGGCCGTGCAGCAGCTTGGCCAGTGCGGACTCGTTGTCCTTACCGGTGTTCAGCTCGCCCAGCACGCGCGCCACGTCGCCCGGCTCGATCTGCCCGGCATAGCCGCCCGCCGAAATCTGGCCGATCACGTAGGAGAAGTTGTAGGAGTTTGAATCCTGGATGTGCCCGCCGGAGACAAGGCCCGCGAAACCGCCCGCGTCGCCGATCTCGGAGCCCGTGGCACCGGAGCTCGCGCGCACGGCGAAACCGCCCGTGCCGCCCGTCACGTCGGAGTGCTCGATGGTGGAGACCACGGCACGCACCACGCCGAGCACGTCGGTGAGCCGCAGGCTCGTTCCCAGCAACGACAGGCCGTCGCCCACGGAGGCCGCAGAGCCCACGTCCATGTGGCCGATGTATCCGCCGGCGTAGCGCGGGGCGGTGACGGCGTAGGAGCTCTTATTACCGAAGTAGCTGCTGCCGTCCGTGCCCTCGAGATCCTTCGGCTCGGTCACCGCGGTATGGCGCAGTTGCGTCACGTTGGAGTGGCTCACCTGCACGCCGGAGCCATAGCCGATATAGCCGCCGGCCGTGCCGGACTGGGAGGCCGTGTCATCGAGGCGCGAGGCAGAGACGACGAGGCCAGGGTTGGCGGCATCGCTCGGCCTGGCGCCCGAGGCATCCGCGGCCACCGTGTCCGCGTTCGACAGCACGCCGGAGCGGTTGATGAGGGGCACGTACCCCTCGACCACGTCGAGCAGCTGGGCGATATCCACTGTGCCGAGTTTGCCGAGCAGGCTGATTCCGCCCTTGCCCGCGCTCGCGAGCGCACCCGAGGTCACGCGACCACCCCAGCCGCCAGCGTACGCGCCGCCTGTCACGTGGTCGATGTTGATGACGCCCCAGGGGGACTGCTCGGCCGCGGTCTTCGCACGGGCGTACGCACCCGTTGCGTCCTTGAGGTCATCGTCGGTGTAGATATTGACCTTACCGCCCTGGAAGTCTCCCGCGAAACCTCCGGCGATATCTGCTTCAACGCTACCGCCGTTCACGAACGTCACCGTGGCGTTCTGGTAGTTAGGCAGCAAGTAGGGAACGGCGCCCACGAGACCGTCGACGGAGATGAGACCACCCTCGAGAAGGTTCTTGAGGACTCCCGAGTCCTCGCCCTCACCGTTCACCGCATCCGCAAGGCCACCCGTAGTCGAGACGCCTACGAATCCGCCCGCCGCACCGTCCGAAGTTGAGGCGTCAGCAGTGACTGCCTTTACGGCCGTGGCGTGAACGTTCGCCGACTTGGTGCTGTTCGCGCGTCCGAAGAAGCCGCCCGCCGCGTAGACGTTCGTCTCACCCGCGGCGTTCACGCCGGTCGCTGCCACCGTCATGCCGGCTGTGACGCCCGCAACGGAACTGTCGGTCACCCCGACCGCCGAATACTTGGCCACCGAGAGCAGGCCCGAGACCTTGATGAGGCCGAGGACGTCGAGGCCGCCCACGTCGGCCGCGTCGCTCGGGCCGGAAAAGCCGATGAAGCCGCCGGCCTCGCCCTTGGCCTCGACCCGCTTCACGCCGGTGAGGGTCGTGGCGTCCACGTCGCCGCCAGTCGCGCAGCCGATGGCGCCGCCAGCGTAGCACCCGTCCACGGAGACGGTCGCACCGTCCGTGGCGCCCGCAACCGTCACGTTCGAGACCTCGAACATCTTGAACTGGCCGTCGCCGAGCTTCTGGCCAATCGCACCCAAGCCGAGGGTGTCGTTCAGCAGCGCCGCCACGGCACCGGGGACAAGCATGCCCGCGATGCCGCCGGCGTAGCTGCCCTTGGCCGTGACGGAGTCAAGACCGGTGAGCGAGGTGGTACGGCTGGCGACCGCAGTGGCGTCGAGCTTGCCCTGCTTGTAGAACGCGAGGCCGCCCACGTGCGCCGTATCGGAGCTCGCGATGACCGGGCCTGTGCCGCGCCCCACCATGCCGCCGGCATAGTCATTGGCCGAGGACACCATGAAGGTGCCGGCCATCTGCGCGCCGAGGATCTCGGACTCATTCAGGCCCGCAAGGGAAAGCAGGGTCGATGCCTTGCTCTGATCCTCCGAGCCGAGCAGGCCCTTCAGCAGGCCGCCCACACCATTCAGCAGATTCGTGTTCTTGTAGTCACCCGCGCCGAGGTCCATCGCCCAGCCGAGCGTCGCCGCACCAGTGAAGCCGCCCGCGTAGGCGAGCATGTCGGCCGTGCCGTCCTGAATGCCCGAGGCCGTGACGTTGACCGCACCCGTAAGGCTATCGTTCACCGCGTGGCTGCCAGCCATGGCGCCCGCAAAGCCGCCGGCATACGAGCCACCCTCGACCGTGACGTCCGCAGTGAGCGAGGAGGTCGCGACGATGCTCTGCGGAATGGCAAGCCTCGCGAGGCTTGGCAGGTCTACGCCCAAATCGGAGAGCGCGCCCTCCATCACGTCGTCGCGGATGACGCCCGCAAAGCCGCCGGCGTATGCCTTGGCGCGCACGGTGTAGGCGACGTCACTCTGTATATAGGCGTCGGTGACGATGGTACCGGCCTGCACGCCCGCGAAGCCGCCAGCGTAGTTCTTGCCAGCGGAGCCCAGGACGGTGCCGCTGGCGAAGTTTACGACGCCCGATTTCGAGATCGTGGGGTTGTAGTAGGCCACGGGGAGCAGCTGGCTCGCCTTGATGATGTTGTTGTTGAGCAGCAGGGTGATGAGGTCGCCCAGGCCTAGGCCAGGGATGAGGTTCAGGATGTTTGTCAGGAGCTTGACGATGTCGCCCAGCGCATCGGAGAGGATATCGTACTTGACCTCTCCCTTAACGTAGCCTGCGAAGCCGCCCGTCATGTCCGCCGCACTCGACACGCTCGCGCCCTCGACCTCGCATTTGTCGACCGTGACCTCACCCACGATGCGCCCGGCGAAGGCACCCGTGGCGAGCGAAGAGGGATCGGCGGCGCGAACGTTCAACAGGGACTCAATAAGGCCACTGAGGTCAACCTTGCCGAGTGTAAGAATCTTCAACAGGGTGCTGACGAGGCCGCCCACCACGGTGCCGAGTACGCCGAGGAGTGAGCTGATGAGCGTCTGATCGACCTTGACCTTGGTGGATTCGTTAGTAACAGAGACGTCCCGAAGCTTGATGTTGTTCACGTATGCGGGTGTAGCGGACCCGGTAAACGGATTGGTTTCGCTGAGCTTGTGCGAAACGGTGCCGAAGAATCCGATGCCCGTGTGGCTGGAGACATCGAGCTTGCCAGTCTGAGTGACGTTTACATTGGAGATGACGGGACGCTGGGCAGTGTCGTTGGTGGAGATGCCGTCGGCGTTAATGGTGGACCAGAGCGCGCCGGCGGTCTTAGCGGCGTCGGTGGTGGTCGCCGCGCCGAGCATGGTGCCACTGAACATGAGCGGGGTCCAGGTCGCGTTGGATGAGGTGCCGCTGGCCGCGTCGGAGCCCACGTCGATGTTTCGGAAGATTATGTAGTTGGCGTCGGCGGCGTAGGTCAGCGTCGAGCTTGTCGCGTTGCCGTCGGCCTTGACCTCGTTGCCATAGTCGTCAAGGGTCACGTAGCGTTTGCGAGTGTGACCCGCAAGGCTGACACCCAGCTCATCCGATTTCTCGCTCGAGCCCTCGTCCAATTTGGAGGTCGCGGAAAGGTCCGCGTCACCCGCGTAAATCTCGGTTTTGGAGCCCTCGACATCGACCCAGCCGCCTTTAATCAAGCCCGTCTTCCGGTACCCCTGCGTGATCTCCCAGACCGGACGTGTGACCTTCTTGCCCGAGCCTATCGCGCGCAGCTGCTGCTCGTTGCCAATCAGGATATAGGTCTTGCCGTTGATGGTTTTGGTGACCTGGCCTTGGAAGTCGCGGCCGGCGAGCTGCGCCAGGTCCTGGGCGGCGTCTTCGACGGCGGCGTCCGTGGCGGTTTGGGCGGCGGGCTGAGCGGTGGGCTGGTTGGTTGCCGTGATGGCGTCCGCGGGAGCGGGGGCATCGGCGGTCGCGGCGTCGCTCGTGGTTGCGGGGGCGTCGGCATCCGCGGTGACATCGGCGTTGGAGACGCTATCCGCTGAGGCACCGGAGCCGGTCGCGGCGGACGAATCCGCGGCATCGGCTCCGCTGGCCTCGGTGCTTGCAGCGGTGTCTACCTGGAGCGTCCCCCCCCCCGCGTTTTCGGAGGTATCGGCATACGCGGTCGAAGCGGTGAGGGTGCTCATCAGCTGGCGGACAGCGGCGGCGTTCTGGATGGTCAGCGCCTGGGAGATCTGGGGCACCGGCGATGCTTCAAACAGCATGAGTCCGGTCAGCGCTATCGCGACAGCTCGTTTCGCCCGCATGTTCTCCCCCAACTGTAAGACGGCTGTTAATTACAGTTTGTAAATTCTTGCATTCCTCGATGCGTAAGGCAACAAAAAAACGAGATTGTGGAACTCTTACTTTAGTCTACCGAAGCATTTCTTAGGAGTCGTCGAAAAATCGATATCTCGGCGATTACAGTTTATTGATTCATTACTGTCGGCGGGGGGTTATCTTGTGCGTGTTAACGTTCACGCCTCGTTGCCGCCGCACCTTTCCCCATGCGGCGACGCGACCCGTCCTGGGTAGGCTCCCATGGATGCCTACGAGTCCCTGCTCGCCCGCCGCAGCCGCCGGCCCGTCCGCTTCGTGGTGGTGCTGGTGGATACGTCGGCGCCGACGTCGCAGGACGACGGCACGCTCGCGATGGGCAACCTCCAGAGTTTTGCAGTTTAAATAGTTCGATTCAGCCCTCGGCCGTATTTCCGCCTAAGCCTTTCATGGTTTAGATGGCGACGTGGTTCGCCTCAATTGCCGCCGCCTCCTGCCTGATATAGCCGCTCATCGACGCCAGAACACGGTTTCTCAAGGAAGACACGTCGTGCTCATCGGCCCCCGCATTTCGCAACATCGTGCAGTACTCGCGGAGGCCGAACTGAGTCGTAAAGATGGTTGGCAACATCGAGGTGTAGCGTTTATCGACCACCTCCCTGACGACAGCGCACTCTTCCTTGCCCTGCCTCACGCAGGTGCCCAAATCATCGAGCACAAGCAGGCCGCAGTTCGTCAGAGGCCGGATAGAACGCCACTTGTTTTCTTCGCCGTAGTAGCTCGATCCCATCCACGTATCGCGAACCAAGTCAGCTACAGGCACAAAAGTAACATCCAACACTGCGCCGTCCTTCAATGAGCGTTCTACTAGTGACCTCGCCAGCCAACACGCCAATGTCGTTTTCCCTGAACCACTACCGCCGCTCACCCAAAGAGAGGGAGTCTTCTTCCCTTGATAGGAAGACAGCCAGTCGAGCGCTTTCTCGGGGATACGACTCGGATCAAAACTCTCATCCGACAAGACGCTCAAGACAAGCTCCGAGAAGCCGTTGTCCCTCAACAGCGCTCCGGAGTCTGGAGGACGGCGCTTCATCTTGGGCAACCCCATTAGTCCGGCACCACGCAAGTAATCCAGCGTCTGCTTTGACATGACATTAGGACTGCCGAAACGCTCTGCGTCTTTCTCGAGCAGGGATTGAAGAAGACTCGCCTCTTCGGTCTCAGGGGTTTTCTGGGTCCCTTCTGTCGAGAATGGCTGCAAGGTCTTCGATGTCTGCTCGCTCACCAATGTGGAGAGTGTATTCAATGTTTCCCCTTTCTGTTGGATGACACGGATGACATGCTTGAGATGACAATGTTGGCGCGTCAAAACCTTCGCTGGGTGACAGGCTTGTCGTCACGCTCGCGGCAGGTCTGTCACCTGACAAGGTTGTCAGGCGACAGATGCTGAATTCGCTTCCTCCTCGTATGAGTGCGTGCTTGATGAGACCTTCACTCTCAAGGTCGTCCACCGCCCGCTGAACAGTGCGAACAGATAAACCCAAACGTTCAGACAGCCAACGCTGGCTTACTCCGACCTTGTTTCCACAAGCAAAAGCACGTGAATGAAGCCAAAAATAGATCGCTACAGAACTTCCCCTGAGCTTGGCGAGCTTTGGAGCAACCGCATCGGCATCGCCCTCGAAATTAGGCGTGAACAGATCTTTCATGGTCTTCTCCCCGCTAGTCTACGTCGGAGTCCTTGGGGCTCGCGGAGCGAATGTACTCCTCGACCCACTCACGGCGAATGCGATAACTTCGCCCACAGCGGATAGCGCGAATCTTGCCTTCACGAACGTACAAATAGACCGTCTTCTCGTGAAGGCCCAGAAATTTTGCAACATCGACTACGTGCAACACGTCAGGGAGACAAAACTCTCGATGATCAAAGCAGTCCATTAGCATCTCCTAGAATGGATTGGTGTTCCTTTTCCATCCATTTTGTGATACCATGAATGAGAAATGAAAGTCAATAGTTGGATTGGATTAGATTTTGAGTCCATTAGTTAACTATGAACGCCTGCCCCTGTCGCTTCGCCAGCCCATCAAGCTCGAAGTCAATGCTGCAAGACCGTGGTTGCGCTACAACTTTGACCGGCTGTGGGGAACCAGCACCGATGGCGAGCGTTTCGCATACTATGTCGAGCATGGCAAACCCACTGTTATGCAATTCGAGCATCTGGAAAACGAGTTCTTCGCAAGCAGCCTTCAGAAGGTCAACGTCGAGCGCACGGAGAGCATCGTTCGTTTCTGTGAGCGTTACGGCTTCCCCGTTTCCAGCGGCTACGACGGCGCTCAGCGTCTTTCTCTTTTCCGCAACCGTTTCAAACTCCTCAAGACAGACTTTCAGCCGTTCAGGAGCGAATGGGGCATTCTGGCAAGCGAGAGCGCATCCGCCGCAGGCATCCCCTTGTTCAGTAGCGCCTACTCAGGAGACGACGAAACGCTACTGGGACGCAGGCCGTACTTTCTCTCCGAGGAAGCTCGCCGTATCCATCTAGATGACCGCTCGGTCGTGGGAGCTATTTCCGAAGCGGAGGTAATTCAGACGATACGGGCCCTCCAGGTATCGACCGCCTTGATTACCGCCGTTGCATATGGCTTGGAAAACACCGACACCTGGGGTGCCGACGATGTCGCCGATTACCTTTGTGACCGCTCGCACATGGCACAGAGCGGCATTAGCTTTTTCCTTCTCTCCAACAGCGACGCTCTATTGGATAACACTCGCCTTAAGTCATACGATTCGCTCATTCTCGAGAGTCCAGAGTTCAAGTCGATGGTGCAGCAAGGTGAAGATGCGGGCTTCAACACACGAGAAAGCTATACATCAACTCTTGCGGATGGACTGGTGATCGCATCAAACACTGCAATCTCCTTCCTAGCGAACTCTCTCCTCTCTTATCGCTTTGATGGGACAGGCGAAACTCCCGATGAAGCCGAAGGCGACAGCGGTGGACCCCTCGCCGCTTGGTCCCACGCGCTTAAAAAAACTCACCGAAGTCCGACGGGCATACATTCCTACGGTTCCCTCTCCGAGGCGATCATCTCCCAGTTCGGCCTCCTCTACGACGACCCCGCCGAATGGCGCACCTGCGATAACTGCGGACGAATCTTCAAGAAATACCGCGAGGAGAAGCCGGGCAGGGTGATTCAGAAGACTCGCTTCTGCAAGCGCAGCTGCGCCAACGCCTACAGCAAGAAGAAATCCCAGGGGCTCATTACCGAGCAATCGGTTTGAGATAGCACCGTCAGCCACCAACGCACCGAAAGGAGGTGAAAACCATGAGAACAGTCAGCAAAGGCTACGACCCCGTGAAGCGCGGCAAGGACTCCTGGCTGCTCAGGGTCAGCGTGAGCGAGGACGGCAAGTCCTCTAAGCGCTTGAACAAGACCGTCCACTGCCGCACCAAGACCGAGGCAAAGCGCCTGCTAGAGGAGTGGCGCGTCGAGCTCATGACGGCCCGCACGCGCATGGACCGCTCCAACAAAACCCTTGAGGAGTTCCTGCGCGAGCACGTCACCTACCTGCACGACGTGAAGCACCTGAGCGCCAACACGATTCGCGGTTACCGCGACATCGTCGAGACGCGCTGGGTACCGAGACTCGGCACGACCCTGCTAAAAGACTTGAAGCCCTACATGATCGAGGATCAGCTGGCATGGATGCGCCAAAGCGGCGGCCTCAACGGCAAGCCCCTCTCTGGCAACACCTGTCAGAAAGCCCTTTCGTTCCTGAAGACCGCGCTCAAACGAGCCCGCCGCCTCGAATACATCGAGTCCAACCCCTGCGAGCTTGTGGACGTCCCGTCCAAGGAGAAGAAGGAGGTTCGAGTCATCGATGAAAACGAGGTATCCCGCATGAAAATTGCCCTGCTCGGATGCCCGGACTACCGCTTCGCAGCCGCCACAAACCTCGCGCTCGACACGGGTATGAGACGCGGCGAGCTGTGCGCCCTCAGGTGGCGCGACGTCGACCTCGATGGAGGCGTCATCCGCGTCCGCCGAGCGCTCGCCGAGGCGCGCGCGACGGACACCTACTGCGGCGAGACCCTGGAGGAGAAGCTGCCCAAGAGCAACCGCTCGAACAGGGACGTCACCATCCCCGAGGGGACGGTCGAATTCCTGCGCCATCACAAGCAGATGCAGCTCTATCGCCTGATGTACAACGACATCGAGCAGGGCGAGGACACCCCCGTGTTCTGCAGTGACCTCGGCGAGCTCTACCGCCCGTCGAAATTCACGAGCGACTTTAGCCGCTTCGCCCGGCACAAGTCATTCGCGGTCACGTTGCACGGCCTGCGCCACACGCACGCCAGCCTTCTCCTGAAAAAGGGCGTCTCGATACAGTACGTCTCCGCCCGTTTGGGCCACGAGAGCATCGAGATCACCTACAAGACCTACTCGCACTTCCTGCCGGGAGACGACGGCGGGTCTTCGGAGAAGTGGGGCGAGTTAGCCGCGCTGCCGAAGGACATCTTCGGCCTGCTTCCCGCTGCCTGATTCTCATTGTTTGCCATGGTTTACTGCCACAATTCTGCCACAAGCCCTAAAAAGGGCTGCCACAACAAGAAAAAAGGCCAGCCGACTAAGCGGCTGACCTCTAACTTCTTGGTCGCGGGGGCAGGATTTGAACCTACGACCTCCGGGTTATGAGCCCGGCGAGCTACCAGACTGCTCCACCCCGCAATGTCTGGGCGCCTCATGTGCGCAAGAAAGAATATTACGTGGGAGTTCGGTAAACGGCAAGGAAAATCTCGTAGAGCATAATTCCTTCATATTTAAAACCCCTCAGCCCATATCGCCGTGAACGAATCGCAGCCGAGCGCCGTCGACGACACGTATACAATGGTGCGCGTCCTTTTACGCCGACACCGGGAGTAGACATGCTGCTCGCTATCGATATGGGAAACACGCAGACGGCCATAGGTCTGTTTGACGGAGACGAGCTGGTGCAGTCGTGGCGCATGCCCACCGACCGATCCTATACCGCCGACGAAATCCATGTGCGCCTGATGGGCTTCTTTAAGATGTACGACCTCTCGCTCGACGCGGTCGACGCGATCGCCTTCGCCGGCGTGGTGCCGCAGCTCTCGCGCGAGTGGCACACCGTGGCCGACCGCATCGCGGCAGACGCCATCGTTATCGGGCCGCAGACGGCCGCGGTGACCAAACTGCGCGCGGCGCGCCCCCAGGCCGTAGGTGCCGATCGAATCGCCAACGCCGTTGCGGCCGAGACTTTCTACGGTGCGCCGGCGATCGTGGTGGACTTTGGCACCGCGACCAATATCGACGTCATTGATGAGGACGGTTATTACATTGGCGGAGCAATCGCGCCGGGCATCCGCATCTCCATGGACGCGCTTGCCGCCCGTGCCGCCAAGCTCGCCAGCGTGCCGCTCGAGGCGCCCGAGCACGCCATCGGCCGCGACACCGAGGAATGCATCAAGGTGGGCGCCGTGGTGGGCGCCGCCGCCATGGCCGAAGGCCTGGTCGCGCGCATGAAGCGCGAGCTAGGCCGCGACGATGCCACCGTTATCGCCACAGGCGGTCTCGCCGGCATCGTCGCCGATTCGACCGATGTCTTCGACGCGGTCGACGGACAGCTCACCATCAAGGGTATCTGCGAAATCTACCGCCGCATGCAGGAGCTGGGATAGGGCGGGGGCTTAAGTCGAGCACGCCCGATGCCACAGTCCCCGCAAACGTTCGCCAAGCCTATTCCTCAAAACTGAAAAATTTTCAATTTTGAGGAATAGAGGCTCCTCGAATACGCCCAGCACAGCGATATCGTGCATGTTTCCTATTCCTCAAAAACGAAAATATTTCAGTTTTGAGGAATAGGGTCGCGAAGCCACCCTGTAGTCGCGCAAAGACCCTCCCCGGCATAGCCGAGGAGGGTCTTGTTGTCATCGTTATCTTTGGGCGCGGACGTCTCTCGTTACAGGCCGCGAATCCGTACGGCCTCGGGCGGAAACTCCTGCTCGCCGGCGTCGGTCTTGATAGTCGCGCGGCCCCAGATGTCCAGGCCCGCGAACACGCCGACCGCAAGCGGCAAGCCGTTGGGCGACACCGCCGCGACCTGGCGACCCAGCAGCGGCACCATGTCGAAGTACTCGCCCAGCACGGGAGCCAACGGACCGGCAGCTCCCTGTGGCGTGTTGGCGACAACCGCCCAGGCGTCCACGCGGGTCAACACGGCGGTGGCCAATGCCTCGACCAGCGCTTCATCGGTCACATCCACGCCAAGCTCGCTCAACGCCGAACGCTCAATATCCACCGTTACAGCGCCGAACATACCCGCGGCACCGGCGCCACCGTTGACGGCGACGCGTGCAAACGAGGTTTCAAACGTGGGCGCGCCGCACACAATATCGCTCGGCCACTGAATGCCCACCTTACCGGCAAGGCCTAGCCCCGGTGCCGCAGCCGTTCCCACGAGCGCGTCCATCATGCCCATCGCCGCCACAAACGGCAGGCCGTGGAAGGCATGCATATTCACGTCCGGGCGCACGACCAGTGAAAACGTCAACGACGCCTCGCCGGCACTCCAGGCGCACCAGCCCGCGGACACACCTTCGCGACCCGCATCGCGCGCGGCGTCGAGCTCAGTGCCAGCGGCTACAGCGTTCATCTCGATCATCTACATACGCCCCAATTCGCCCACGATATGGCCCACGCGATCCTCGGGTTCCTTGACCTCGACGCCGTTGTAGCGGAAGAACCGCGCCGGGTCGTGCATCAGGTCCTCGAGCGGCACCAGCACAAAGTCGCGCTCGCCAATGAGCGGATGCGGCAGGCGCAGCTTTTTGCCGCCGTGGGTCTCGCCGTCCATCCACAGCAGATCCAAGTCGATGGTACGCGGACCGTTGGCCTTGACCTTTTTGGAACGGTCGCGGCCCAGCTCGGCCTCGATCTTCATAAGCTCATCGAGCAGTACCAGCGGCGCCAGCTCGGTCTTAATCTCGATGACGGCGTTGGCAAAGGCGTCCTGGCGCGTCTCGTAAGCCGGCTCGCTCTCGTAGATACGCGAGCAGTTGGACACGCAGGTGAGCGGGATCTCGGCGATCATGTCGCGCGCGGCACGGATGTTGTCGCAGCGATGCCCCAGGTTGGAGCCCACGGCCACAAACGCGCGACGCGGCTGCGGCTTGGCAACAGCCCAGTAACCGTTCAGGAACTGCGCAAAGCCCGCGACGTCGTGCACGCGCACGATGTTGGCGCCGGCCTGGATGGCGCCCAGGCACACGCCAAACGTGGCGGCATCGCGC
>CABQJJ010000017.1 GCA_902464485.1 uncultured Collinsella sp. | reverse complement strand
TGCCCATGAGCTTTGCAACGTAGGATTCCAGCCCAGTACCCGTGCTCTCAGTCTTATTTGGCACAGATTCTCCCTTCTTAGTCCACAGGACTCATTACTTTAGCACACACATACACGTCTATACCCAAAATTCAAACTGGATATAGCAGACAAAATGCCGGTTGACCACAACATCTAGGCCTGATCGGTACCAGCGGTTTCCAGACCAATCAAACGAAACGGATCGGCCACGCCGCCAATCGACTTCTGGAGCTCACGCTGACGCAAAGAATCCTGCGCGGCCTGCATGGTCAATGCGCGGCGCGCGTCATCGTCGAGCGAATGGTCCTGGCGCAGCTTGGCCTGAGCAGCCCGCATGCGGCGCTTAATGGTGTAGAGCTCAAGCGTATCAAGCATAAAGACGATGTTGGTCTCGGTGGGGTGCTTGCTCGTCGCTGAGATGCGCCCGGCACTGACGAGCGAAGCCGCCTCGGGGCACACCACACGCGCGGCATCCATGCACGCCGCGGGATCGGTGCCCGGCGGCGTCGCGAGCACAGCCCACGCAATGGACTCATGACGGGGGTCCACCCACTCAATCGAGCAGATGCGGTCGGCGTGCGTGCGGAACAGGTCGGGATAGCTGGTGAGCATTGTCAGCAGCTCGCGCTCCCCCGCCAGGGACTTCCGCTCCAGATCGGTAAGCACGATCGGCATCGCCGGAGCTGCGGGGCCGGCCGGAGCATCGGCAACCGAAATCGCACCATCCATCCCTGCCGGCACATCAATCGGAGGCAGGTCGTCGTCAACCTCTACCGGCGCGGCGCCATAGGCATCGAGCGGAACGTAGTCGTACGGCTCCTCCTCGACCGGCGCAGAAACTGGCGGCGTCGCGCCCGACGCCCAAGCGCCATGAGGCGCCCCCTGCGAACCAGACGCCCGACCGCCCGCGTTTCCGGAGCGCTCGGCCTGCGCCCTCTGGCGCTCATAATTCTGCTCACGGCGGCGCTCCGCATCCTCGCGCTTGGCGACATCGCGAAACACGCGGCCCGAGCTCGCGCGCACGGTCTCAAGGTCCAAGCCCAACAGGTCGGCAATCTGGATAAAGTACGTATCGATCATGTAGCTATCGCGCAGCGGATAGACGAGCGTCAGCGCATCCTCGAGCGCTTTTGCACGCCCACCCGGCGTGGTGATGTCGCTCGACTCCTGCAGCGAGCGGTACACAAAGTCCATGAGCGGTTCGGCCGCGTCGATGCGCGCCTGCAACGCCTCGCCGCCATGCGCGGTGATGAACTCCATGGGGTCATTGCCGTCGGGTAATACCACACAGCGCAGGTCCATCGAGTCCTGCTCGATAAACTGGATTGCACGGCGGGCTGCCTTTTGCCCGGCGGCGTCGCCATCGAACATATAGACAATGCGCTTGGCAAAGCGGGTGAGCGTCTTCACGTGATGTTCCGTCAACGCCGTACCCAACGTAGCCACGACGTTTTTAATCCCCGCCTCCCAACAGGCGATGCAATCGGTATAACCCTCCACAACGATGGCGGTATCCTGCGCGACGATAAACTCCTTGGCCCAGTTAAAGCCATAAAGGTTGCGCTTCTTATGGAACACACTCGTCTCGGCGGTGTTGAGATATTTTGGCTGACCGTCGCCCATAATGCGACCGCCAAAAGCGATGTTGTGACCCTGCTCATCAAAGATGGGAAACATCACGCGGTCGTAAAAACGATCGGCGAGCTGTCCGCGCCCGCGGCTCACAGCCACGTTGGCGTCAATCATCTCCTGCGGAGTAAAGCCCTTCTGCGACAGATGTGCTACCAGCATATTGCGGCCCGGCGCAAAGCCCAACGAATAGCGGCGGCAGACGTCACCGCCCATACCACGGCTGGCAAAGTACTCACGCGGACGGCTGTCCTTACCGCGCATAAGCATGGTGTGATAGAACTGGGCGGTCTCGGCGCACAGGTCGTAGATGCGGGCGCGCTTAGTGCCGCGCTCACGACGGGCGCCGGTGTCGTGAAGCTCAATGCCGGCGCGATCGGCCAGATAGCGGATCGACTCGGGAAAGCTCAGGTTCTCGCGCTTCATAATGTAAGTGAAGACGTCGCCGCCCTCACCGCAGCCAAAACAGTGCCACACCTGTGTGGCGGGAATGATGTGGAACGAAGGCGTCTTTTCGCCGTGGAAGGGGCAGCACCCCCAAAACTCATGGCCGCGAGGCTTGAGCTCGACGGTCTCCTGCACAATGGCAACCAAGTCGGATGCAGCGCGTACCTGGTCTTTTTCCTCGTCGCTAATCACAAATACTCACCCCCTGCTCACCCAAGTTATGGCGGATATCGTCAATGTTACCCTCGACAGTCGCGATCAACTCATCCAAAGAATCAAACACGCGCGAAGGGCGCAGCCAACGAGTAAACGCCAACGAAACCGAGCGTCCATACAAATCGCCCGTATAACCAATCAAGTTGGCCTCGAGATGTGCCGACGCCGCATCGTTCGCATACGTCGGCGGCAGGCCAACGTTGACGGCAGCAGGCCACACGGTGTCATCGACCAGCACCAAGCCCTCGTACACACCATCGGCAGGAAGCTGGATTCCATTTGGAACCTGCAGATTTGCCGTCGGAAAGCCCATATCGGAGCCCTCATGACGACCACGGACCACACCGCCGCGCACCATATAGGGGCGGCCGAGAAGCTCAGCAGCAAGGTCCACGTGGCCCAAGCTCAGGTCACGTCGAATGCGGGTGGCGCAGATAGCCTCGCCCCCCTCGCACAGCAGATTGTGCCCATACACGTCAACACCGCGCTCAGTGCCCCATGCCCGCATCTCGGCAACGCCCGAGGCGCCCCCGCGGCCCAGCCTAAAGTCGCGCCCAACGCGAATGGAGCGAATGTCGACAACATGCGCCAACAGATCAAGAAAGCCAACGTGGTCGAGCGATGCCACCGCGGGCGAAAAGGGAACAGCCACCACGGCATCGACCCCAGTCTGAGCCAGGGCATGCAGGCGGTCGGCCGTCGTCATCAATTTTTGAGCGGGCGCAGGGCTCACCACAACATCTGGATCGGGGTCAAACGTTACGACAACCGCTTTGCTGCCATGGACACGCGCATCACGAATAACCGCGTCGATCAGTTCACGATGTCCCCTATGCACGCCATCGAACACACCGATGGCAATCGAGGCGGCACCCATAGACTTACAGTCATAAAAAGCATCGGCCAAAACGATGCGGGCCTCCGCCGCCGCGCCCACAAAAAATGTGCGCGCGAGCTCGCGAGGGTCCAGCATCATCGAACACCGCCGATTGCCTGCGGAAAGACGTGCTCCATCACAAAGCGACCGTCCTCGATGCGCGCCAAAGCCTTGAGCCCGTCATCGAGCACCAGCGCAAACGGCGCCTTAGACGCATCGAAGCCGGCGAGCGCGCAATCAATAGGAATACGACGTCCACACAGCAGATCGTCGGCAAGATTACCTGGTAAGTCGACGCGCGTGGCACCGAGTGCCGCAATGGGGTCCAATGCAAAGCCGGCAGCGGACTCGGCAGAAAGCTCCTCGACCGCATGGCAAACACCAATGGAGACAACGCCAGAAGCAGTACGGCGCAGTGCAGAAATATGCGCGGCACTGTCGCAGGCACGACCCAGATCGCGAGCGAGCGCACGAATATAGGTGCCCTTGCTCACCGAGAAGGCAACGGTCCAAATGCAGGAATCGCCCTCGCCACTCACGGCGATCAGGTCGGCAGAATTAACCTCGACCGGGCGCGCAGGCAACTCAACGGCATTGCCCTCACGTGCAGACTTATAGGCGCGCACGCCGTTGACCGAAATGGCCGAAAACGCCGGCGGGACCTGCATCTGCGGGCCCAGCATGGCACTCAAGCGCTCACGGGCATAGGCTGGATCGCGCAGCTCGGGAGCAATGGCCACCATACGGACAGCCTCGCCTTCCGCATCATCGGTATTGGTCTCGGCACCAAACGAGATGTCGGCGACGTAACTTTTGGTATCGAGCGTAAGCATGCCCAGCAGACGCGTGGCCTGGCCCACGCCCACCACCATGACACCCGACGCCATGGGATCGAGTGTGCCGGCATGACCAACGCGCCGCTCATGGAGAGCGCGTCGGCATTGCGAAACCACGTCGTGGGACGTGCAGCCCACCGGCTTATCGACGGCGAGCAGCATATTCAATTGAGAAGGCGTACGACGAGCCATGTACCATCCAAAAAAATTAGAGCTCGACGGTCACCGAAGCGGGATCCTCCCCCACCAGCTCGGCGAGCATGGGAAGTGCCGCGGTGAGCGTCTCGAAAATCGTTCCGTTGTTGGTAAAGCCGGCGGCAGCGTGATGTCCGCCTCCGCCAAAGTTGGCCGCAATCTCGGAGACATCCATGTCGCCCTTGGAGCGCAGGTTGCCGCGCACCTTGGTATCGCCCTCGATGCCCTTAAGGAACAGGCAGACCTCGACGCCCATCACCGAGCGCACCACATCAACCAAGCCGTCGCACTCATCCGAGGTGACGCCACATTCCTTAAGGTCGCTTTCGTACGCGTAGCTATACGCCACACGCCCGTGCGCGACCGTCTTGATACGACCCATGACGATGGACTTGAGGTGCAAGAACTCGACGCGCATGCTCTGATAGACCTCGAGTGCGACACGCGCCGGGTCGGCACCGTGCGCCACCAGGCGCGAAGCCGCATGGAACGCGGCGGCGTCGGCGTTCTGATACTGAAAACGACCGGTGTCGGTGACCAGGCCGCACAGAAGGCAGGTCGCGATGCTGTCGCTCGCGACAATGCCGCAATCATCCAAAAAGCGGTCGATGATCATGGCGCAGGCCGCAGCATCGACACGCCTCAAACTTACCTCGGCAAACTCCTCGCGCGCCGGATGATGGTCAAAGCACACCACATGTTTGGAGCGGCGGAGCACGTCGGCCGAATTGTTCAGACGCTCGACAACCGGCACATCCACCGAGATAAACAGGTCGGGATCGCCCGTGAAGCTCGAAGCCGGCACCAGACGATCGGCGCCTTCCATAAAGCGGTAAATGCGCGGAACGGGATCGTCGTCTGCCAGTAGCAGGGCGATATCTTTGTCGGGGAACACCTTCATGAGCGAAAGGCCCAGACCCAACACGGAACCCAGGGCGTCGCCGTCGGGAGAAGTATGACCCGAGATCGCAATGGAGGACGCATCCTCGATGAGCTCGAGGATGCGTCGTTTAATATCTGCAGACTCGCACGAGGCGAGATCGGCGGAATTAGTCATCTAAAGCTGCCTCCTGGGCGGCATCCGCTATGGGGTAGCCGTCCTCGTCCTTTTCGATCGCCAACGTGGCCGGAACGTTTTCCAGCGCACGCGTGATGCGCTCGGCCTCATCGGTCGAGCGATCGATGCGAAAATCGAGCTCAGGCGTGACACGCCAATCGAGAGAGCGAGCCAACAGGCTGCGAATGCGGCCCTTGGCGCTAGTGAGCGCCTCCATGACCTCATCGTAGCGGCTCGCATCGCACGACACGAACACGCGCGCGAACGAACGGTCCACTGCGACCTCGACCGCGGTCAGGGTGACCAGGTCGAGACGCGGATCGGAAACCTCAAAGAGCAGAATATAACCGAGCTTCTCGCGAAGCTGCTCGCCCAAACGGCGGGTTGCCTGCGTTTGCTTCATAGCGCTACCCCCTACTCGGTACGGGCAACCTGGTCGATACGGTAACCCTCGATCTGGTCGCCGGGCTTGATGTCCTGGAAGTTCTCCAGGCCAATGCCGCCCTCGGAACCGCTCTTGAGGCTCTTGGCCTCATCCTTGTAGTGGCGCATCGACGCGATCTTACCGTTGAAGACCACGATGCCGTCGCGCACCAAACGCACGGAATCGGTCGCGGCGATCTCGCCCTCTTCGACGCGGACACCCGCAGCGATACCAACTTTGGGCACCTTAAAGGTGTCAAGGACGGTCGCGGTACCCGTGGAGACCTCGACCTCGGTGGGCTTGAGCATGCCGATACGAGCAGCATCAAGCTCCTCGAGACACTTGTAGATAACGTCGTAGCAACGGATCTCGACGCCCTCGCGCTCGGCGGCGGAGCGAGCCTTGCCGTCGGGACGCACGCCAAAGCCGATGATAATGGCATTGGAGGCGTCGGCCAGGACAACGTCGGTCTCGTTGATGGCGCCAACTGCGGAGTGGATCGTATTGATGCGAACCTCGGACTGGTCCATCTTGTCGAGCGAGTCCTGAAGGGCCTCGATGGAGCCCTGGACGTCGGCCTTGATGATCAGGTTGAGCTCCTTGACCTCGGCGTCGGCGATGGTCTCGAAGAGGTTCTCGAGCGTAACGTGCTTCACGCGGCTCTGCTCCTCGATGCGGGCCTTGAGCGAACGCTCATCGGCCAGGGCGCGAGCCTCGCGCTCGTCCTCGAAAACGCGGAACTCGTCGCCGGCGTTGGGCACGGACTGCAGGCCCAGGATCTCGACGGCGTCGGAGGGACCGGCCTCGGTGACGGCGTTGCCCTTGGGATCGAGCATGGCGCGGACGCGGCCGTAGGTAAGGCCGGCGACCAGCGTATCGCCCACGTGCAGGGTACCGCGGGTCACGAGCACCGTGGCAACAGAACCGCGGCCCTTGTCGAGCTTAGCCTCGAGGACGTTACCGGAGGCAAAGGTGTCGGGGTTGGCCTTGAGCTCGAGCACGTCGGCCTGGAGAAGCACGGTCTCGAGCAGGTCGTCGATACCGATCTTCTGCTTGGCCGAAATGTTGACGAACATATTCTGTCCGCCCCACTCCTCGGGGATGATGCCGTACTCGGTGAGCTCCTGGCGCACGCGGTCGGGGTTGGCACCCGGCTTATCGATTTTGTTGACGGCGACGACGATAGGTACGCCGGCAGCCTTGGCGTGGTTGATCGACTCGATAGTCTGAGGCATGACGCCGTCGTCGGCAGCCACGATCAGAATGACGATGTCGGTCACCTTGGCGCCGCGGGCACGCATGGCCGTAAAGGTCGCGTGGCCGGGGGTATCGATGAAGGTGATCTTGCGGTCGTTGATCATGACCTGCGAAGCGCCGATGGCCTGCGTAATGCCGCCCGCCTCGCCGGCAGCGACGCCGGTGTGGCGGATGGCGTCGAGCAGGCTCGTCTTACCGTGGTCGACGTGACCCATGACGGTGACGACCGGGGCGCGCGGCTTAAGGTCGGCGGGATCGTCGTAAAACGAGAAGGAGTTCTCCTCCTCGGGGGTAATAATCTTGATCTGACGGCCCAGGTCGTCGGCAACGAGTTCGACGAGGTCGTCGGACATGGACTGCGTCATGGTGAGCGGCGTGCCCAGCAGGAACAGGCGCTTGATGATGTCGTTGGCCGGAACGTCGAGCGCCTCGGCAAGTTCCTGGACGGTAACGCCCTGGGAGACCTTGATGGCGTCGAGCTCCTCGGGGTTCACGCCCTGGGCAAGCGCCTCCTCAATCTTGCGCTCTTCCTGAGCCTTAGCAGCCTCGCGCTCACGCTTCTCCTTGCGCTTCTTGCGGCGACCGGTGGACTCGCGAGAGGCCTCTTCGACGGCGGCACGAGCCTCCTCGAGGACCTTCTCGCGGCTGTACTCCTCGGCCTCGCGCGCCATGCGGCTGTAGTGGTCCTCTTCGTTGCTGTGGCCGCCCTTGCGCTTTTTGCCCTTGCCCTGCTTGTCGGGGTTGGGGAAGTCCATGCCGGCAGCGACATTGTTGCTGGCGTTGGTGCGATGGCTATGCGGACGGCTCTCGGAGGCGTTGCGCTCGGAATTGTTATCGGAGGCGTTACGGTCATTACGACGACCGCCACGACGGTCGTTATTGCCGCGACGGTTACCGCGCTCGGCGGCGCGCTCGGCCTTGGCCTTGTTCTCGGCGTCCTTCTTCTCCTTGAGCACGGTCTCCTGCGCGGCGATCTGGTCGAGCAGCGAACGGAAACGCGAACCGGAGTCAGAGGCGGGGACAGCGCGACGCTGGGCCTCGCGGGCAGCCTCTTCCTTTTCGCGGGCAAGGCGCTCCTGCTCGGCCTTCTTCTTGGCCTCGGCCTCGGCACGGGCTGCCTCCTCGGCTGCCTGGGCGGCGGCAAACTGGCGGCGTTCCTCCTCGCGTGCCTTCTCGGCGGCGATGCGCTCGCGCTCGGCCTCGGCGGCTCGCGCTGCCTCTTCGGCGGCGGCAGCCTCTTCCTCAGCCTGCTTGGCGGCCTCGACTTCCTGGGCGCGGGCCGCGATCACCGGGGCAAGCTGCTTGCGGACCATGGCAACATAAGCGTCCTCCAGGGCGGAGGAAGCAGACTTAGCGGGAATCTTCATTTCGGCGAGATGACCCATCAGTTCCTTGGAGGTCATGCCGAACTCTTTGGCCAGGGTGGACACACGGACTTTTGCCATATGACTTCACCTACCCTTTCTGGCACCGGCGGTGCCTAGATACTGAACGAGCGTGGGATGTGCGTCGGGACCCGCCCAACGCGACCGCGCGCTAGATCAGGTCCTCCGCATCATCGAAGGCATCGGTGTCGTGGACACCGCAGAAACGGGAGCCGGGACGGGCCTGGTTGCGGCACTGGACACCATCCTCAGACACATACTCGCAACGACGGACATCGTTGTCACCCTCGTCACCGATCAGGTCGGCAGCGGGCTCCTCGTGAACGGGCACGTTCTTGAGGATGTCAGCGGCAAGGGTCTCGGACTTGATGTCGATGTGCCAGCCGGTCAAGCGTGCGGCGAGGCGGGCGTTCTGGCCCTCCTTGCCGATGGCGAGCGAAAGCTGATCATCGGGCACGATGACGCCGGCGTAGGCCTTCTCCTCATCAATGAGAACGCGGGTGACCTTGGCGGGCGACAGGGCGTTGGCGACGTAGACGGCCGGATCGGCATCCCACAGGATGACGTCGACGCGCTCACCGCGCAGCTCACCCACGACGGCACGCACACGGCTGCCCTTGGGGCCGACGCAGGCACCCACAGGATCCAAGCGGTCGTCGAGCGAGTGGACGGCGACCTTGGAACGCTGACCAGGCTCGCGGGCGATCGACTTGATCTGGACGGTGCCCTCATAGATCTCGGGCACCTCCTGCTCAAACAGACGGCGCATGAGCTCGGGGTGGGTGCGCGAGATGACAATCGGCGGACGGCTGTGCTCACCGCGGACCGGAGGAAGGGTGGAGTTGGGGTCGCGAACGTCGATGATCACGGCCTTGATGTGCTGGTTGTGCAGGTAACGCTCGCCCATGGGACGCTCGTTGCGCTCGTTCTCGTAACGGCGCTGGTCAAAGTGGGGCAGCTCGGCCTCGACGCCGTCGCGGATCTTAACGATCGTGAAGTCGGGCGTGGACTGCAACACGGTACCGCTGATGAGGTCGCCGATGCGGCCGGAGAACTCCTCGTAGATCTGCTCGCGGGCGGAGTTGCGCACGATGGCGTTAATCTCGGCCTTGGCGTGCTGGGCGGCGATGCGGCTGGTGTTCTTGGGGGTGACGTCGATCTCCTCGAACTCGGTGAAGTTGCCCTCCTCGTCCATGGAATCGTCAATCGGCTCCAGGCGGTAGACATAGATCTTGCCGGTGGTGCGGTCAATGGTCACCTTGGCGCCCCACTCAAGATGCAGAATCTCGGCGTAGCTCTTGGCGAGCGACTGCTCCAAGCGGTCGATCAGGTAAAGCTGGTCGATGTGCTTCTCCTGGCAAAGCTCCATCAGGGCGGACATCATGTCGGATGCTGCCATGTTAGTTTCCTTCCTTCGCGGGCTTGAAGTCATAGACGGGCTTCAACTTGCACTTTTTAACATCAGAGAAATTGAGGGTGACAGACTCGCCGTCCTCGAGCTCGAGAGTCACGTTGGTCTCGGTCGCAGCGGCAATCTTGCCGGTGTACTTGCGACGGCCCTCGGTGGCGGTGGAGGAAAGCTCGCAGTCTTCGCCCACAAAGCGGGCGAAGTCGCGCGGACGGCGCAGCGGGCGCGCCATGCCCGGGCTCGACACCTCGAGCGTGTAGCTCGAAGAGATAGGGTCGAGCTCCTCAATCACATCGCCGACCCACTTGGTGTTGGCCGTGACGTCGTTGAGCGACAGGCTCTGACCCTCGGCACCCTCGATACGCACGCGTACGCAGGGGGCCTTGGTGGCACCCACGAGCTCAACGTCGACGATGTCGACATCGTGCTGGGGAGCGACGGCCTCGAGCGCGTCGATAATCACCTGCTCGGTCTTGGTCTTGACCATTGCGGCACCTCCATCCATACAAAAAAGAAGCGGGGCCGAAACCCCACTTCTTTCATTTACAACTTCATTTGCAAGCAAACTATACCAATACCTGCGAAAACGTGCAAGCACAACGCAAACCCGCAGGTCAGCGTGCCCACAGCTTCTCCACAAGAAATGGATATTTGGACGAGAACCCCCATATGGCGCCCCCAAAAAAGCCCCAGAACGGGCCATGCGTCCCAGCCCATAAGGCGAATCGGGCCCTAAGGGCATTCCAACCTTGAGCGCCTATCGGCCAGACTGGTGCTAAGGGGCATACTGCAGCAAGAGCGCCGGCCGCTCGTATTGCCCGCATGCCCTTCCATAACCTCTACGGCAAGGAGGAACCATGAGACGTCTAGCCATGCTCTGCATGACCGCATTAGCCATCGCAGCCTGCTCGTTCGCCCTCGCGGGCTGCAGCAGCACCGACGGCAAAACAGGTCCATGCGAGCCAGATCTAGGCAGCAACAGCGATATCAAGAATACGACGCCATCGGCAAGTTTCAACAAGATGGACGAAGACAAATTCGATCCCCAGGGCTTGGGGACCGACACCCAAGAACAGCTCCCCATCGACCTAGAGGCAGACGAGAACGTCCATGTTACCTGCGTGGGCAAGGACACGGATGGCTACGGCGACGCCGTGTTGGTCTTTGCGGTAACAAACAACACCGATGTCGACATGATGTTTGGCGATGTTGATGCTTATGCCTACGTCAACGGTGTCGTCCGCGACGTGCACATGCGCCAGTCCGTCGCCGCAGGCGAAGAAGCGACCGCGATGCTCACCTTTGTAGGCACCTTCGACGATCCAGACTTTGACGTGAACAGCGACCTCAACGACATCTACCTCAATATCTGGATGTTCGAGGAGCAGACGGGAAATGTCTACTTTAGGGACCTGGCACACATTCCATAGCGGGTGACATAAAACATAAGCCAAGCAGGGTACACAACGAAAGACGAGGGACGACCCAGCCGAATCGTCCCTCGTCTTAAACGCGTCAACTATGAGCGCGGTATTTACTTAACCACCAGGTTGACCAGCTTGCCGGGCACGCAGATGGCCTTGACGACCGTCTTGCCCTCGAGCCACTTGGCAACGGCCTCCTCGGCGGCAGCCTGCATCTCCTCGTTGGAGGCATCGCGGGCAACGTCGATGCGGCCACGGACCTTACCGAGCACCTGGACGACGATCTGCACCGTGTCCTCAATGGACTCGGCCAGGTCGAACTCGGGCCAGGCGGCGGTGTAGGCGTTGCCCTCGCAGCCGAGAGCCTCATGCCACAGCTCGTCGGCCCAGAACGGGCAGATGGGGGCAAGGACGCTCACGATATCCTTGGCCACGCCGTAGCACAGCGCCTTGTCGCGCGATGCGCCCTCAGTGGCGTTGAGGTAGGCGCTCGCCGCGTTGACGAGCTCCATGACGGCCGAGATGGCGGTGTTGAACTGGCCGCGGTCGAAATCCTCGGTGCACTTGGCGATGGTACGGTGACGCTCGCGATAGAGCTTCATCGCAACCTCGTCGAGCGCGGATTTGTCGAAGGCAACGTTGGCGTCACCCGACTGGACAAGCTGCCACACGATACGCCAGGCGCGCTTGATAAAGCGGTTGGCGCCCTCGACGGCCTTGGGATCCCAGTCAAAGTCCTTCTCGGGCGGGGCGATAAACAGAATCGCCAGACGCATGGTGTCGGCGCCGTAGGGCTCGATAACCGAGCTCGGGGGCACGACGTTGCCCTTGGACTTGGACATGGTGTCGCCGTTCTCGTCCTTAACCATGCCTTGGCACAGCAGGTTGGTAAAAGGCTCGTCCACGCTCAGCAGGCCCAGGTCGCGCAGCGCCTTGGTAAAGAAGCGGCTGTAGAGCAGGTGCAAAATGGCGTGCTCGATGCCACCGATGTAGTTATCGACGGGCATCCAACGGTCGGCTGCCTCACGGGAGAAGGGCAGCTCGGTGTTGTGTGGGTCGGTATAGCGCAGGTAATACCAGCTGGAGCAGGTGAAGGTGTCCATGGTATCGGTCTCGCGCTTGGCCGGACGGCCGCAGACCGGGCAGGTGGTCTCGTAGAAGTCCTTGCACTCGGCGAGAGTCTCGCCGGCGCCCAGGTCCAGGTTCTCGGGCAGCGTCACCGGCAGCTGGTCCTCGGGCACGGGCACAATGCCGCAATGCTCGCAGTGGATAGCCGGGATGGGGTTGCCCCAATAGCGCTGACGGCTGATGAGCCAGTCGCGAAGGCGGAACTCGACCTTACGACGCCCGCAGCCCATGGCCTCAAGGTCGGCCACGATGGCAGCCTCGCCCTCGGAGTGCTTGCCGCCGCGCATACCGGTGTACTTGCCGGACTGGACGAGCGTGCCCTCGGCAGCGTGGGCGCAATCCCAGTCGACGGTCTCGGCATGGAAGGTATCGATGGTCTCACCACTGGCCTCGACGGCAGCGCGGTCGTCATCGTCCAGGATGATCGGCACGATCGGGAGGTCGTACTTGCGGGCGAACTCAAAGTCGCGCTGGTCGCCGCAGGGAACGGCCATGACGGCGCCAGTGCCGTAGTCGGCAACGACATAGTCGGCAACCCACACGGGGACCTTCTCGCCGTTGACGGGGTTCACCACGTAGCGGCCCGTAAAGGCACCATGCTTCTCGAGGGTGCCCTGGGCACGCTCGACGGCAGAGATATGCTTGGAGTCCTCGACGATCTTGGTGACGGCCTCCTCGTACTCCGTCCCCTCGACGAGCTCGTGCAGGCGCGCGTACTCGGGAGCCAGGACAAAGAAGGAAACGCCAAAGAGCGTGTCGGCACGCGTGGTGAAGACGGTGATCTTGCCCTCGTCGCCCTCGATGGGATCGCCGTTAGCGTCACACAGGGTAAAGTCGACCTCGGCGCCCTCGGAGCGGCCGATCCAGTTGGCCTGCATCTGCTTAACGCGCTCAGGCCAGCCGGGGAGCTTCTCCAGATCGTCGAGCAGCTCCTGGGAGTACTCGGTAATCTTGAAGTACCATTGCTCGAGGTCGCGCTTCTCGGACTCGGTGCCGCAGCGCCAACACTTGCCCTCGGTCACCTGCTCGTTGGCCAAAACGGTCTTGCAGGTGGGGCACCAGTTGACCGGATTCTTCTTGCGGTAGACCAGGCCCTTTTCCCACATCTTCTCAAAGATCCACTGGCCCCAGCGGTAGTAGTCGGGGCTGCAGGTCTTGACCATGCGATCCAGATCGTAGGAGAAGCCCATGCGCTTCATCGTGGCGAGCGCCTGGTCCATGTTCTTATACGTCCACGCGGCAGCCTGCGTGTTGTGCTTGATGGCGGCGTTCTCGGCAGGCAGGCCAAAGGCATCAAAGCCGATGGGATGCAGCACGTCAAAGCCGCGCATGCGAGCCTGACGGGCCATGGCATCGCCGATGGTGTAGTTGCGCGCGTGGCCCATGTGCAGGTCGCCCGAAGGATACGGGAACATCTCGAGCACATACTTTTTGGGCTTGCTGTCATCGGTGTCGACGGCAAAGAGGTTGGAGTCCTCCCAGGCCTTCATCCACTTGGACTCAATGGCCTGCGCGTCGTAGGCAGGGATCTCGTCCTTATGATCTGTGCAATCGCACATATCAGCTCCTTTGTTAGCTGGGTTGGGGCGGGGCGTTCTCACCTTTGCTC
Source organism: uncultured Collinsella sp. (assembly GCA_902464485.1). GTDB lineage: Bacteria > Actinomycetota > Coriobacteriia > Coriobacteriales > Coriobacteriaceae > Collinsella. Next base: position 13,552 of record CABQJJ010000017.1, on the reverse strand, counting down.
GCTACTGCGAACAGTCCTGCTCGCACGAAGGCCACATTAAGTGGCCTTCGGCTCGTGCGGAACTTGTAGCGAGCAAAGGTGAGAACGCCCCGCCACATCGTTAACTCGCATGATGATAGCAAATACAAGAAGCGAGATGCCTGCGACTTGCAGGCATCTCGCTTTATCTAAATAACGTGGTTGATACTCAACCTTTATGTGCAGCTCTTATCCTATCGATAAGACACAGACTGCTGAGAGTCTTTCACGACTACGTCGTGGGCGCCGCCTTCGACGATCGAGGTCGAGGAAACCAGAGTCAGGCGCGCCTTTTCCTGGAGCTCGGGAATCGAGAGAGCGCCGCAGTTGCACATCGTGGACTTGACCTTATAGAGCGTGCCGCCCACGCCGTCCTTGAGGGAACCGGCGTAGGGAACGTAGGAGTCAACGCCCTCGACGAAGCTGAGCTTCGCGGCGCCGCCCAAGTCGTAGCGCTGCCAGTTGCGGGCACGCGCGGAGCCCTCGCCCCAGTACTCCTTCATATACTGGCCGTTGACGTTGACGCGCTCGGTCGGGCTCTCGTCAAAGCGGGCGAAGTAACGGCCCAGCATCATAAAGTCTGCACCCATGGCAAGGGCGAGCGTCATGTGGTAATCGTAGACGATACCACCGTCGGAGCACACGGGCACGTAGACGCCAGTCTCCTCGTAGTACTCGTCGCGAGCGCGGCAGACGTCGATCAGCGCGGTGGCCTGGCCACGGCCGATACCCTTGGTCTCACGGGTGATGCAGATGGAACCACCGCCGATACCGACCTTAATGAAGTCGGCGCCGCAGTCGGCCAAAAAGCGGAAGCCCTCGGCGTCGACGACGTTACCGGCACCGACCTTGACGTCCTCGCCATAGTTGGCGCGGATCCACTCGATGGTGCGCTTCTGCCACTCGCTGAAGCCCTCGGAGGAGTCGATGCACAGGACATCGGCGCCGGCCTCGATGAGCAGCGGCACGCGCTCTGCATAGTCGCGGGTGTTGATACCGGCGCCGACCATGTAGCGCTTGTCGCCGTCGAGCAGCTCGTTGGGGTTGGTCTTGTGGCTGTCGTAGTCCTTGCGGAAGACGATTCCCATCAGGTGATCGTTGTCGTCAACGATGGGCAGGGCGTTGAGCTTATTGTCCCAGATGACGTCGTTGGCAACCTTGAGGCTGATGTTCTTGTCGCCCACGATGAGCTGCTCACGCGGGGTCATGAACTCGGAAACCTTCTTCTGGTGGTCATCGCGGCTGGGGCGATAGTCACGGCTGGTGACGATGCCCAGGAGCTTACCCTTGGGAGTGCCGTCGTCGGTGACCGGCATAGTAGAGTGACCGGTCTTCTCCTTGAGCTCGATGACCTGCTCCATGGTCATGTCGGGGGTCAGGGTGGAATCGGACTGAACGAAGCCGGCCTTGTGATCCTTGACGGCCTTGACCATGGCGGCCTCGGACTCGGCGCTCTGGGAACCGTAAATAAAGGACAGGCCACCCTCGGTAGCGAGCGCGACACCCATGTCGACGCCCGAGACGGACTGCATGATGGCGGAAACCATGGGGATGTTCAGGGTGATTGCCGGCTTCTCACCGCGCTTAAAGCGGGTCAGCGGCGTCTTAAGAGAGACGTTGTTGGGGATGCACTGCGAGGACGAGTAACCAGGGACCAGCAGATACTCCGAAAACGTGTGGGACTCACCGGGAAAGAACGTAGCCATGTTTCTCCTTTTTCCATGCGACCGGTCGGCTGCAGGCCTCGTAGGACCCAGCCCAACCTTGGGCGCCCAATACTGGGGAAGTATCTTAACGCACTTTGACTGCTACAATGCATGATTTAAGAAGAGCACACGAGGGTTTGACGCAGGCTTTGCGTTTGCCCAGCAAATACTTTAGCGGGAAGACGTGGAGCATATGAAGTACAGGACGACGGCAAAGTTGGTCATTCAAGCGTGCGACAAGGATCTGCCGGGCGTGTTTGGTCACGGCTGCGTCTTGCTGCTGCAGGGTATTGCCCGCGAGCACTCGCTCAACCGTGCCGCCAAGAGCATGGGCATGGCGTATTCCAAGGCCTGGCGCATTGTGAACGAGGCCGAAGGGCAGCTGGGATGCAAACTCATCGAGCGCGACGGCGCCCGTGGATCCACCCTCACCCCCGCCGGCGAGCGAGCCATAGCGGTCTACGAGGAGCTGCAGGCCGACATCAACCAGGTCATCGCCACAAAAGCCGAGGCCCTCATCGCCAGTATCAGAGAGTAGCTAACATCAAATTAGCTAGTTGCGGAGGGCATTGTCTAGGGTGGCGGCCACGATCAAGGGATCGTCGGTGCCGGCGAAAAGACGGACGGTGCTCCCCTGCTTGCCGTGTGGGGCCGAGAGTCGTGTTGTTGCACCGCCGGCGGGCGATGTGCGAAACTCTCCCGGCAAAGCATCGAACAAATCACCCGCACTGCGCTCGATAAGGTCAAACTCAACTGCCGGACCAAAGCCGTGCTCGAGGATTCCTGTCGCGATGGCATGGTCGTGATGCGAGCTCAGACCGGGATAACGCACGTCGCGCACCATCTCATTGGTGGCCAAATACTCGGCCAGTGCACGTGCGCGGTCGAAGTGAGCCTGCATGCGGGCATCGAGCGAGTCCAGCCCGCGCTCCAATACACCGGCCTCGTCAGCAGGCAAATCAAGCTTGGCCAAGCCACAGCCATCAAGCAGGGCATGCGCGCACTCAGCCGCGGCATCCACGCGATGGCGCTTGAGTTGCGAGCGCGCGACCGATACGGCAACCAACTTGCGCGGAGCATCACCGGCGCACACGCGGTCAAGTGCCTCGAACGACAGCACAGCACCCAGCCGCAGCGGATCGCAGCCAAAAGCCGACGCCACGGTGTTGTCCACAACCAGCAGCGCATGAGCCTCACGCGTGGCGCGTCCTAACGCGCGCAAATCGGGCACGCGCAGTCCAAGCCCGCCAATAGAGTTGACGAACCACCACAGGTGAGGCCCCTCGACCTCAAACGAAGCATCAAAGCCCTCGGACGCAGCAGCAAACGCCGCAACCGACGGCTCCCCCACTATAGCCACGTCGCAGCCATCAAAGCCGCGAGCAAACGCATCGGCAAAGTCATCGGCAAACGCAACCAGACGATCGCCGGGACGTACAGCCCCCAACAAAGACAGCGCCGCCGGTACATGCGAGGCCGCAATAAGTCGCGCCCCACGCGCGCCGGCCCTCAAAGCCCAGGCCTCTTCTAGCTGCTGTACGTCCACAAGGCACCGTCCCTTCATAAGCAAAAACCCACGATGCAGGTGTTCCCCGGATCGTGGGCAACGGCTGCAGTATAGCGCCGATAGGCGACGAATCGCCTAGATGTTGAGCGTATGATAGGTCACACTCGCACCCGGAGCGTCAACGGTCACGCCATAGGCCTCGGGTGGCCAAAAGCGTCTGCAACGTCGAGTATCTCAAAGTTGGCATCCCAGCTGTCAAAGATACGATGCACCAACACCGCGAGTTCCTCGGCACACAGCAGGGGAAACGGCGCATCTGCCGCACCCTGAAGCGCGACCGACCCGCCCGAGCATGCCTCGAATAGCGGCACCAAAAATGGGTCGGTTAATGCCGGCGATGCGGTATACAGATACGGCACGCGCAGGACTTTGGCTTGGATGCCGTCGCGCAATGCATAGTGACGGCACAGGTCGTTGGCAGCGCGGGCGATAATGCCCTTGCCCGTCTGGGCGCCACTGGCGGCCGTGGCATCGTCGTCACAGCCGCCAGTGGTGCCCTCTGCACCCGCGGACCCCACAATAAACAGCAACTGCACATTGCGTCCCATACAGGCACGAAACACCGAGCGCAGTAGCCCAATGTCGCCAAAAGTCTCGGTATGCGGGGTGAGGTAGGTAGAAAGGTAGACCACGCGCTCGAACTCATAGGCCTGGTCCAGGTGCTGGAGGAGCTCTTTCCACGAAGCATGGGGCGACGACTCATCGCGGCGCGCGTCCTGCGCGGCTACGACCTACACATGGTCGCCGGGGAACACCTTGGAGCAAAAGACATCGTCAACATATGCGGTGTTGCCAACAACCAGCACTTCCACGGCATTCCCCCTCCCCAAAAATCTACTTTTGCCATAGTCAAACCTGCGTATTGCACGCTGTCAACGCGAGCCAAGGCGCATTTAAGGCTGTTTTAAGAACTTTTTAGAGGATGTAGAGACACCGAGGGTGCTAAATGAGCGCCCAATCCTGAAGCATGCGCAAATTCTAGACATGCCGACCACGCCGTATAGTGACAACACGTCTACCTGCGATTTCTTTACGCAAAAACAGCAGCATGCTCGAGGGCTCCGGAATTTGCAGCATACTTCCGGCGGGCACTCAGCTGCTATTTCAACAAGTCAACCAGCAAAAACTCTCCGCTCTTTCGCTTACTCGTCTCCGCATGAGCTTTAATTGCCTTTACGAGTTTTTCGCCGTTGCCCCAATACTCCTCAAGAAAGTCCTTCTCTTTAATTTTGCCTAGTCCAAGACGCTGCTTGCAGAATTCGTTAGGCTTAAGTTGTCTATCCCTTCTGGTCGCGTTCTCCCAATCCCGATAGGCACCCTCAGCGTGAATCACAAGCATCTCGATCTCCGGTCGCGTAACAAAACTCAGCACCTTAGTGCCGTTCTGCCTGCGCTTTGGAAACTCAAACTTGGGAGCGCTGCTGTCCACAATCCGTGCGACCGCAAGTCCTTCAGCCCCAGCAGTCTCATAGTTCATCGGGAAATAGTCATTTGCAATTTCGGAAGCCTTACGTTTTCGCGTGTAAGGACGATCAACAATGAGGGCATCTTTGACCACTCGTTCTCTTGGGACGATCAACAAATCGTTGTCATACAGCACCTGAATAACAGCGCCCTCTGCAGTTCCCTCACAGCTAAACAAGACAAAACGACTTGATAGAATGTCTTTTGCCTGATTACCCATTGATGTGCTCGCAAACATACTCGCGCATCGCTTGAACGTCGGGGTACTTAGGCATAGATCCCTTGATTACATTGTTGATAATCACATCGCTCTTTTTGTTCTCAATCCGATTGATACGCTCGGAATACTTGATGAGCTCTGTCTTAAACGAATCGTCGCGCACAAGAACAAAGACATTGTCCTTGCGCCTCAGCACATCAAGTAGCTCCGAGTAATGAGTCGAAAAGAGCAAGGTTGCCCCATATGGGTTCGTAACAGGAGAAGCAAAAAGCTCAATCACTGTGCCAACAAGTGATCTATTAAGACCCGTTTCAATCTCGTCCACAATCAGATAGCCCCCATTTCTGAGAGCGGTTATCGCTTGATTGACCAGCTCAGCGCCCAAGATCGTTCCATTTGACAGAACAGAAGTCGCGATCGCGACATTCATCACTCGCTCCGCTCGCTCACCCTTAAACTTAAGATGGAACACTTGGTTTTCCTTGTTCCAGACAAGATATTCAACACTCGGATCAAAAGCCTGAACAACAGGGGTTGGCAAACTCGTCAAAGGCAGCGTGCGCTCGGGGGACTCCACCGAGACCATCTTCTTACCCGTGATGACAGACACGATTGACATGTTGTCATCCAGGAAAGTTCGTTGGGCATCGTTAAGAACAAGGTCACCATCATCAGGCCCCTCACGAACCAGAATAGGCTCAGAGACATCCTTCAGACGCTCGATATTCAAAACGACCTTTCTAGAGACGCGCGATACGGGGCATCTCCAAAGCCATTCGTTCTCAAATGCAAGCGATTCCGCAAAAGAAGTATCCTCCGCAGCTACGCCATCTACTTTGCGAAGCCGAGACTCAATAAGATAGACCGAACCTTTTTCGAAAAAAACACAGGCAACATTGACTTGGCGCTCCAAGTTTCCGAGAACATCGGAGCCAGTTGCAAAGCGGCGCATAACAAAGCTGCCAGACATATAACCAAGTACAAAGCGCACGAGGTTGAGAGTCGTTGTCTTGCCGGATGCGTTAACGCCAACAACGCCCATTACATTTTGAGAATAGAGCGAGGACCCAACTGGCAGCGGAAACACGTCAGCATAATTACCTTCTTCATCGCTCAAAACGCGATCGGAGGCAATAAAATCAAGCTCCAAACGCTTGTCCTTAAACAGCGTGACCCCATCGATTCTTAATTTAAGAAGTTTCACAGCGACCTCCTCTTAGACAATTCAATTATAAACAGTTTTCCTGTTTATAATTTGAAAAACAAGATTTCTGAAAAAGCTCAGTAATTTAAGTTCATGCACAGAGACCCCCGTCGACCGTTGCGATGTTCGCAGACACGGTCCGTGCCCCCTTCGTCTGTGATTTATTGTTTATCCGCTGGAAATCACATAACGAGGTGCGAACCTTGTTCCGGTATGCGATTATCAATTTACGAAAGAAACCATGCGCCATCGGCATACATCGATGACCTGACGAACGGTCGTCTCTATATGAACGCAGCCGGCTACTGCTACGGCCTGCCTGACGGCAGCATCGTCATAATCAGGATATGCATCAACAGAAGAACGTCCGAACACATAACGAGGCAGGTTCCCGAGGGAAAATGCAAGGGCAGGGAGAGGCTATGCCCATGAAGCCCTTCTCGATGGAGTCGAGAGAGAAGACAGCGCGGATTGACAACCATAGGAATGTCTTTCGCGATGCCGCCCGTCCCTCACCCATAGGCGAGCTCTACCAACGCTGGCATAACGCCTCCACTAGACACAGCCTTACCATAGCTCGCGTACTTGGCTAAAAGTGCGTTGCAAAAATCCGGTTCGACCTGTTTACAAAAGCTCAAGTGGCCTAAAACGCGAAGGGCGCATTCACGATCGAACTCGCGCATAAGCACCTGGTATAACGAGCGCTTTAACTCTGCCTTTCTTTGAGGCCCCAATCGCAGGACGCCATCACAGTCAAGATAGATGCCCGTGATTTTACGAAGGTGCCCTCGCCCAAAACAACGAGTTTTGTCACTATTCAAATCAAAACCCTTTTGCCGTAGGCGACTACCAACAAAAGTTGAAATCTCCGCAGAGTCTATCCATCCAGTTGATGAAATGCAGATGTCGTCAGAGTATCGCGAGTAGACGAATCTTTCGCCTAGTCTAGCTGCAATCTCATGGTCAAACGAAGCCATTATGCGATTGGCGATAAAAGGCGAGCACGGAGAGCCCGTTGCAAGAGAGCCCCGATAGCAAGATAGAGTTACAAGAAGATCGACATCGTCTGCAGTAAGACGCGAGCGAGATTCAGTGTTCGTCGACCGATACGTTCCCCCTGAAAACAAATTCCTAACCATTTGCTGAGTGCAGGACTCAAAGAAATGACGAATATCAAGCAGAAGAAAATGACTACTCTTAGCATGGAGCCCGGCATTACGGCAGACGCTTGAGCCCTTTTCGTAAGCTGTAGCGTAAGGAAGATCTATATCAAACTCCGTATTTATATAGTCCGAAATCCAACATTGGACGAGCTTCAAATCTGGCCGAGGAGCAACAATCTTTCTCCCACCGGCAGAAAAACAGCGATACCTATCTGCCGTTAAGCTTACAAGGCCCAATAGCTGACGATTTGTCATTCCAAGGTCGAAGCAAATTCTATCCGCAATAGACACCGGCGACGCCTCCATACCCCATTGATCTCTTACGAAGGATTACCCGCGCCCTCATATTTAAGAAATCTCGGTCTTCGTCTCGCTTAAACATGAAATAGGAATCGAGATGTATCGTGCTTTTAATCAGATAGTCATGATCCTTTTTGTATCCCACTTTAGAAACAAGACCGGTAGCTCTCATCATGCAGCAAACATCCGACCAAGATATCGGAACACCAGCGTTTTTCATATCCGCATTTAAAATAGGCGAGTATATTTTGAGCTTACTGGCACGGAAGCCTTTGGCCGCACAGTATATCGTTCGTAAATCGGTCTCTGACATGGGGCCCAATATTTGAAGCAAATCAAGTAACTCGTGGACGAGCGAGCCCACGTTAATCTCGGACTCGTCTCGATTGATCATCTTTCTAGCGGCCTTTAAGCCAGCCTTGCCCCGCTTAGTAGCATTAACACCAATAAGGGGTCTTAGTTCAGAAACAAAGCGGCACAAGTCAGGCGAAGACATCGGGTTATTTAAGTCTAAGTAAAAGACTTTGTTAAGCGAAGAGTCGCCCGTGGCTATTTCTCTCACTGGCCCATCAATCAAGAAGCTCCGAGAGCCCTTATATTGCTTTCCAACAGCAACAGAGGTAATCCAAGCGGCATGAGGCAAAGCGGAGAAAGCACCCAACTCGCAAAAAGATCCACAGCTCTCTGCAAAAATCAATATCCAGTCCGATATATCGGCAAGCATGGCCTCTTGCTGAAGTAAATTAAGTCTCGAACCGTCCATTTCCGCCGCCACGTCTTCGGCAGTAAGACAAAAAACGTTTTTTAACGCCTCGGTGTGATTGCTGGACACATAAGCTCTAAAGAATCGTCGAGAGGAATGCAGGCTCTGATCACCGCCGCAGGGAAAGATAAACAAGGGCAGCTTATTAACGTCACGATAAACCCTCAGATGATTTCTCAGGATAATCAAATCAGTTTTACTGATACAGTCGCAGAGCATTGCACCTCGATTCCAATAAGGACAAGGCCGCACAGTCCGTGCATATGGTTATTCCGTAGGCACGGTTTCGGATCCGTGGCTACGGAATAACCATATGCACGGACCCGAATTGGTAAAAACGTCTCAGTCCATCTTTAACAGAGGACTCGCTCCAGTCGGGGCAATCAATGACTAGCTGCGACCTTGTCCCCAGTAACTTTACCATCAATATGTGTCGTAGGCTGGATATTAGCCAGCTATAAATTAGAAAGAATGTTAGCCCAAAATCAAGTGTATTCTGCAAAATGCACCCTATCGAGCAGCGAGTCACCTATTCCCGGCTGCTACTCGTGTAGGATCGCATCTCGCCCCCACTCCCTTCTTATTGCACAACACATGTATCGCGTGTTCACCCAAGATTGCCGTGCACAGCTTCAGTGCCGCACCCTTAACGGCGTTGAAGAAGCTCTCAAGAAATGGCGCGTTCATGTCGCGGTAAATCATGTTCCTAGACAGCGCATAGATTGTCAGAAACGTTTGGGCAATAGACACTACGTCACTCATTGCAAGAGCGTTGTAGGGCGACTGGGAAATCCAGACCAAGGTCCTCAAGCGCAGCTGGGCAAACCAATCTCCAACGACCAACAATCCGTTTTGGGCAATCTTAATAAACCCATAGGGAAAGTAGTTGCGCATAAGGAGGTGACGCATAATTTCTTTCACCAATTGACAAACACATAGAGGAACACGGTCCCACGCGTCGTCATATGATTTCAGGCGACCAAACAACAAATCATCGACGAAAGGGGCGCGAGCCGAGTCTGCGAAATCGCGTCGATTGACGATGGGTCGCTCGACGCGCTGCCCAAAGAGGAGACGTCCGAGCTTTTCGGGGTCGAGCACCATGAAAGGGCGGCGGGCCGGGAGACCCACCGCGGCGGCCACAACGCGAGAAGGCTCATCACAGCGTCGGGAAAATCGAGCCCAGCGTGCCGAAGCTCCGCGGGGCGGTCGCGAGGACAGTGAGCGAAGGGCTCGCCGAGACGATGGCCTACAGAAATTCCCGTCAGAGCACTGGCGCCGAATCAGGACGAACAACGGGATCGAGCGCATCAACCGCGAAATCAGGAAGAGAACGAGGGTCGTCGGAACCTTCCCGGACGGCAAGTCGACCCTCATGCTGGTGAAGGCGAGGCTGAAGTACATAGCGGAGCACGAGTGGGGCAAGAGGAGGTGCCTGAATATGTCGAAGCTGGAGGAGATGGATGAACTGAAGGGAAAGGCGGAGGGCCTGAAGAGGACGGGCCGAGGGCGGCTAAATCAATTTGCGAAAGAATCTTGACGGTACCTGCGGGCAGGATTTGGGCGGCATAGGATATCAATCGTATTTCAGGTTCCTGGACGCCGGGCCGATTCGCTTCGGATCGGGCGCTACGTTAACTTTCTCGACTCTACCGACAGAAGGCGCAACAAAGGGCCAACAGAAGCAGGTCTTGAGGAAATCTTTGGTACTTCCAGAAATGGCCCGTCGACAGCAACGATGTACGGCCAATAGGTAGGATAATTAGCAATGTCTAAAAACAGTATCCAGGCTAAACCTTATGGGTTTAAACCATGAAAGGACCCGCCACTAAAATGGCATCGCCTACGAAAACTCCCAGCCGTTTTCTTCAGCAAGTTCGTTTAGGCTATAGGTTTTAATTCCAAATTCACTTGCAACTTGCGGAATTTTATAAGGACTAGTTTTCTTTTCCTCTGTAATGATAGCCAGATTGTAAAACATTGCGGTAGCAATCAGGAAGGCATCCCCGGAAGAACACTCTCGCGTATCGCCAAACTTTAACAGTTTAGGCTGAACATTGACTATCTGTTGAGGCATTGCTGGACTCCAGGCGACTCAACAATAATCCTAACCCCGGAACTATTTAGCCACTCCTTTGCTAAGTCATCCCGCGCACCCCTCTTTACTTCCTTTTCAATTTGGCTACAAACAACAAGCCTACCCTCGGAAGCAAGCTTATCTATCTCACGCCATAGTCCAACATGAACTCGCCTTGGATAAAGAAAGCCATCGTTTTGGGACAATATTGAGCATGTATCTATAATGTACTGATAGCTAAGTGATTCTAAGTTTAGCTGCTGAGGCGTTTTGGTAAATTTCACCCAAAAGCCTCCTTGAACACGGATTCAAGAGAATCCGGTTTAACTCTTAATGCCGAAGCTGCTTCATACTCGCTATAAACACCTAAAGAAAGTGCTCGATTTACATAGACGCAATACATGGCCCCATGGTAATCAACCATCTTCTTTTCGTAAGGCATATACCCCATGGCGCGTCCAGACTCTTGAACTTTTGCTTTCTCTCGCAAACTAGACTCAATGGCTTCACGCCAAAATAAATCCAATAATTCCTCATAGTCAGTGCGGGACATTTGACCGATGTCGTACACACGCCTTGCAACAACATCACGACTAACAGAGTATTTATTTGCTATCGAATCAAACGAATGAAAGTCAGAAGGATTAAGCCCATTATTTATTTCGTGGAGTGCAGTCTCTCTGGAAAAAAGAAACTCACCAGCAACTGCATTGCAATATACCTCTTCGGCATCATCGCATTCAGCATTTATACAAGAACAAATGGTTGATTTCCTGTAGCATAGATGAATTATCTCGTGTAACAAACTAAAACACTTCGCTGGCCATCGATCTGCCTGATTTACCGCCGCAATTGGGAGCATCTCAAAATAGAGAGATATACCCCTCAGCTCATCGACAGATGGCTCTGAAAACTGAGCGACGCAAATGCCGCGTTCTTCCAAAAGAGAACGAAGACTCTTATACAAAACTCGCGATGAAGTGGAGGAGATCTGGTTGCTAAGCGGATAATCAATCCATTCGCGCAAACGCTTGGCAGCCTCGACAACATCGCTCTCTAGATTAGGCAAATCACAGCTTAGGATTTCAGGGCCCGTCTTTTTTGCTAGCTCCAAAATATCCTCACGGCGCAAGAGTAAATCTTCTACGGCGAGGTTCAACGCACTGTCATCGGAATAACTTGGCTTATATCCAATTCGCTTATTGGAAATTGGAGGTTTTCGTGTCTCTTTCAACTTATTCGGTTCAAGATAGAGCCCCGCTAATGGGCAAAGCAACACATTAGCCATAGCTTCGGCTTGATTGATTGTCGGATAATCACCCGGATCACTATTCTCCCAGCCCCTCAGCTGCGTAATGGAGATTCTGGCTTTAGTTGCAAGAAAGTCTTCGGAAACTCCCCTTATGACGCGAAGACGCTTTAGAGTTGCACCATTAATTAGGGCAAGCTGAAACAATAGAGACCCCATTTAAACTATGAAAGATATTTATTACTCATTTTAGCAAATGAGAGCTAGTGTACAGGACAGCAATACGTCAAGATCGCTATCTGTTGCTGCGGTACCACGCCCAGAAGAACCAACAATAAGCTCAACAACCTCACAATCTGCTCACCGACAAAACGACAGGCCAGGTTATGCCACATGAATTGCAGCGGCACTAATCCATTGGATCAATTTTACCGCCGCACCCCCATGCGAACACAAGTACTCCTATTAAGGCCATTCATATATAACTGCCACGCGACATCGACAGAACCACCGTCAGCAACTAAAGGGCACCGGAGCCCATGTCGACCCCGGCGCCCTGTGCAAAATCATTGTGCTCGTCATCATTCAACAAGTGGATATTTGCATCAAAGCAGCAGCAATACGTAGGCCGCGAGTCGGCGCCACTAATCTAGCTGAAGCACTTTGAATATCTCGAGCGCTTAACAGAAAGCACCGACCAATAGCGCCGCGCGGACCGATTTACCCGTTAGTCCAGTGATGACCCCAACGAAAATAGCCGCCAGCAAAAGCACAAAATAGGCCATCAGTACGACCGATCGTGCAGCCAGCCAAATTCTAAACCGAGCACGAATATCGATGACACCCATATGAGCTCTTGCGGCCAAATAACGAAGGAACATAATACGCGTCCCAACCAAATTGCGACTGTTTCGGCCTCAATGCAGAGGCTACTTAGCAAACTATGTGAAAATAGAGCTCAGGCACTTGGCTTGTACCTCAAGCGTCTGGTTGAACTGCTGTTTGCTGACATCGATCATGATTCCCCCGCTAACGTAGCGCTGGTACATCCTAGCGGTGTCTACCAACGTAGTCATCATCACGCTCGTAATCGGATCCACATAGCTCATCTTTACCGCAGCGTTGAAATATTCAGCTGTGATGCGAATGCTTTCCATCTGACCACGTTTGAGCTCACTGGAGCACTTATAGCTCCACGTAGCTTTTACAACCGCGTTCAACACCTTCTTCGTGAGCTTGATCTCGGTATCCGTCACTGGTCCAAGCGATCGGTTGTCCAGCGTGCAGCAGTATGGGACGGGCATCTACGCCAACTAGCTCTGTTCGATTCTGGAAATTACATTTCCCTGCTCAGCCTGTCTCCCATAGCGCCCCTCCCCTCCCCAACATTCCCCAGAAAGTTCGCTGATGTTGACTGGGGTTCCCGTAAAATAATCACCAACAAAATATGTGCGGAGTGCTGGCCTGGAGCTGCCTTCGGACCCTATTGGCTGCTCACCGAGAGGCTCCGCTATGAAACGACCCCTTTACTATCTACTCTGCGCGATCGCGTGCACGTCCATGGTCAGCGCGACGTTGCCCATGGCAGCCATTGCGGAGGCGATTCAGCCTCAAGAAACCGCCGAGCAGCAGGCGCAAGCCGACGCAACGAGCAGCGACGCAGGCAAGGCTGAAGACGGCGCCAACACAAGCGCGGCAGCAGATACCGAAGAGGACGGCACCGCAACATCCACCGGCACCACCGCCGTCAACACGGAACGCGCCGACGGCACCCCCACCACGCCCGGCACCACCGCCGCAACCGACACGGCCACCACAACC
>CABQJJ010000016.1 GCA_902464485.1 uncultured Collinsella sp. | reverse complement strand
TGCCTCCCTTTTCTCGAACCTTAATTTCAAAGTCCAAGAAATGGGATGCAGTTCATTTGTGGTGGTTTTGACCCGTCCCAGCGGTTTGTCTCAATCTGTAACATCTAGACCGCCAAAAATCGTCTTACTGTTACAGATTGAGACGTTCGTCCCGACGCCCGCCGTCTATCTCGATCTGTAACAGATAGAGCCGATTTGCCCGCCCAGATGTTACAGATTGAGATTTTTAAAGATCGAGGAAGAGGGCCAGCTCCTGTGTGGTGGTTTTCCAGTTTGCCAACGATATACGCGCCGACAAAAAAGTCTGCTATACTCTTTCCCGCTGTCCCCATCGTCTAGCGGCCAAGGACGCCACCCTTTCAAGGTGGATATCGCGGGTTCGAATCCCGCTGGGGGCACCATTTAAACTGAGAAGCCCGTTGCCCTCGCGGTGACGGGCTTTTTGCTACCGATATGCCGGGATTCGAACCCGGCAGGGTGCGGATCTGAGGAAACGCGAAGCGTTTTCCAGCGCAGCACGCAAGGAGCGAAGCGACGCGGCGGAAGCGGGCGGGGCCAGCCGCACGCGGACATCCCGCTGGGGGCACCACAGCATCCAAGAAGCCCGTTACCCCCGTGGTGACGGGCATCTTGCTACCCACGCGCCGGAATTCGAACCCAACAGGGTGCGGAGCTGAGAAAACGCACCTACGCTTCGACCCTAACAAGTAATTAACTTCGTCCCTAACAATACGATATCTGAAACGTCCGTATCGAAAAACATTGCCTGGAAACAGCTCTGTCTCCATTAGCTGCAATGTTGGCAAGCTTTCTTGTCAATCGCACGTCTTGAAAGACTATCCCAACTTCAAAATCGCTGTGAGTTCCGAGGGTGCCGGGAAGCAGCACATTCCCTCAACTCGCACCCTGCACACAGCATAAATACCTCCGATCCGCACATCGATAAAACAGCGCCGCGTGTAGTCCAGTTCCCTGGTCTCGATTTGTAAATTTGTTGGCGAAGTCCAGGCATACGCTGCAAACAACTTGCGAACATCCCATGCGGGGGCATCGTCCCTCTCAGCTTCATGAGTCACGAAAGGAAAGAGGTCTCCAACTCCGGCCCCATCGCCCGATTTGCAAACCCAGGACTCGTAGCCGGCCCTCACGCCGTACTCACGACCATCGCGCAACAGAGACAAATCCAGCTCATTCTCATGAAATCGAATATCGATCTCTTCAAAATCCCCGAAAATGCAATGATGAATGCCCTCGAGGCGTAATGAACTCAAACGTCCGCCTGAAGCCAACCCAACTGGGACGGGAATGCTATCGAAGCCACGTTCGGAAGCCACCGTTTTCCGAACACTAGGCTCTTTGAACAATACATCATACAGCGGATCAAGCAACGCCTTACTTCCTGTCGTGGAACTCGAGCAAGCGATGACAAGGCCATCTGTGGGCCGTATGTAGCACAGCTGCCCAAAAAGGCCAGAGCATCTGAATCCACCGCGCCGGCACATCCAGAACTGGTATCCATAGCCATTGCTGTCTTCAGTCGCCTCAGACGGATAAAAGGGGCTCGTTTCCACCTGAATCTTCGTCGCCTCGGCAACCCATTCCGCGGGAATGATCTGTTCCCCACACCACTTGCCGCCATCCAGCAAACATTGACCAAACTTAGCCAAATCCGGTGTCGAAAGGTGAAGACCAAAACCTCCGGTCGTATGACCGGCTTGATCCTCTTCCCACCACCAACTTCTAATGCCTAACGGCGTAAACAAACGTTCGGCGAGATAATCGGATTCTTTCGTTCCACTTATGCGTTGCACGAGCATGCTCAATAAATGTGAACACAGCGAATCGTAGTGAAAGACCTCGCCCGGCTTCCAGTCAAACTCACGATGAAGAACCTCATGTGCCCAGTCGTCTCCCGCGCCAATATACGAAAGGTCACTCTCCTGCCCCATCGTCATAGTCAGCAAATTGCGAACCGTCACATTACGAAAGCGCTCATCCGCGATCTCGCCTTCATATTCCGGGAAGTATGAAATCCAGCGATCAGCCAGCGACAGCCGCCCTTCATTCACCAACATCCCGACAGCGACCGAGGTAAAGGACTTAGTCACAGAATAGAGCGGGTGAACGTGTTCGAGGGCGAACGGCGCAGCCGCATGCTCAAAGACGACTTCACCATCTTGTCGAACCACGACCGAGCGGACTTCCACGCCCGCGGACCTCCACGCCGCAAGGCACGCCTCGCCCATCCTATTGTCAAAGATAATATTAGACACTCTCAACCACTGCCTCTCAAACGAAACCAGCACAAGACAAGGTCGCCCTCGGCGCTTATCCAAGGACGACCTTGTCAGATTGCTGGCGCACGGGGCATACTTATCCCGCGCTCCGCCTCTTTGGCTACTTTGCAGCCTCTACCGCCGGCACGTCCTCCTTGTACGTCGCATACGTAAGCAGGAACGAAATCACACTGGAAACCACAATGGCTATGATTACGTAAATCAGGTAGTTCGCGCCCATTGCACCGGACGGGTCAATGAAGCCCGGGAAGGCGCAGAAGCCGCCGCCGGTGAAGGCGAACATCTTGGTGCCAAGAGCGCCGATGATTAGGCCGCCGGGCACAGAGGCGATGCAGCTCATGATAAAAGGCTTCTTGCGCGGAAGGGTCACGCCGTAGATGCAGGGCTCGGTGATGCCGAAGAAGAAGCCCGAGATGAACGCCGGCCATGCAAGCTGCTTGAGCTTTACGTCCTTAGTCTTCAGAAGGATAGCAAGGACGGCAAGGGACTGAGCGTACGAGCAAACCATGTACGGCGCCATGACAATATCCCAGCCCTGGGAGGCAATGTTCACAAGCATGAGAGCAATGACACTCCAGTGGAAGCCGAAGATGACCATAGGCTGCCAAATGGCAGTAAGCACGATGCCGCCGAGCGCGCCGCCGATGACAGGCAAGCTGTAGAGGGAGTTAAACAGCAGGCTCATGAGGTTCGTGATCAGGGTGGCAATCGGGCCAATAATCAAATAGGTAGCGGGGACCATCACAACGAGCACGCACGTAGGCACAAAGAAGAACTTTACATACTCAGAGAAATGCTTGCGGCACCACTTCTCCAGCTTTGCCGCGAACCAAACAGAGATGATAATCGGAATGACAGAGCTCGTATAACCCGAAGACGGCATGATGACGGGTATGCCGAGGAATGTCGTGTAATAGTTCATGGCAAAGGGAGTGCCGGCAAGCACCGTTCCCAAGACATCACCCGATGTGATGTTGACCATCGCCGGATACGTAAGTGCGATACCGAGCGTCATGCCAACGAACTCGCTACAGCCAAACTTCTTTGCCGCGGTATAGCCAAGGATGATCGGCAGGAAGTAGAAGAAGCCGTCACCAGCCGCATATAGAATCTGGTACAAGCCATCTGTCGCCGTAATCCATCCAAGGGCGACAAGAATGCTCAAAACACCCTTAATCATGCCCGCGGCGCACAGCACCGCAAGAATCGGTTGGATGACACCCGAAATGGTGTCGATAAGGGCGCTGACGACGTTTCCTTTCTTGACGGGCTCACCATCAAGATTAACCTCGCCCAGCCCCTCGACACCAGAGGCGGCAACCGCGGCATCGTAAACATCCTCAATCACATTGATGCCGACAACAACCTGATACTGACCATTCGCGTTGATTACTTGAATGACGCCTTTATGAGACTCAATTGCCTTAGTATCGGCCTTCGCATCGTCTCGCAGCTTGAAACGTAGACGCGTCATGCAGTGCGAGATGCTCAGGATGTTTTCCTTACCGCCGACGAGGCCAACTACGTCCTCGCCGAGCTTGCGATTAGCAAGCTCTTTGCTTTCGCTCATGGTTTTCCTCCCATGCGACCTGTCCAAGGTCGGCCGCCCACCATCATTCACTAAATTGATTTCCGATACTAGTGAAGTTCTGGCCAGAACTCCTTATTCGCCTCAATGAGATCGTCAAGGATCTTCTTTGCAACGGAGGCAGAGGGGACCGTCTTCGAAAGCGTCAGCGCCTGCCAAAGCTCCTGATAGGAATGGTCGACCCAAGCAGACACTGCAAGCTTTTCGACCGAGACCTGTTCCTCCATAAGTCCTTTCTGGAATTGCGGAATCTCACCTTGGCAAATTTTCTCGTAGCCGTCGCTACCGACGATGCAGGGGATCTCGACCATAGCCGTTGGGTCAAAATTGGACACAGCCCCGTCGTTGGGAACAATCAGCGAGAAACGTTCACGGGTGTTCTCTGCCAAAGCGCGAGCGAGATCGACAATGTACTCAGCGTGGGTATCTGGCTTAAGGCCGAAACCCTCAGACGTGCCCTTTTCGATAATCTGGCGGGCGGTGCCGAAGACGCGTTTCTCGCGACCCTCACGGACCTCGTCGGTGCGGGTGTGGTTGGGGTCGGTGTGCTCAACCACATAGTCCGGGAAGAGATAGTACTTGAGGTAGGTGTTCGGGATGGTATTCGGATCGAGCGCGTAAACATCCTTAGCCTTACGGAACGTCTGGTCCCAAGACGCATCGACGAATTCAAGGCCGGAATCCTCGCCGGCATAACCGTTTTTAGCCATTTGGGCCTTGATAGTGGGCATAAGGTCATTGCCAGCACGGTCGTGAATCTTTGTCCACCAGCCAAAGTGGTTGAGGCCGTAGTAGCCGACGACGAGGTCGTTGTGGTCCTTGAGACCACACATCTGAGCCATGATATCCATCAGGGCTATTGGCATATCGCAAATGTTGATAATCTTTGAATCCGGGCGAAGACGACGTGTCGCCTCAGCAACGATCGCCGCGGGGTTGGAGTAGTTGAGCATCCATGCGTCGGGACTGTATTTCTCCATGTAGTCAAGGATCTCGAGTACGCCGCCAATGGAGCGCAAGCCATAAGCAATGCCACCAGGACCGCAGGTCTCTTGGCCAAGAACGCCATAGCGCAGGGGGATCTTCTCGTCCTTATCGCGCATAGCGTACTTGCCAACGCGAATCTGGGCAAGTACAAAGTCGATGCCTGTGAAGGCCTCCTCAGGGTCGGTCGTATAGCTGAAGGTTACCTCTGGAGCATTCTCCCTGATGTAGATGGCACATGCCTTGGCAATTGTCCCCTGACGCTCGGCATCGTTGTCATAGAGCGTAATCCTATTGATGGGGAACACGTCACGCTTCGCGAGAAGTGTCAGAACAACACCCGGTGTATAAGTGCTTCCGCCTCCCGCGATAGTAACCGCATAGCTCTGTTTTGCCATTACAAATCCTCCTGTCTAGACATGTACTTGACAACTTGAATTATAGCCACATGATTTGCTATCTGTCTAGACATGTTAAGCACACGGGTGAACGGTTGATTTATGGCGGTAAGCGGCAACTTTATGTGCCTCCACTTCCTATAATTGGTAGAAGCGGATAATCGCGCCGATTCGACGCATTCCGTACAACCTCAATAAGGAGAGCATTTTGGCAAGGATCCTGTACAGTGAAATTTACCGAAGCCTACGAGAGCGGATTGTCGAAGGCAAGCATCCCGTGGGATCGCTCCTTCCTTCCGAACAAAATCTTTCCAAAGAGTTCTCCTGCTCTCGAATGACGGTGCGCAAGGCCATCTCACTTCTCGCAAATGAAGGTCTAGTTCAGTCCATTAAAGGCAAGGGAGTCCTCGTAATCGAGACGTCACTTGCAGGCACCAGCAAAGAGGGCGCATTCACCGTAAGCGGCCTTTGTTCGTTCAGCGAATCGGCACACGCGATCGGAGCAATCCCAACGTCAAAAATCGTCTATTTCGAACACGTAAGCACCAATAAGTGTCTAGCTCAGTTGACGGGATTTCCCGAAGGAGAAGACCTTACGCATTTGAAGCTCGTCCGCATGCTCGACGATAAACCGGTCGCTGTCGACCGCCACTACTTCCTAACTTCCTCCATCCCCGGCTTAAACGAGCAGAATGCCACCCTGTCGCTCTTCCATTACATCGAGGATGAGCTAGGGCTCACCATTGCCGTGAGCAAACGAACGATAACACTCGCCCAGCCCGACGCTGAGGACTGCCAGTTGCTTGGCGTCGATTCTTCTTCGTATCTGGCAGTCGTAACCAGCCAGACGTTCGACTCAACCGGAACTCAATTTGAGTACGTCGAGGCACGTTATATTCCAAGCATTTTTCATTTTCATGACACGGCAACACGCACGCCCTTACCCTAGTAAACGGCACGGAGCAGACTCTTCCCTAATAAATTTGTTTAACAAGAAAGCCGGGGCCCGCGCGATGCGGACCCCGGCTTTCAACCGTGACGGTATGTTGTCCCAGTCCTACACGTAGAACAGAATGTCATCGTAGGTCGGAACCGGCCAGTAGTCGGCGGCCACGATCTCCTCCATGGCGTCCACGGCGGCACGCAGCGTATCCATAGCGGGAACAACCTCGTGCGCGTACACGTTGGCCTGCTCTTGGCCATCGAGGGTCTCGGCCTTCTGGTGTACGGCATCGAGAGCCTTGATGGAATCGTTGATGGCGGTGATGCCGTTGCAGAGCTTGTTGAGCGTGTTCTGCTCGCACTGCATGGCAGCGTCAGCACCGGCGGCGCGGATTGTCTCCAGGCCCTTAGCGACCTTGGTGGCATAGGCGGTGATGACCGGGCGATAGGTACGACGTGCCTCGCGAACCATCGTGGTAGCCTCGATGTTCATGAGCTTGTTGTACTTCTCGAGCTTGCAGTCGTAGCGGCACTGAGCCTCGGCCTTGGTCAGGACGCCCGTCTCCTCAAAGAGCGCGATAGCCTTATCGGAAACAAAGGCGGGAAGAGCGTCGGCCGTGGTCTTGTTGTTGGCAAGGCCGCGCTTCTCGGCCTCGACGGGCCACTCGTCGGAGTAACCGTCGCCGGAGAACAGGATGCGCTGGTGATCGGTCAGCACCTTCTTGCAGTACTCAAGCGCGGCGTCCTGGAACTTATCCTCGGGCGTACCCTCGAGTGCGTCGGCGAAGGACTTGAGCGACTTGGCCACGGCGGCATCGAGCACCAGGTTGGAGTCGGAGACGTTCTGCTCGGAGCCGCAGGCACGGAACTCGAACTTGTTGCCGGTGAAGGCGAACGGGGAGGTGCGGTTGCGATCGGTGTTGTCCTGCATCAACTTGGGCAGGGTATCGGCGCCCAGGTCGAGCACGCCGCGCGTGGCATGGACGGAAGCCTTGCCATCGATGATCTTCTCGACGACCTCGGTAAGCTGGTCGCCCAGGAAGATGGACATAATCGCCGGAGGAGCCTCGTTGGCGCCCAGACGATGGTCGTTGCCGGCCGAGGCAACGGAGGCACGCAGGAGCTCCTGATAGTTATCGACGGCCTCGATCACCGCGGTGAGGAAGACGATGAACTGCAGGTTGTCGAGCGGAGTGTCGCCCGGATCGAGCAGGTTCTCGGACTCGGTGCCAAGCGACCAGTTGTTGTGCTTGCCCGAACCGTTGATGCCCTCGAAGGGCTTCTCGTGCAGCAGGCAGACCAAGTCGTGGCGGGAGGCGATGAGCTTCATCTTCTCCATCATGACCAGGTTCTGGTCGATGGCCTCGTTGACCTCGCCGTAGACAGGGGCGAGCTCATGCTGGCAGGGAGCGACCTCGTTGTGTTTGGTCTTGGCGGGAATGCCGAGCGCCCACAGCTCATCGTCCAGGTCCTTCATATAGGCCGAGACGGTGGGGCGGATAGCGCCAAAGTAGTGCTCCTCGAGCTCCTGGCCCTTGCAGGGAGCAGCACCAAAGAGGGTGCGGCCGGTGATGACCAGGTCCTTGCGCTTGCGGTAAGCGTCCTTCTTGATCAGGAAGTACTCCTGCTCATCGCCCACGGAAGGAACGACCTTCTTGGGGGTCTTGCCAAACAGTGCCAAAACGCGCTTGGACTCACGCGAGAGCGCGGTCATGGAGCGCAGCAGCGGGGTCTTCTTGTCCAGGGCCTCGCCCGTGTAGGAGCAGAAAGCCGTGGGGATGCACAGGACATCGTCCTTGATAAAGGCGGGGCTAGTGGGATCCCAAGCGGTGTAGCCACGGGCCTCGAAGGTGGCGCGCAGGCCGCCGTTGGGGAAGCTGGAGGCGTCCGGCTCGCCCTGGATGAGGTTCTTGCCCGTAAACTTGGTAATGGCGGTGCCGTCGTGGTTGGGCTCCAGGAAGCTGTCGTGCTTCTCGGAAGTAATACCCGAAAGCGGCTGGAACCAGTGCGCGTAGTGCGTCGCGCCCTTGGAGATGGCCCAGACCTTCATGGCATGGGCAACGGCGTTGGCCACATCCAGGTCGAGCGGCTCACCGCCCTCGAGGGTTGCAGCAAGGCGCTTCCAAATGTCCTTGGGGAGATAGTCCTTCATGACTTCCTCAGAGAACACCATGGTCCCGAAGCGGTCAGTAAGATCGGCCATACGGAACTCCCTTCGTATCGGCACCGCGTGAGATGCGGTGTTGATTACTAACGAACGAGTCATAGCTTAGACTCGCCGTGTTTCCGCGACATTACCGTCATGTTGCCGTCGCGAAACCAATCAATGAGGTTACCCTATCGAGGCGGCGTTGCCACCCTCAACAGCCAATCAACTGTATAAATTGCAGACCTCTCCCCATGGTTTAAGGGTAGTCAACTTGGAATGGGGCTCTATTAACTGGTATTTCGCATCAGATACCATTCAATAGAGCCCCCATCCTACATTGACCGCTCTGTTATAGGAAATGCCGATAGCGAAGCATTTTCGATTGGTATCACCAAATCGTGAGAGAAATTCCACCTTAGCGCAGTGGTACTGTAGAATCCTTGCAACAAAACATCGCACCCAGGCATCTAAAGGAGCACGATATGCGCGTCGACGAGGTTTTTAAGCAGGCAGCATCCCAAGGCACCGCGCCCGTTTCGTTTGAGATGTTCCCGCCCAAGGGCGAGCTTACCCTCGACACGGCTCGCGAAGTGGCAGGCAATCTGTGCAATCTTTCGCCGAGCTTTGTCTCGGTCACCTGCTCGGCCGGCGGTTCGGGCAACGGCGCCGCCACCGCCCCCATCGCACATATGATTACGAGCGAATTCGATACGCCCTCGGTGGCACACCTCACCTGCGTTGGCCGCACGCATGCCGATATTGCCGCCAAGATCGACGAGTACCGCTCCGCCGGTGTAGAAAATGTGCTGGCCCTGCGCGGTGATCTTCCCGCCGGCGCGACCGAGGACGACAAGCCCGCCTCGGACTACGCCTACGCCCGCGACCTCATCCCCGAGCTCGTCGACGCCGGCTTTTGTGTGGGCGCCGCAGCCTACCCCGAGGGCCACATTGCCTGCGAGGACCTCAACGTCTCGGTCGAACACCTCAAGCAAAAACAGGACGCCGGCGCGAGCTTCTTTGTGACGCAGCTCTTCTTTGATAACGAGTGCTTCTACCGTTTTCGCGAGCTTGCCGACAAGGCCGGTATCACCGTGCCCATTACCGCGGGCATCATGCCGTTTATGGGCAAGTCGCAGATCAGCCGCATGGTCTTTATGTGCGGCGCGTCGCTGCCCTCCCCCGTCATCAAGATTCTCGCCAAGTACGAGAACGACCCCGAGAGCTTGCAGGCAGCCGGTGTAGATTATGCCGCCCGTCAGCTTTGCGACCTCAAGGAGCACGGCGCCGCCGGTCTGCACCTGTACACTATGAATCGTCCTGCAATCGCCGCAACCATTATGGAGCGCTTGGGGTAATGGAAAAACCGCACATCGATACAACCGCTGTCGAAGTGCCGGCCGACCTTGCGTCGCCGGCGCTTTATCGTATCGATGATGCCCACCATCCCCGCGTCGATCGTGCCGAGATGCTGCGCTACCTGGGCTACAGCGGTCAGCAAATTGAGCCCGAGCTGTCGCAGCGTATTGAGCTTGTCGTTGAACGTTTGGAACTGGACATTGAGCCCCGTGGCGTGCGACGCGTGTTTGCCGTCGATGCCACGGGCGTGGACGAGCAGGGAGAGCCCTGCATCCGTCTGGTCGGCACCAACGTTGAGCTGCGCGGTCGCGATATCTATCGACATCTCAAAGACGCCCGATTTGCCGCGCTCATGGCATGCACCCTCGGCATGAACGCCGAGCGTCGCCTGCGCACCACGGGAGCCCAGCAGCCCCTAGAGGGAGCTGTGCTCGATGCCGCGTGCTCTGCCTATGTAGAAGCCGCCGTCGAGCAGATGGACCAGCAGGTCAAGGCTGCGGCCGCCGCACACGGACTCGCCGGTAACTGGCGCTTCAGTCCCGGATACGGCGACTGCCCGCTTACGGCACAACGCTCGATCGTGAATGCGCTCAACGCCACGCGGCTCATCGGGCTTACCGTCACGCCTACCAGCCTGCTCATGCCCACAAAGAGCGTGACCGCGGTGATCGGTCTGTTTGGCGGCGAGGTCCACGACGCCCAGAGCCGCCCCACCTGCAATATCTGCCGCATGCGCGAGCACTGTCGCTTCCGCGCCGCCCACACCACCTGCTATTCCAGCCATTTGGGGACGGGGTAGAAATGGTAGATTTAGCGCTTGACTTTTGCCGTATTGTGGATCGGTTTATAGCGGAATCGCAATACGGTAAGCCACTGACACACAAGCATCGTTGTCAAGCTTTATTTCTACCATTTCTACCCCGTCCCCAAATGGCAGGTTAGGAGCTCATTGATGTTTACTCCGCTTATCACTCATGATCTGGATGGTGCCGCGCTGGCGGCGCCCGTTGATGCCGCACGCCGCAATGGCGCTGCATACAAGACGCGCACAATCGACGACCTTCGCATTAAGGACGATCGCCTGCGTGCCGCCATCGAGGGCACGGGGCACCTGCTGTTCGACGGCGGCATGGGCACCATGCTGCAGGCGGCCGGCATGAAGGCCGGCGCCCTGCCCGAGCTGCTCAACTTTGAGGAGCCCCAAGTCATTACCGACATCCAGCGTCAGTACGTCGAGGCCGGCTGCGACGTGATCACCGCCAACACCTTTGGCGCCAACGCCCACAAGCTCGACGGTGCCGCCACCGTGGCAGATGTCTTTGCCGCCGCTGTCGCCTGCGCTCGCGCGGCCGGTGCCCGCTACGTCGCCGGCGATATCGGCCCCATCGGCGCGCTGCTTCGCCCCTTGGGTACCCTCAGCTTCGACGAGGCCTATGACCTCTTTGCCGAGGAGGTGCGCGCCAGCGTCGCCGCGGGCGTGGACCTCTTTATTATCGAGACCATGACCGACCTTGCCGAGATCAAGGCGGCGGTCCTTGCCTGCCGCGAGAACTCCGACCTGCCCGTCTTTGCCACCATGACCTTTGAGGAGGACGGCCGCACATTCCTGGGTACGAGTCCCGAGGTGGCCGCCATCACGCTCGACGCCATCGGCGCCGACGTCCTGGGCATTAACTGCAGCCAGGGACCGGCCGAGCTCCGAGGGCTCGCCGCACGTATGCTCACCGTTACGGACAAGCCCGTTATGGTGCAGGCCAATGCAGGACTCCCCCACGTGGACGACGACGGCAACACCGTCTTTGACATCCAGGCCTCCGAATACGCCAAGGCCGTCGCCGGCATGATCGAGGACGGCGTGAGCGTTGTGGGCGGCTGCTGCGGCACCACGCCGACGCACATGGCAGCGCTGCGCACGCTTATCGATAACCACACGCCCAGTCCGCGCCACCGCAAGCCCAGCATGTCGGTCACAAGCGCCCAGACGGTCGTGGACCTCCCCTGCGATGGCCACAAGATCGCTGTCATCGGCGAGCGCATCAATCCCACCGGCAAAAAGCGCCTACAGCAGGCCCTGCGCGACGGCGACCTTGACTACGTCGTGAGCCAGGGCATCAGCCAGCAGGAACAGGGCGCCGATATCCTGGACGTCAACGTCGGCCTGCCCGAGATTGACGAGGTCAAAATCATCCAGCAGGCGACTGAACAGCTCCAGGGTTCCACACTGCTGCCGTTGCAGATCGACTCCACCGACCCCGCAGCCGTCGAGGCCGCCGTGCGCCGCTACGCCGGCAAGCCCATCATCAACTCGGTTAACGGCAAGCAGCAGATCATGGATGAGATCTTTCCGCTGGTCGCCCACTACGGCACCGACGTCGTCGGCCTTACGCTCGACGAAGGCGGCATCCCCGATACCGCCGAGGCTCGCTTCGCCATCGCCGAGTGTATCGTGGCTGAGGCTGCCCGCTACGGCATCGGACCGGACCGCATCCTCATCGACTGCCTGGTCATGACCGCCTCGACCAATCAACGCCAGGCCGAACAGATCCTGCGCGCCATGTCCCTGTGCAAGGAGCGTCTGGGCGTCAAATGCGCGCTCGGCGTGTCGAACATCAGCTTTGGCCTGCCTGCCCGCCCGCTGCTGGGCTCGGTCTTTTTGGCTGCCGCTTTTGGCGCAGGCCTGGACGCCCCCATCATGAACCCGGGCTCCAAGCGCTTTATGGATACCGTCTACAGCTATCGCGTCCTGAGCGTTGAGGACGAAGGCTCGACCGGATACATCGAGCGCTACGCCGGCTGGACCGATCCGTACAAGATCGCCGCAAACCCGACGGCGGCCCAGGCGGCATCGACCGACGCCGCTCCCGCTGCTGGCCCCGCCGGCACCGACGGCAACGACGACCCGATCCGTCGCATGGTCGTCTCGGGCCGCAAAGGCGAGATCGCGGCCGAGACCGAGCGTCTGCTGGCAGATCACGACGCCATGGACCTCATCAACAATCACTTTATCCCCGCCCTCGACGAGGTTGGCGTCCTCTTTGACCAAGGAAAGTTCTTCTTGCCGCAGCTCATGGCCTCGGCCGAGGCAGCGCGCGTGGGCTTCGACACCATCAAGCGCCTGATGCCCGCCGGCGAGATTGCCGACAAGGGCAAGATCTGCGTGGCCACCGTCAAGGGCGATATCCACGACATCGGTAAGAACATCGTCAAGATGCTGCTCGATAACTACGGCTATACCGTCTTTGACCTAGGCCGCGACGTCGACCCGCAAGAGGTGCTCAAGACCGTACAGGAGCGCGACATCAAGCTCGTCGGCCTTTCGGCGCTTATGACTACCACCGTCGTGGCCATGGAAGAGACCATCAAGCTGCTCCATGCCGAGGTGCCGGGCGTCAAGATCATCGTAGGTGGCGCCGTGCTCACCCCCGAATACGCCAAGCAGATCGGAGCGGACTACTACGCCAAGGATGCCGCCGAAAGCGCGCGCATCGCCGAAGAGGTCTTCGGGCAGTAACACAACGGAAACAACCGAGCACCAAAACGTGCCGCATGCGCCACTTGGCACGTGCGGCACGTTAGAATAGATAAGATTATGCTCGTTTTGGCAGATAGGAGCGCAAGGATGGCGATCACGCCCGCAGAAATCGCGGAAACCCGCGGCATGGTTGAGGAGCAGAACCTCGACATCAGGACCATCACCATGGGTGTTTCGCTCATGGGTTGCGGTGACGAGAACCTCGACCGCATGTGCACAAAGATCTACGACCACGTGACGCACACGGCTGAGCATCTGGTCGAGACCGCCGAGAACCTCGAGCGCGAGTACGGTATCCCCATCGTCAACAAGCGCGTTTCCGTCACCCCGGTGGCGCAGATCGCCGCATGCTGCAAGGATGAGGACCTCACCCCCATCGCGCATGCCCTCGACCGTGCGGCCGAGACGCTCGGCATCGATTACCTGGGCGGCTTCTCCGCACTCGTCCAGAAGGGCATCGGCGACGCCGACCGCCGCGTCATCCAGTCCATCCCCCAGGCGCTCGCTACCACCAGCCGCGTCTGCTCCAGCGTCAATGTTGCTAGCCTGCGCGCTGGCATCAACATGGATGCCGTGCTCATGGCGGCTCAGACCATCATCGATGCTGCAAAGCTTACGGCAGATGAGGATTCCGTCGGCGCTTCCAAGTTTGTCTGCTTTGCCAACATGGTCGAGGACTCCCCGTTTATGGCGGGCGCCGTCCACGGTGGTGGCGAGGCCGACGCCGTCATCAACGTAGGCGTCTCGGGCCCCGGCGTTATGGCCGCAGCCCTGGAGACACTGCCCGATTCCGCATCGATGATGGAGGTCGCCGAAAAAATCAAGCAGACCGCCTTTAAGATCACCCGCGCCGGCGAGCTCATGAGCCGCGAGGCCGCCCATCGCCTGGGTGTCGAAAAGGGCATTGTCGACCTGTCACTGGCTCCCACGCCTGCCATCGGCGACTCCGTCGCACGCATCCTCGAGATCATCGGCGTGGGCACCTGCGGTGGCCCGGGCACGACCTGCGCGCTCGCCATGCTCAACGATGCCGTCAAGAAGGGCGGCGTCATGGCCAGCTCCAGCGTGGGCGGTCTCTCCGGCGCCTTTATCCCCGTGTCCGAGGACGCCGGCATGATCGCCGCCGTCGAGGCCGGTGCGCTTTCGCTCGAGAAGCTTGAGGCCATGACCTGCGTGTGCTCCGTTGGCCTGGACATGATCGCCATCCCCGGCGACACCCCGGTCGAGACCATCGCCGGCATCATCGCCGACGAGATGGCCATCGGCGTCATCAACAACAAGACCACGGCCGTGCGCGTGATCCCCGCCATCGGCAAGGGCGTGGGCGACTGCGTCGAGTACGGCGGTCTGTTTGGCCGTGCACCCATCATGCCGGTGAACCCCAACGCCGGCACCGTGCTTGCCCACCGCGGTGGACGCTTCCCGGCGCCGTTGAACTCGCTCAAGAACTAGCTGAGGGGACTGGCGAGGAGCCCCTGGGAGGGCAAATATATTAGGTCGCCTGCTCGGACAGTCCTGACTCGCACGGAGAGCACATTAAGTGCTCTCCGGCTCGTGCGGAACTCGCGATCGACCTCATATATTTGCCCTCCCAGGGGCTCCCGCACAACGGGACCTCAGCTGGGTTCCATCCCGGTTGCAGTTGCTTCGCTCCTGCACCACTTGGCTGGTGCAGCGGTTTGGCGTTGGATCGGTTCTTTCTGATATATGCTGGTTGCGGCTCTTCTTTTGGGAGGAGTCGCTTTTTTGTTGCTAGGAGGTTGGCCAGTGGTTGATGGGGATGCTCGCTCTGAGCTTCTTTCTGCTGATTGGAATCAGGAATGGATGCGCCTGCAAGCTGGGCGGCGGCGGGCTGATGATTCTTTTGAGTGGGATAAGCGGGCTCGGCATTTTCGGCCGCTGGAGACTGCCCCCTATGCCCGGGATTTTATGAAATTGCTGGCGTTAAAGCCTGGTGAGTCAGTCTTGGATATGGGGTGTGGGGCTGGGTCGATTGCTATTCCGCTTGCGCAAGACGGGCATCCCGTGATTGCCGCTGATTTTTCCCCTGCCATGTTGGGCACCCTTGATGCTGGCATTGAGTTCTATGGGCTCGAGGAGCTCATTACGCCACTTGAGCTTGCTTGGGATGATGATTGGGATCTAGTTGGACCGGTTGCCAAGGCGGTAGATGTTGCCTTTGCCAGTCGTTCGGTTACTACGACTGACCTCAAAGGCGCACTTGCCAAGCTCGACCGCACGGCTCGCCGGCGTTGTGCTGTCACGATGGTCGCCAACTCCAGCCCGCGCTATGACCTGCACGTGATGAACGCCATCGGCGCCTCGGTTACCTGCAGTAATGGCTTTGTGTATGCCTTTAACATTCTTATTCAGATGGGCGCGCTGCCGCGGGTTACGTACTTTGAATCGCCTCGCCGCGATACCTTCGATAGCCTCGAG
Organism: uncultured Collinsella sp.; assembly: GCA_902464485.1. Classification (GTDB taxonomy): domain Bacteria; phylum Actinomycetota; class Coriobacteriia; order Coriobacteriales; family Coriobacteriaceae; genus Collinsella. Next base: position 12,378 of record CABQJJ010000016.1, on the reverse strand, counting down.
GCAGGCGTGGCGGACTTCTCCCGTATGCTCGAACATGGCAACGAGGATAAAGTCGATCGCCTGCGCGACTACTTCGCCCAACACATGATCGAGAATCCCCAGGCCGGTGAACCGGGCTCAAAAGGCGTGCCGCAGGGACGCTACATGCTCGACCATATCCGTAAGGTCCGCTGGGCCTTTATTGCCTGGAGGCCAGTTTCTGCCAACCGCCTGTAGCGCAATTGCACCAGCGCCACTTACCCGCCTACAACCCGCACCGCCCGCCTGTTCGGCATCCGCATTCTTTGCGAACTGGGCAAACGCGCTCCACGCCACACCGTTCCTGCGCTATCGTGGGACAGCTCACGTAGATTAAGGCCCCATTGCGGGGCGCCCCATACATAGAAAGCGAGAACCCATGGCACTGACAGGAGCACAGGTCAAGCAGCTTCGCAGCATGGCCCATCACCTCAACCCCGCCATCATCATCGGCAAGTCCGATATCAACGAGGGCACCGTCGAGCAGACGGTCGCCTATCTGGAGAAGCATGAGCTCGTTAAGTGCTCTGTGCTGGACGGCTCCAGCCTTTCTGCCCGCGAGGCCGCCGAGGAGCTCGCCGAGCGCTGCCACGCCGAGGTCGTCCAGGTCATCGGCCGCAAGTTCTCGCTGTATCGCGAGTCCTCGCGCAAGGATATCGAGAAGATCAAACTCGTCTAATAAGCCTTGCAGCCATATTCATAGGGCGCCCGAATTACTCGGGCGCTTTTTTATCGCTCTACAATCGCGCGTTTGAGTCTGCTTTCGACCAAGCGCTCGTACAGTCGTCGGGTCTCAGGTTCGGGGATTCCTTCAACTTGTTCCTTAAGCTGGTGAATATGGCCATGATATAGCTCGACAATGTCGCGACGTCGTCCCGCTGCGCTATAAACCCGCATGGCGCAGCGCACCATATCTTCTCGCATCGTCCCTTGTCGAAGGCCCGCCTCTGCCAACCACACCGCTGACTGCAAGTCATTTTCCTCGAGCGCTGCATTTGCCCCCTTAACGATACAGTCGATAAATTTTGACTGCAAAATCCGCTGCATACGCAGGAAAAACGCTGGATTGCAACCATCTGGAACAAACAACGGACCGGTATAGAGTTGCTCAACTTTTAGGCACAGTTCAATCAGATGAGGACCACATACGCCTTCGCGCTTTGCCAAAACCTCTCGCGTTATGAGATCAAACACCCTCACATCGGTTTTTACGTAATTAGGATTGAGCCCAATGCAGTCATTTTGAATCACCACGCATGATTTGCCGTCAGGCGTCGGCCCCAAAGCCGATCGCAGGCGCGAGACGGTCGAATACAGGTTATTGCGGGCGCTTTTGAATTCAGCATGAGGCCACAGTTCCATGGCTATGGTTTCGCGTTCGACCGGCACATCAAGCCCCAACGCGAGCCGTTCTGCGAGCGTTGCCGCCTTTTTGCGACGCCACATCTTATCCGTAATGGGAAAGCCGTCGCGCTCGGCGCTAAACATACCGAACACTCGCATCTCGACGTGCTCGACCGTCTCGGTTGCCTCGATTTCACCAGCCTGGAAGAGCCTGGCACTTTCCGCCTCAAGATCCTCCTTGAGCGAATATCGCGCCATCTCGCGAACTGGAAGTTTCTTTCGTATCCTTGCTCCTGCTTCCCCCAAACAGTGCATTGCCAGACGCGCAAACAATCGATACGAAGGATTCAGAATCCCCGCACGATTCATGGACATCCATGCTGCAAGGTCGCTATCACGACCCGCTGCAGCCAAATGAAGCGCCACAGCCCACGCCTCCGCCCCACCGACTTGCGTTTGGCCCAAATCGAGCAGTTCCGCGTCTTCTCGCACCGACAACATCGATGTGTTGCGCAAATATGACGTACGTTCCAGCAACAGGGCGTTATTCTGCATATATTCGGCAATTTCACTCGAAAGCCTCATCACCTGAACCGCACGAAATTTTGCGTTAACCGGACGCCCTTCGGCCAACGATTGCCATCCTTCCAGCAATAATCCGAACAATTGAATCTGATTATCGCGAACTCGTACGGCATATCGATCCAAATCGCTAAACGCCGTTTCGTCTACAACAGGCAAACCGGCTACCAGGCGTCGAGCAGCCAGGACCATCCGAGTCCAAATTGCCAGCGCTTGCAAGCCGTGCGATTCCAACGCTGCCACTGCAGCAGTCATAGCGTCATCGCGTCCATCAATCTCTGAAAAGGAGCCGTCAAAAATCTCCAGGAGCATTCGGTCCATCTTCACAAAGATGCCGGCGACATCAATCTCGCAATCGTATGCCTTGCGTGCCTCAACCGCCGCAATGACCTCCCCGCCGTCTGCATGCTCGGTCAAACGACGCTTTATTTCAATATGGGCAGACAGCATGTCGAGTGCATCGTTATGCGCTGCATGCTCGGAAAAGAAAACTGTTGTGGGAAGCCCCAGACCATTTCCACCGTAACAAGCAATCGTGAGAGCTTGTGCCACCTCCCAGGCAAGCGGATCTAATTCGCACGCCGCACGTTCACCATCTCGCTCGATGACCGATGCCATGTATCTGGCAAGTTTTATATTCGACACGCTCACCGCTGCCATATATACACCGAGCGCCTCGGCCGCCGTTGGCTCCCGACGCTGTTGATCATCAGTAGTTTTTTCTAGTGCCGCGCGGCAAATATCTCCACCGTGACCGGTAAGGACAAGATCGACCCCATACTGAGCGGCAAGTTCGAGCACCACGCCGCGGTCTAGAAAGGCATCCGCTAAATCCATCGCGGGATCGCACCGGCCGGCTTTTATCAGTATGCGCGCTGCCCGCTGAACAAGATCGGGACGAAGGCCCGCAATCAGTTTTCGCATCCTCAGGCGTGCATTTTCCTCCATGCCCAGGCATGTAAAGGTTCGATCGGTCGGGTCCACTCCAAAGAGCGGATAGTCACGAACAAGATATGACTGATCAATCATCGACAGCCTTACACCACAGGCTTCGAGCTCGGCAATAGTGCCCTCGCCCATCAACAGCATCAGACATGCAACGTTAAACAACGTATTACTCTCGAGCGAAGCTAGATCGGCAAGTGCGGCGCCACATACATTCACAATTTCGTTTTCGAGCAGTCGACTCGTGTCATCTTGACCATACAACCCCACCTGTAATGCCGATACTAGCTCGGGCACGCCTTGCGTTAAGTGATAGAAGTCGAGTGAAGTGCTGATCGAAAAAGCCTCCGCCCAGGATGAATACTCGTAAGCATGAACTTTGAGCATCTGAGCGTTAACCTTTACCGAATCGCCTAGCCCATGAATGAGTAGGCGATTTGACGGACGGCACGTCACGAGAACACCTATGCCCGATGCGCGCAGACCGCGCATCTTGTCAATAAGCTCTTCGGTCTCATCTCTATTGAAATTTGGAACGTTATCAATTGCAATGAGTGAACGCGGCTTATCCTTCAGCTCTTCTGCAACTACTTCGAGCTGAACAAACACTTCTCGACCAATGGCATGATCGGCTTCGATAATGCGCACCGATCCCCTCGTCTGGTCACTTTTGACTTCTTGAGCGTATTGAAGTAGCACCGACGTCTTTCCAAATCCATCAGGCGCATATATGAGCACAATTCCAGCCTTGCGCCCTTTAGCAATCAGCTCGTTCATCAAACGGTCGCGTCGCACAATATAGCCCCTGCCTGACGGCATGAACCCAAGGTCGCCCGTATTATCCAAATCGCTTAACATACCCGCTCCTCTTCTCGACCACAAGGACACCGTAACCGCAAGACAATGCAGGCTGTCCGATAAACAGCGCGGAACAAGGATATAGATTGTCTTTTGGCATGTATACGGCAAGCTTTTGTACAGCGGGCACCGCTCGTTGCTCTTCGTTCGACAAACCGGTATTTAAGCAGGTCAATCGGCTTGCCAGTATGTCCCATCCGTTCGCAAGTGTAACGCAACGCCAAGACCGTATTTTGGTTATGCAACTCGCCAACTTAATGCTACCGTTGGCAATTATTTAATAGCAATTTTAGATTGAATCTGGTATAGCCAAATCATCGTATTCGCGACGCTTTTGGCAAGCTTATGGCAAGTCATCGCTATTAATGCCCGTATGGCAAACCGTCCAGAATTGCATATTCTCAATCTCAATTGATGGGCACGCCATCATCCATTTATTCAACCTTGGCAAAATAAAAGGGCCCCTGCATTCACAGGAGCCCTTGACAAGCTCAATAGATTTGCTTGATATGCCCTACTCGCAGAGCGAAAGCGCTGCCTCGTCGGCGACAACAACACAGTTGGTATGCAGCTGCAGAATCGAAGCCGGGCACTCGGGCGTAACCGGGCCATAGCACATGTCGCGTACAGCCTGAGCCTTAGCCTCGCCGTTGGCGACGACCAGAATCATGCGGGCGTACATGATGGTCTGGGTACCCATGGTGTACGCCTGACGGGGAACGTCGTCAATGCTATCAAACAGGCGGCTGTTGGCTTGGATGGTGCTCTCGGTCAGATCAACGCAATGAGTACCCTTGGAGAAGTGATCGGCGGGCTCGTTAAAGCCAATGTGGCCGTTGTTGCCAATGCCGAGAAGCTGCAAATCGGGATAACCAGCAGCGGCGACGACCTCGTCGTACTCGGAGCAAGCGGCGGCAGCATCGGGGTTAGAGCCATCGGGCACATGCGTCTTGTTCAAATCGATGTTGATGTGATCGAAGAAGTTCTCGCGCATGAAGTAATGATAGCTCTGAGGATCGTCGTGCGAAAGGCCGCGATACTCGTCCAGGTTATAGGTGCTGACCTCGGAAAAATCGATGTCGCCCTTCTTGTACCAATCGGCAAGCTGCTTGTAGGCGCCAATCGGGGTAGAACCGGTGGCAAGACCCAGCACGCAATCGGGCTTAAGGATAACCTGCGCCGAGATGATATTAGCGGCCTTGCGGCTCATATCCTCATAGTCTTTGGCTTTAATAATCTTCATTACGCATCCTTTCTCGTGAAAGAGAGGCAAGTCTCCCCATACAAGCACTTGCCCGCGGCCCGCGTCGGCCGCAACCAACGTGTGCGGCCACCAGGGCGAGGTCGCGTAATGTTTATGTTTCGTGTCAAACCGCGTCGAGGCCCCTGCCCGTCCACAGCGACCCGAGGCCTCTTAGCCCCGGACATAGTAATCTTGCCACGGAGGGCGCCCTCTTTCAAGGGCGCCCTCCGTAATCGTGTTCGAATTGTAGATTTTAAGCCCCAAGGAGCGCTTATCGTTCGCGGGCGACGATAAGCTGATCCATCTCATCGACATGCCCGCCAACAGAGCCCTTGATGCTTGAGAACTCTACCGAGTTGCACACCAGAATGGGCACCGTCACATCGTAACCCTCGGCTTCGATCGACTCACGATCAAACTCGATAAGCACATCACCCTTGTGCACGATATCGCCCACCTGAGCATGAACGGAAAAATGCTTGCCCTCGAGCCTGACGGTATCGAGTCCCACGTGAATAAGTACATCCAGGCCATCGACCGTACTGAGGGCCACAGCATGCCCCGTCGGGAAGATAGCCTCAACTTTTGCGTCAGCAGGAGCAACCACGCGCGCACCAGTAGGCCGAATGGCCACTCCTTGGCCCAGAAGGCCAGTGGCAAACGTTTGGTCGTTTACCTCGGAAAGCGGAATGACATCGCCCGAGATGGGAGCATCCAGCGTAAGGACTCGACCACGCATACCAAAAGACCTTAGGACTTTAGTGAACATGCTCCCCCTTGGACATACCAATAATCAAATACAGTCTTATCAGTTTACCACTTGGCACTGGTTTTTGACCATTAAGGAAGTTCGCGCTTGACAACCTCGACGATGTCGTCGACCACACGCTGGGTCAGCTCGTGCGTCTCGGCCTCGGCCATCACACGAACCAGCGGCTCGGTACCACTCGGGCGCACCAAGATGCGGCCGCGGCCGTTGAGCTCCTTCTCGGCGGCAGCGACAGCGTCCCAAATGGGCTGACAATCGTCCAGGCCGGCCTTGTTGTCGGAATGCACGTTGACAAGCACCTGCGGGTACTTCTTCATGATGCCGGCAAGGTCGGTGAGGGTGCGGCCGGTGCGCTTTACGACAGAAAGCAGCTGAAGCGCCGTAACCAAGCCATCACCGGTGGTATTGTGCTCCAGGAAGATGATGTGACCGGACTGCTCGCCGCCAATGACAGCGCCGTCCGCAAGCATGCGTTCAAGAACATAACGATCGCCCACGGCGGTCTGGACCATCTCAAAGCCCTGCTCCTTCATAGCAATGGAGAAGCCCAAGTTACACATGACGGTAGAGACGATCTCTGAGTTGACAAGCTTGCCACGAGCGGCGAGGTCAGAGCCGCAGATTGCGAGAATGTAGTCGCCGTCAATCTCGTTGCCTTCACTGTCCACAAACAACACGCGATCGGCATCGCCGTCGTGAGCCAAGCCAATGTCGGCGTGGGTGCGCAGAACGAGCTCGCGCAGGGGCCCAAGATGGGTGGAACCGCACTCAACGTTAATGTCAGTGCCGCAGTAATCGGTGTTGATGGCATGAACCGTTGCACCCAAGCGCTGAAGCGCGGCGGGCGTGGTCTGGCAGGATGCACCATGTCCGCAGTCGACGGCGACGACGAGGCCGTCGAGCTTAAGGCCGTCGAGCGTATTGATGGCATGGTCGACATATGCCTTGCGGGCATCCTTCATCTTTACGATATGACCCACACCGGCACCGGTCGGCAGCGTATCGGCAGCCATGGATTCCTCGGACATAACCCAAGCGCTGATCTCTTCTTCGACGGCGTCGGGGAGCTTCATACCCTTGCGGCTAAAGAACTTGATACCGTTGAACTCGGGCGGATTGTGCGATGCAGAGATGACGATGCCGCCGTCGAGCTCGTTTTGGACGGTGAGCAACGCCACGGCAGGTGTGGGAATCACGCCACAGCAATGCGGACGGCCGCCCTCGGCCATAATGCCGGCGGTCAGAGCACTCTCGAGCATGGTGCCCGAAAGGCGCGTGTCGCGTCCAACGCAAATATCGGGTCCTAGGAACCTTGTCGCAGCGCGACCTAAACGAAAGGCGAGTTCGCAAGTTAGATCGGCGTTGGCGACGCCACGGACACCATCGGTGCCAAAAATGTTCTGGGGCATAGGATTGCTCCTTCCCTAGCAGACGAATCGCAGTCGCCCGCCCTAGTCGAAAAAGAAAAGCGGGACCCGCCGAGCAATCGGCAGGCCCCGCTTGTACATTGTATCTCGTAAGGAGATAAAACCTTAGCGCTTGGAGAACTGGGGAGCGCGGCGGGCCTTCTTGAGGCCGTACTTCTTGCGCTCGACCACGCGAGCATCGCGCGTAAGGAAACCGGCCTTCTTGAGGTCAGCACGGTAGTCGCCAGCGTTCAGAAGAGCGCGAGCGATGCCCAGGCGCAGAGCGCCGGACTGACCGGAGATGCCGCCGCCATCGCACAGAGCGATAACGTCGAACTGACCGGCGGTGTCGGTCACCTTGAAGGGAGCAAGGGCGTTCTCAACGAGCTGATGACGGCCGAAATACTGCTCGGCATCACGCTTGTTGATGGTCACCTTGCCGGTGCCGGGGACGAGACGGACGCGGGCGACGGCGTTCTTACGACGGCCGGTACCCTGGTAGACAACGGTGTTCTCAGCCATCTTTAAGCCTCCAGCTCAATCTTCGTGGGGTTCTGGGCAGCATGCGGATGCTCGGCACCAGCGTAGACCTTAAGCTTGGTCATCTGGGCACGGCCGAGGGTGGTCTTGGGCAGCATGCCGCGAACGGCGCGCTCGATGACCTTCTCCGGGTGCTTCTCCATAGCCTGGCGGAAGCTCTCAGCCTTGAGGCCGCCGTTGTAGCCGCTGTGGCGATAATAGGTCTTCGTGTCGGCCTTGTTACCGGTAAGCTGGACCTTATCGGCGTTGATGACGACAACGAAGTCGCCGCAGTCGCTGTTGGGCGTGAACTGGGGCTTGTTCTTACCGCGCAGAATCATTGCGATCTGGGTGGCAAGACGGCCCAGGACAGCACCATCGGCGTCGACGAGAACCCAGTTGCGCTGGACCTCGCCCTGCTTGGCGTAGTGAGTCGATTTCGAAATCACTTAGACTCCTCCATGTACAGTACGTGTTGTTACAGAGATTCACGGGGCTCTGCAAGTAACCCGTCCATATTACCCCGCTCGTCTCCCGAGTCAACAGGTATTTTGGCTCTGACCAGAGTTTCTGCACATGTCGTCCATCGATCATGATGTCGCGACACTAGCGCTCGACAAATGCCTCGATATCACTCAACAGACGCTTTGCCTCCTGACGACCCTGAATATACAGGTCGAGAAGCTTTGCCGGGTCGTGCTCGACGTGACCGACCTCGACCGGCTTTTGCGGAGCAACAACCAGCGCGCGTCCCTCGCGCTCATACTTCCACAGGTGCATGCGTTGGATGTTATAGCGGTCGTGGCGCGTCTCGATAGCCTCGAGCAGGTAGGGATAGTCGGCATAGCGGGCGCGTGCGGCAGGCATAAACTCGTAGGGCTTTTTCTCGTACGAGCGGTCCTGTGTGACAATAACAACCGCGCGATCGAAGCCCGCCTCCTCCAGCACGTGCTCGATGGGGACCGAATCGGCTACGCCGCCGTCGACGTATTTGTGCCCGTCGATCTCGACCGGCGGCGTCACCAGCGGCAGCGACGTCGAGGCGCGCACGGCATCGAGGTCGAGCACGGCGCTTTTGACCGGCAGGTATGCAGCAGTTCCAAAGAGCATGTCCGTCGCGACGGCGTACATCTCGATGGGGCTCGCGTCGAATGCCTCGTTGTCAAAGGGATCCAGGCGGTCCTGGACATCGTTGAAGATAAAGTCGTAACCCACGATGGAGCCCGTAGACGCAAACGATGCGGCGCCCATGAAACGGTTGTCGTTGCAGAAAGCCAGGTTGATGCGGTTGGCACGGCCGATCTGATGCGACTTGTAGTTCACGCCGTTGAGGGCGCCGGCCGATACGCCATATACCGCCGGGATCTCGACGCCTGCCTCCATGAGAACGTCGAGCACGCCCGCGGTAAACTGCCCGCGAAAACTGCCGCCCTCCAAAACGAGCGCGACCTTGCCGGCGTTCTTTGCCTTATCTTCTGCAGTCATGTTGACCTCCTGCTGTTTCGTTTTGGCCTTCTTCTACCCAGTTTTGCAGAGGAGAGCGCATGGGTTTTGGAGCAGAGTTCAATTCTCCGCGGTACGGGGGATCCGTTGATGCTGGGCACGGCAGGCAGAAATTCGATAAACATCGCATCCGTTTTGGGTCGCGGCTTTGCGCGGAGAATCCGCGTGTTCGCTTCGCGAACCCGCACCGGCTTCGGCCGCCTGCCGGCGTCCTCGCCCGCTCGCTACAAACGCTTCGCGTTTGCTTAACGCTCGCGCCCTGCATAGAGTTCGATTCTCCGCGGTACGGACATGAAATAAAAAGGCAGGTAGATATACGTATCTACCTGCCTGTAGCTATTGGTGGAGGCGCGGAGAATCGAACTCCGGTCCACGAAAGCCCCCTGATTGGCATCTCCAAGCTCAGTCGCTGATTTAGTCTCGGACGCTTTGCGCGCAGCGACACGCTCGCGGTGACCTAACCGGTTCGGTCTTAGCCTGCGCCATACCGATTACGTGCGCAGGAGCATTCCCCTAAAATGACGTCGCGCCGGTGTCGGGGAAATCACCGGGTTGACGCGCCGCTATAAATTAAGCAGCGAGAGCCATAGGCTCAAAAGAAGAGTTGTTGTCAATTCAATTTGACGGTACCCCTGTTTAACGAGGCGAGGAGACCTCGGCTTGCTTCCTCTCTCAGAGCTATCGTGTCGAAACCAGTCGCCCCCGAATGTCGGGAAAGTCTGGATGGTATCGGGCCTGCAAACACCCGATAACCGTCGACTTTTCAAGGAACACGCGGGGTGAACCCCGCTCGTGGATAGCTATCTTACCACGTTCTAAAGGCAGACAGCTGCTCTATGCACGAGCTGTGAAGACCCTAATGTGCACCATACTTCGCACTTTTGCCACCGAACGCGTCACGTATATTTTCGCCAAGCAAAATTGACCCGTCGAAAGGACCGTTATGGATACCAAACAGCAACTCGTCAATGCCCTCGCAGGCCTGGGCTCAACCATTACCGAAGCTATGGATGTCATCGAGGGCTTTGTCCCCTGCGGACATCCCGCCCTCACGGTATCGAACGCACTCGTCGCGCTGGACGCTGCCGATGATGCCGCTCTTGCCCAGCAGCTTGAGACCGTCGAGGGCTTTATCGACCACGTGAGCGAGAACCGTGGCGTGACCGCCTACCACGGCATCGAGGTCGAGCTCGCGGGCCCCAAAGCCGATCTGCTCGCAGCAATCAGCGAGGTAGGTGCCCTCATGCAGACCGCAGGCGTCAAGAACACCCAGGTCAACGAGTGGGTCTACCGCAGCCTGGCAGCACTCGACAGCTCCGACGAAAAGGCAGCCGAACAGCTCGCAGAAAGTCCCGCCATTAAGGCCGAGCTTTTGTAAATAGCAGGCGCGGGTCCCTTGGCGCATCGTCGTCCAAGAGGCCCGCAAACAGTTCGCGTCAACCGATAGCCGCGCCGCCGCGTTCGGCCAAAGCAAGAATCGGCATCATTTGACGAGGTGTCTTTGCTGCAAGATCGGCATGCTCGAGCAGCTTGCGATCGTTAGTTACCAAGTAATCGACCTGCGCGCGCTTGCACGCGGCGAGCACCAAGTTGTCTTCGTAATCGCGATGGAGCGCTAAGTATTTGTCGGCCAGCCAAAGGTCCGACGCATCTGCGCCCACGGCCGTGGCGTTTTCGGTCATGTTCCGAACAAACGCCAGCGCCGCATCGCCAATCGCGCGGGCAGAAGCCTCGTCGAGCGCTCCCCCGCTGGCAAGAACGCTACGCTTGAGCTCGTGTTGGACAACGTACAGCACGTCCTTAGCGATATGCACCGGAAAGAACAGCAACGCTCCCGTCTCCGTCGCCTGCCCAATAAACGCACGCGCGGCAAGCGACTCGGCATGGTCGACGCAAAACGAATCAACCCATACGTTGGCGTCCACCATGATCTTGAGAGGCGCCCCACTCACTGGATCATCCCCTTTTGGCGATAGCGCTCGTCCATGGCTTCGGAATAGATTGTGTCCCAATCGCGATCGTCGGATACGGACGACGTAGCGATGCCCAGGTCCGCGTAAAGCTGATCCGCCGCCGCCCATGATGCGGCGAACGGAGTATCGTGCGCGACGGTCTGCTGCCGGTTGTCGACGACCGCAAGCACTTCCTCGCACTGCCCGCCACCCTGCGCGACCTTGGCCACAACCTTTTTGATGAGCTCGGGCAGTGACCTGCCCGAAAGCTGCAGCGCTTCCTCGGCGCGCTCTTTAACCGAGCGATCTACGCGAACATTCACCTGCGCCATGCCGCTAACAGCGCCCACGTTGATCCCGCTCCCTTCAATTGCTAGCACCGCTAGCAACACTATATAGAGAGGCTAGCGAATGGTCAAATGCAAAAGGCCTGCGCCTGGACGACACCGATGCCGTCTGGGCGCAGGCCAGATAACGTGGGCGAACACGTCTGCTAACGCAGGTACGCCTTTGCGTTGCCCAGGCTGTAGGCGATCGTCGAGCCGTTGTGCAGCAGTGACGACGTCTGCGGAGTGATCATGCCGGTAATACCCAATGCCAACAGCGCCGAGTTGGTGAGCATCACCTTGGAATACGAACTCGTCAGACGGTCGATAAGCCCCTGACTCATGCGGCGCAGGCGCACGATTGCGGCCAGATCGGTATCCGCCAGGATGATGTCGGCGACCTCCTTGGCGATGTCGCTTCCGCCACCCATGGCCAAGCCCACATCGGCCAGGCCCAGCGCCGGCGAATCGTTGACGCCGTCGCCCACCATGGCAACGTGGCGCCCCTCGCCCTTAATGCGCTCCACATACGCGTACTTGTCCTCGGGCAGCAGTTCGGCCTTAAACTCGTCGACACCCGCCTCGCGCGCAATGCGCTCGGCCGTGCGCTCCGAATCGCCCGTGAGCATAACGACATGCTTGACGCCCAGCGCATGCAAGTCGGCGATGGCCTCACGGACCCCGGGCTTGAGCGGATCCTCGATGCCGAGCACGCCGACGACCTTGCCGTCGACCGCCAGGTACAGCGGCGACAGGCCCTGCATCTGGAGCTCGATTTGCTCCTTAATGTCGGACTCGAGCTGCGCGCCCTCATCCTCGAATACAAAGTGCGCGGAACCGATGATGGCGCGACGCCCCTCAATGGACGAAGCGATGCCGTGCGCCACGATGTACTCGACGGCGGCATGGCGCT
>CABQJJ010000015.1 GCA_902464485.1 uncultured Collinsella sp. | reverse complement strand
TGCCTCCCTTTTCTCGAACCTTAATTTCAAAGTCCAAGAAATGGGATGCAGTTCAAATGAGTGGTTTCAGTCATATAAGTCTGTCCCCAATGAGTGCCCAATGACTGGTTTGGAAAAAATTGCGCCTGTCGCTAAAAAATAGTTCGCCCAGGTTTACTATTACCCTAGAAAAGTAGCAGAAGGCTAACAACGGGGGATAGCATGGCGACAAAGCATGCCTACGTCCAGGTCAACGGGCTCAAGAAACACTACGGCGACGGTGATGCGCGCCTGACGGTACTCGATGGCATCGACACGTCCATCAACCGCGGCGAGATCTGCGTCATGCTGGGGCCCTCGGGCTCGGGCAAGTCGACCTTTCTCAACCTGATCGGCGGCCTGGAGGATGCCGACGGTGGCTCTATTCTGGTGGACGGCTGCGACCTCACGGTGCTCAAACCTACCGATCTGGGCGAGTATCGCCGCCGTGAGCTGGGTTTTGTCTTTCAGTTCTACAACCTGGTGCCCGACCTTACCATCAAGGAGAACATCGAGGTCACGGCGCACCTGTCCAAAAACCCGCTCAATGTCGACGACCTGCTGCGTTCGCTGGGCCTCTACGAGCACCGCAACAAGTTCCCGCGCCAGGTCTCGGGCGGCCAACAGCAGCGTTGCGCCATCGGCCGCGCACTCGTCAAAAACCCGGGCCTGCTGCTGTGCGACGAGCCCACCGGCGCGCTTGACTACAAGACATCCAAGGAAATCTTGCAGCTCATGGAGGACGTCAACCGCACCTACGGCTGCACCATCATCATCGTCACCCACAACGCCGCCATCGCACGCATGGCCAATCGCGTGCTGCGCCTGCGCGACGGGTGCATCGTCGAGGACGAGCTCAACGAGTCGCCCGTCGCGGCCGCCGAGCTCGATTGGTAGGCGGCGTCATGACACCTCTCGCAAAACGTCTCCCGCGCGAGCTGTGCCGCAATATCGGCAAGTACCTGGGCATCTTTTTGCTTATGTGCGGGAGCATCGCCCTTACCTCGGGCTTTTTGCTCGCGGCGCATTCCATCGGCTGCCTTATCGACGACATGCGCGATGCGTACACGATTGAGGACGGCCGCGTGACCACCTCCTTCGAGGCTACCGACGACCAGCTCAAGGCAGCCGAGGATGCAGCCGACGACGTCGGCGGCGTCACGCTCTACAAGAATTTCTCCATCGACGCCATCATCAAAAAGACCGCCGGCGACGACGGCACCAAGCGCACGCTGCGCACCTATGCGCACCGCACCAAGGTCGATATCGCGTCCTACTGCGAAGGCAAGGAGCCCAAGACGGACGATGAGGTGGCTATCGACCGCGTTTTTGCCACCAACAACGACCTCGCCGTGGGCGATAAGGTTGGGCTTGAGGGCCGCGCCTACACCATCTGCGGCATCATGACCCAGCCCGATAGCCAGGCGCTGTTCCTCAACAATTCGGACTTTACGGTGAACACCATCACCTATGGTGTTGCCGAGGTCAGCGACGCCGGCTTTGCCGCGCTCGAGGATGCCGGTGGTGCACCTGCCTACACCTACTCCTTTGCCTTTACCGATCGCGACCTCCCCACCGCGGATCGCATCGATGCGGAGCAGGATATGGTCGAGGCGCTGACCGATGCCGATGCGCGCGTGGACGATCTGATCGACGCCGATTCCAACCAGGGTATTGGCTACGCGCGCGACGACGTAGACGGCGACTCCATGATGTGGATGACGCTGCTCGACATCATTATCGTGATCATGGCGTTTGTCTTTGTGGTCCTTACCGACGCCACCATCGAGGAGGAGAGCGCCATCATCGGCACGCTGCTCGCCAGCGGCTATCGTCGACGCGAGATCGTGCTGCACTACCTGGCGCTTCCCGCCATCGTGGGCGTGCTCGCGGCACTTTTGGGCACCGCGCTCGGCGTTGCGTTCTTTACCGAGCCCATGCGTGGTCTCTACTACGGCTCGTACAGTCTGCCGCCCTTCCAGGTGTACTGGAGCTGGGAGATCTTTGTGAAGTGCGCCGTGGTTCCCGCCGCCGCGCTCATCCTCATCACGCTGGTGGGCCTGCTTCGCAAAATGGGCAAGACGCCGTTGCAGTTCCTTCGTCACGAGGCGAGCGGCAAATCGGGCACCAAGCGTGGCCTGCAGCTGCCGGAGCGCATGGGTTTTGTTTCCCGCTTCCGCCTGCGTATCTTCCTGCGCAACCTGGGCAACTTTGCCACGCTCTTCGTGGGCATTGCGTTTGCGTCGCTGCTACTGCTCTTTGGCCTGGCGATTCTGCCCACGATGACGCACTACGCCGACAACCTCGAGACGAGCCTGGTCGCCGAGCACCAGTACACGCTCAAAGCTCCGCTGGAGCTCGAGGGCACTGTCGAGGAGCGTGAGCAGTGGGCGGCGCTCGAGCGCCTGCAGTCGGTGGACGGTGCGCTGCTTTCCGCCGCCCAGGATGCCGATGACGAGCTTGACGACGCGGCCGATGCGGCGCAGGCGACAGCCGATGCCGCGACCGCATCTCCGTCTGCCGAGAGCCTGACTGCGGCGCAGGATGCGCTTGCCAAGGTCCAGGACAAGAAGGATGCGCTCTACGCGCGCCTTGACGATCTTGCCGATGCCCTCGGCTGCGACCGCGATGAGGCTATCGACCTGATCGACAAGGCCTCTAAGATCGACGCTGACAACGACGATATTCACCCGGTCAATACGACCGACAACGGCGCGGGCGCAATCGCGCAGGCCGAGAAATACGCCGTTTACCAGCTGCAATACGACCGTGGCGATGGTAATGGCGAGGAGACGATTTCCGTCTACGGCATTTCATCCGATTCGCGTTATTGGAAAGACCTCAACGTCGGCGATGGGCGCGTCGTCTTTGGCGGCGGTCTGCTCGATAAGTTTGGCTGGAGCGAGGGTCAGAAGGTCACGCTCAGCGACAAGTACGAGGGCGAGCATTATTCCCTTGAGTACGCGGGCAAGGACTGTGCCTGGGGCTCCAAGTCGGACATGAATATCTATATGAGTATCGACGACTTTAACGAGCTGTTCGACAACGACGCCGCCTACTTTAACGGCTATGTGAGCGACGAGAAGCTCGACCTCGATGCTCGTTACTTTGCCGGCGACACCACGCCCGACGACATGCGCGCCGTGGGCGACCAGTTCATCGGCATGATGAGCAAAATGATCGGCATGATGGTCGGGCTCGCGGTGTTTATCTTCCTGCTGTTTATGTACCTGCTGACCAAGGCCGTGATCGACCACAGCGCCCGTTCGATCAGCTATATGAAAGTCTTTGGCTATCGAGATAGCGAGATCTCACATCTGTACATCCGCTCGATCACGCTGTGCGTGGCGGCGTCGCTCGTGCTGAGCTTGCCAGTGATCATCGGCTCGCTCACGGCCATCTTCCGCTCTATGTTGCTCGCCTATAACGGCAATATCGAGATTTACGTGCCGACCTGGTCCATGGCGGCGTGCGTGGGCATTGGCTTTGCGACCTACCTGGTCGTGGCGCTGCTACACACGCGTTCTATCAAGCGCGTCAGCCTGGCCGAGGCCCTCAAGGTGCAGGAGTAGTCATCGGGGACAGTCTTTGCCAATTCGCCGGCTCGCCGGCCGGGCTGGCAAGGACTGTCCCCAGCTGCCGGCAGAAAGGGAACGTCCCTAACTGCCGGGTGGCGAAAGAGTGTCCCTTGCGGCTAGTCATTTAAGAACGTCCCCAACGACTAGGTTTCGCGCTTGACTTCGACCCTACTTCAACGGGTACCATCCCCTATGTCTGTAACGCCATATAGACCGAGGGGATAGATCTATGACCGCAACTGCACCCGCAGCACCAGCAAAGGTGTACTTTACCAACCTGCGCACGCATGCTCGCGAGAGCCAGCTCGACAAGCTCAAGCGCCTCATCCGCCGCGCCGGTATTGAGCAGATCGACTTTGAGAACAAGTTCGTTGCTATCAAGATTCACTTTGGCGAGCTGGGCAACCTGAGCTTTTTGCGCCCCAACTACGCCCGCGCCGTCGCGGATGTCGTCAAGGAGCTGGGCGGCAAGCCCTTCCTCACCGACTGCAACACGCTTTATGTGGGCAGCCGCAAAAACGCGCTCGAGCACATCGACACCGCCTACCAGAACGGCTTTACCCCGTATGCCACGGGCTGCCAGATCATCATCGCCGACGGCCTCAAGGGTACCGACGAGGCACTCGTCCCGGTCGAGGGCGGTGAGTACGTGCGAGAGGCAAAGATTGGTCAGGCACTCATGGATGCCGACATCGTGATCAGCCTTACGCACTTTAAGGGTCATGAGCAGGCGGGCTTTGGCGGCGCCATGAAGAACCTGGGCATGGGAGGCGGTAGCCGTGCCGGCAAGATGGAGCAGCATGCCGCCGGCAAACCGAGCGTCGATACTACCAACTGCGTAGGTTGCCGTGCCTGCGAGAAGATTTGCGCGCACAGTGCCATCACGTTTGACGGTACGCGTGAGCGCGAGCTTGCCAACGGCAGCACCCGCACGGTTCACGTGGCTACCATCGACCATGATCGCTGCGTGGGCTGCGGACGCTGCATTGCGGCGTGCAACCAGGACTGCATCAAGCCCGACTATGACGCCGCGGCCGACGTACTCAACTACAAGATCGCCGAGTACACCAAGGCCATCGTCGACGGCCGCCCGAGCTTCCACATCTCGCTCGCCATGGACATCAGCCCCAACTGCGATTGCCATCCCGAAAACGACACGCCTATCGTCAACGATATCGGCATGTTCGCGAGCTTCGACCCGGTCGCCATCGACCAGGCTTGCGCCGATGCCGTTATGGCATCCGAGCCGCTGCCCAACACCGAGCTTACCGACAGCGCCGCCAAGATGGAGCACAACCACGAGCATCTGGAGGGCGAGCAGGCGCGCGACCCCTTCTGCATCACGCATCCCGACACCGACTGGCGCGCGTGCATCGCGCACGCCGAGAAGATCGGCCTGGGCACGAGCGAGTACGAGCTCATCGAGGTCCAATAGCACTTTGTTATTGGACAAAACAAGCGCTTTTGTAGCGTAACGTAAGCAAAAACCGCCTGCGAGCACAGGGCTCGCAGGCGGTTTTTCGGAAGTATGCGGCAAATTCTTAGACTGCCGAGCACATGGCGTTTTTTGCCAACAAAACCCCTGATAAATTGTTGGTAAAACTGCGGTCTGGTCGGCAGTTCCAGAATTTGCCGCATACTTCCGAAAATAGAGGGTCAGATAAAGTTCCAAACGACGCTTTTTGCCTAAAAATACTTGTCAAGGAAGTCGTCGACCGTGTTCCAGTAGAGCTCGGGGTCAACTTGCGCACTCTTAGCGTGGGTGGCGCCATGGATGGTGAGTTTTTGCTTGACCTTGCTGGCGCACGCGTCGTAGTTTTGGTCGAGCATGCTGTACGGCACAAAGGTGTCCTGGTCGCCGTGGATAAACAACATGGGAACCGTCGCATGCTTGAGCTGCTCCACGCTGCTCGCCTTGTGAAAGTCGTAGCCCGCGCGTACGTTGCACACCAGATTGGCCACATCGAGCAAAGGAAAACTGGGCAAGCCAAATACATCCTTGAGCTGCAGGGAAAACTCGTCCCAGACGCTGGTATAGCCACAGTCTTCGATAATGCACTTCACGTTTGCGGGCAGAGATTCCCCCGCCACATTCATGGCGGTCGCCGCACCCATCGACTCGCCAAAGACCAGGATGCGCGCCTCGGGGTCAGCCTGAACGATTCGCTCGATCCATGCGACGATGTCGAGGCGCTCGGGCCAGCCCATGCCGATATAGTCGCCGCCGGAGCGCTCGTGGGCACGGGCGGCGGGTGCGAGTACGTTCATGCCGCGGTCATGGAATCGTTTGGCGTATCGGGCCATGCCGATGGGCTCATCGGTGTATCCGTGTAGGCAGACAGCGTAATTGTGTGTGGCCTCTGGGGCAGCAAAATACCAAGCGGCAAGTTCGGTTCCGTCATCTGCGGTGAGGCTGCTGCTCTCGCGGTTCTCTTTAAACCATGCCTGCGCCTCGGTTCCCTCGGCATCCGGCTGCTTACCTTTTTTGTCGTCTTTGCCGTCCTGCATCATCTTCATGGTGTAGGACGCGCGGGGATTCAGCGCGAAGTCAAACAAAAAGTTGCCGGCAAACCCAAGCAGCGCGACAACAAGCACCAGCGCAACGGCGCCGGCCATCTTTAGCTTTCGGTGAGAACGTACGTTTTGAGACATAAAAGGCTTTCCTATAAGATGTTAATACATCAACATGTAGTGCAAGCGCATTATGGACGTTCGCCGTTGATGCGTCAACGGGCAAAGAATGGGTAAACAAAGGGTCACATATGGTGCAAATTTCGCACGTACCCAGACGCTTTGATATAGTGTTGAGAACTATTTACGTTGGAGGATGTAACCGGCATGTCCGATTCGAGCGACAGTTCCAAGCCGCGACCTAAGGCCGCGGCCGTTCCGCACTACACGGTGGGCGAGGAGATCATGAACTCCGTCACCCATGGTGTCGGTTGCCTGCTGGGCATCGCAGGTCTTGTGCTCCTGATCGTATTTGCCGCTCTTCGCGGTGGCGGTCCGGCGCATATGGCCGCGGCAATCGTCTACGGCGCCAGCATTATTCTCGAATACCTTGCCTCCACGCTCTACCATGCGATTCAGCCCGCGGGCGCCAAGCGTGTGTTTCGCATCATCGACCACAGCTGCATCTACCTGCTCATAGCTGGCAGCTATACGCCGTTTTGCCTCATCACGCTAGCAAACGACGGTGGCCCCGTGCTGTTTTTTGCCGTATGGGCCATCGCCATTATCGGCATCGCCCTCGAGTGCTTCCTGCGCGAGCGTCAGCCGCATTGGGTAAGCGGCCTGGTCTATCTGCTGATGGGCTGGCTCGTCGTCTTTAAGCTGCCCGAGCTCGTGTCACTGCTCAACCCCGTGGCACTTGCCCTGCTCGCCGTCGGCGGCGTGTGCTACACCGTGGGCGTGCCGTTCTATATCGCCAAAAACGTGCGCTATCTGCATAGTGTATTTCACTTGTGGGTACTTGCCGGCAGCATCTTCCAGTTCATGGCGGTGATTCTCTTCGTAATCTAGCGACCGCGCCCGTGTGCCCGCAGCCCCTTTTGGGCGACCGGCGCAATTGCCGTATCCGCCATCAACGTTTTAACCTGACGTCCCGAATCTTGGAGGTTCGAGAAACTCCCGATGGACATAACCATCTCCCTTATCACCACCCTCGTTTTGACCCTCATCAATGGCTACTTCTCTATGTCCGAGATGGCGCTCACCACGGCCAAGCGCGCCGTGCTGGAGCACGAGGCCGAGGAGGGCGACAAGCGCGCCGAGCGCGCCATTAAGTTGGCCGCCGATTCCGACGAGCTGCTCGCCACCATCCAGGTTGCCATCACGCTCGTGGGCTTTGCCTCGTCCGCCGTCGCCTCGACGAGCCTGTCCGACCCGCTCGCCACGTGGCTCATGAGCTTTGGCATCGCGCCGCTCTCCGCTATCGCGCGCGGCCTGGCGCCGGTCATCATCACCGTCGCGGTCGCCTTCGTGTCCATCGTGATCGGCGAGCTCGTGCCCAAGCGTATTGGCCTGGCAAATGCCGAGGGCGTGTCCAAGCAGGTTGTGGGCCCGCTGTCGTTTTTCCAAAAGATCGCCCGTCCGCTCGTGTGGCTGACCGGCGCCTGCTCCGACGGCTTGGCCCGCATCCTGCGCATCAAGAGCGCCGACGACCGCCAGAATGTCTCGGAGGAAGAGATCAAGTACATGGTCTCGGAGCAGGATGACCTGCTCGACGAGGAAAAGCGCATGATCCACGAGATCTTCGACCTGGGCGACACCGTTGCCCGCGAGGTCATGGTGCCGCGTGTGGACACCACCATGTGCGGGGACGACGAGACGGTCGCCGACGTGCTGTCCACCATGCGCCAGACCGGCTTTAGCCGCATCCCCGTCTATCACGAGGACCCCGACAGCGTGGCGGGTATCGCGCACATCAAGGACCTGATTCAGCCCTCGCTCGATGACAAGGGCAATCAGCCCATCGCCGGCTTTTTGCGCGACGCCACCTTTGTGCCCGACACAAAGGACATCCTGCCGCTGCTGTCCGAGATGCAGACCTCGCATGACCAGATCGTAGTGGTCGTGGACGAGTACGGCGGCACGGCCGGCATTATCACCATCGAGGACATCGTCGAGGAGATCGTCGGCGAGATCGAGGATGAATTCGACCCCGACAACAAGTATCTCACGCGCCTTTCGCGCCGCGAGTGGCTCGTCGATGGGCGTTTTTCGTGCGATGACGCGATTGAGCTTGGTTGGCCGCTCGAGGAAAGCGATGATTATGAGACCATCGCCGGCTGGATTTTGGAGCTTTGCGACTCGGTGCCCGATATTGGAGAGGTGTTTGAGGTTGCGGGGTACAAGTTTAAAGTGCAGTCGATGCGTGGCCAGCGCATCTCGCTCATTCGCGTGATCGCTCCGGCCGAAACCAATAGGAAGGATTCCGAGCTTTCGGCAGACAAGCCGGCGACGTCGGGTGCAGGTTCTGCGGACCCGCACGACGGCGACGAGTAGGGCAAGGAAGAGTAGGGGAGAGTTATGGCAGGCCTGTTCAACATCCTTAAGGTCACCGTCAGCAAGGACAAGATCTGCGCGCATGTGCTGGTGAACCCCGGCATGCCGCTGATGACCTCGGAGGATATCGAGGCCACGGCGCGCGTGTACTACTTGGTGCCCGCGATTGCCAAGCACCTGTGCCTAGGCGATTCCGGCCGCGAGTTCCAGGACTGCATGGGCCAGACCGAGCTTTGCCACCTGCTGGAGCATGTGACGGTCGAGCTCATGAACGAGACCGGTCTCGCTGGCAGCATTTCATGCGGCCGCACCCGCGTAAGCGAGCACGACGAGCGCGTTTTTGAGGTCGAGCTTTCGTGTCCAGATGATGCGCTGGCCATTGGCGCGCTGTCTTCTGCCACCTTTATGATGGACTGGGCCTACCTGCACGCTGATCAGCCGGCTCCCGACGTGGAGGGCACGGTCGCGGGCCTGCGCAACCTGGTGCTGGGCATGCGCGCCGAGTCTGAGGGCAAAGATCCGCACGAGGCCGTCGCCGCCGCGAACGCCGAAGATGCAACCGAGGGCGAGCCTCCTGTCGATGCTACTGTTGAGCCCGTCGTCGAGGCAGCTGCTGAGGAGGCTGTCGAGTCCGAGCCCGTAGAGCCTCAGGGCGCCCCGAGCTTTGACGATGAGCCGCAGGAGGCAATCGATACCGAGGGCGCGACCGCCGAGAGCCACGAGGCCCCCGCTGCCGTCTACGGTGGCGCGGCGACGGTTCCGGCAGGACCCGCACACGAAGGTACGCTTCCGCTCGTTGATGGCGCCGGTGAGGACCCGGCCGCCACGGTGGCTATGCCCGCTCTGCCGCAGGAGTAGGCTCGCTCACTATTACCATCATGTATCTGCGCCTTTACCGTACGCAGATGAGCATGACGGCAAGCGCTGTGCTGCGGGTATAATGGACAGCATTCAAACGGTGGGCGCCAAGGTGCCCGCAGGAGAGGAATGATCATGGGTAAGACTTTCAACTTCGTCTCGGGTGCGCTCTTCGGCGCCGCCGCCGGTGCCATCATCGGCATTGCTTTGGCCCCGCGCTCGGGTGCTGAGACCCGCGCCATGGCTGCCGATATCGCTAACGACGCCTGGGATAACATGCGCGACACGTACGAGCATGGTGCCGAGGAGGCCCGCGCCGCTGTCAGCGATTTCGGTCCGATGGTCGATGCCAAGACCGATGACCTGCGCGCCAAGGTCGACCTGGCCCGTGAGCGCATGGACCAGCTGCGCGAGCAGCTCAACGACGCCATCTCGGGCGGCAACGTGACGCCCGCCGCCGACGTCGTGGTCGAGAATGCCGTCGAGGCCGACACCGAGGCCGCGGAGCCTTCGACCGAGGCATAATGCGCGCGGCGGATTTTGTCGGCGCGAAGATCTATCGTAAGCCCGCAGAGGACAAGCGTACTAAAAAGGATGGCACGCCGCGCAGCCCGAAAAAGCTCGGGAAGATTCACTTTCCAGTCTTTACGCCGGGCGGCACGCGCGTGGTGGGCTTTATGGTCCGTCAGTCCGATATCGCGGGCATGATCGAGCGCCCCGACCGATTTGTGGCGCTCGATGCCATCGGTGTCTACGAGGGCGCCATCGCAGTTGACGACGTCAAGGGCACCTACGATGCCGCCGCTGCCAAGCGCCTCGATATCAACCTGGACGATTGCATCATCTGGGTTGGCATGGACGTGCGCACGGAGTCGGGTGACGTTGTAGGCTATTGCTCGGACGTCGAGTTTAAGCCGCGTTCGGGCATCGTCCAGGCGTTTTATGTAACCGCTGGTGCCGCGTCGAGCGTACTGGTGGGTGACACGCAAATGCCGCCGACGATGCTGCGCGGTTATGCGGACGGCGCGATGATCGTTTCGGACGAGGTCAAGTCGCTCGGGTATTCGGGCGGCGCTGCCGCAAAGGCTGCCGAGGCCAGTGTCGTGGTGGGCGACAAGGTCAAGAAGGGCGCCAAAGTGCTCGATGACAAGGGTTCGGTCGCGGTGGACAAGGGCAGCCGAGCGCTGGGCAAGCAGCTTGGCAAGACGCGCGGTATGTTCAAGGCCTTTAAGGACGAATACCAAAAGGCGAGCGGCGGCTCGTCGAAAGCTAAAAAATAGCGACGTACCAAATGATGGGAGGCAAGCCGGAGACCTGTTGCTCCGGCTTGCTGTGTTTATGGGGGAGGGCACATGCGTCAAAACGGATCCTATGCAAAGGGGCGGTCGGGGTCGCGTTCTACGCCGCGCCGAGATCTGGGACAGCTGCCCGGCGGCCAGCGCAAGCGTCGCCGTAAGCCTGGTGCGATGTACCTCAACCATAGCCGCGGCTTTAGCGACCGTAGCGCTCGCATCGGCAACAGCCGCACGCCGCGCCGTCAGTCTCGCCTACCCTATGCGCTCATCGCTGTCGGCTGTGCGTTTGTGCTGTTTATCGCTGCCGTCGTGGGCTATGTCAACCGTAGCGTGGACATTGTGCTCAATGGGGAACAGACTTCGGTGCGCGTGGGTTCTACGTTGCAGAACCTTATCGATGACCAAGGCCTGACCGACACCTACGATGCTGGCGACTTGTTGGCTGTCGACGATAGCGTGCTCACCCGCCGTGGCGGCGAAAAGCTGTCGGTGAAGGTGGACGGCAAACGGGTGAAGCAGGGCAAGTGGGGTAGCCGCGAGCTAACGGGTGGCGAGAAGGTGACGGTCAAGGACGGCCGCGACACCTACGAGAAGCACGAGGTTCAAGCCACGACCATTGAGCCCAAGTTGAAGGTTGAGGGCACGGGCGCTATCGAATACGTTAAAACCTGGGGCGTTCAGGGGCGATCCGAGGTATGGATTGGCGAACAGTCGGGCAAGACGCAAGACCGTGGCGAGGCAGTTCCCGTCACCGATTGCGTCGTCGAATGCGCGAGCGTGGCACCCAAGGGTAACGAAAAGTATGTGGCGCTGACGTTTGACGAGGCCCCGAGCGGCGCGACCAAGCAGATTTTGCAGGTGCTCAAGGAGAAGGGCGTCAGCGCGACGTTCTTCCTTTCGGGCGACGCCACTGAGGCGTCGCCCGCCACGGCCAAGGCGATTGTCGATGCCGGGTGCGAGGTTGGCTCCAACAGCTATAGCGACGATTCGCTCAAGGGTCAGGACCGCGATGCGGTGCGCGAGCAGATTTCGAAGGGCACCGAGGCGATCAAATCGGCGACCGGTGTAAAGACGATGCTGCTGCGCGCCCCTTACGCTGCTTTCGACGAGCAAAACTGGATCGACGCGATGGACCTGGTGTCCGCTGTGGTCTCGTGGAATGTCGATTCGGGCGACTGGCTGCTCAACGGTGCTGACGAACAGGTCTCGACAGTGCTCGAATCGGTGACTCCGGGCAACATCGTCTTGCTCACCGATAGCGACGAGTGTTCCGAACAGACACTCGAGGCGCTGCCGCAGATCATCGATGGTCTTGTCGCCAAGGGCTACAAGATCGTGACGCTGAGCGACTTGGTTAAGACGGATACGTCGCTGAGCAAAAAACTCACCTCGTTGACGAAAGCTTCCATGCCCAAGAATGCCGTGTTTCCCCAGCTCGCCGAAGATAACGACACCACAGACTAGTCATTGGAGACGTTCTTAAACGACTATGTCACGGATGCGTCGGTGTTTGGTATGCCTGCGATGTTTGGAGCATAAATTTGGCGCCAGGGCGCGATGCTGATGCTATAGTTACTGCGGATAACAAGGGTCAAGAGAAAGGTTGCAGGTGAAATCCAAACCTCGACCATACAGTCGATGACCCCATGCAGGTGCTTCTTGCGCATGCACGGGGTGTGAGCGCCGAGCGGCGTGCCGCCCGCGCATGCGTATACATATCTAAAAGTCCACGGATGGCGTGTCGGCATGGCCGCAGTCCGAAGGGATAATGATGGGGAGCACCAGTGAATTATCTGAGTGAGATGCTCAAATTGCCGGTCTTGGACGTCGATGGTGAAAAGCTCGGCGTGGTGAACGATTTTGGCATTGCTACCGGCGAAGTTTTTCCGCACGTGACGTCGCTCGCATTTCGCGGTCCCGGCAAGACGCCATTTATGATTAGTTGGCGTAAATGGGTCGACCGTATCGACGAGACGGGCGTGTACCTTAAGACGTCTGCTACCGAAATCCGTTTTTCGTACCTGCAGCCGACCGAGCTTCTGCTCGCGCGCGACGTGCTCAACAAGCAGATCGTCGACACGCAAGGTATGAAGGTCGTGCGCGTAAACGATATCAAGTTTTCCATGTCGGGCGAAAACCAGCTGCGTCTGCTTGGTGCCGAGGTGGGCGCTCGCGGCCTGCTGCGAGCGATCAGCCCTGCCCTTGAACATGTCGCCGAGAGCTTTATGAAGCACTTGGGCAAGCCGCTCGGCGAGGATATCATTGCCTGGTCCTACATGGACCTGCTCGACCGCTCGACCAAGAACATCCAGCTTTCGGTATCGCACAAGACGCTCGGTGAGCTACACCCTGCCGACATCGCCGATATTATCGAGCAGCTCGATCCGCGCCTTCGTGCACAGGTGTTTGCCCAGCTCGATACGGCACAGGCCGCCGAGGCCATCTCGGAGTTCGATGACGACGAGCTTATGACCGAGATGCTCGAGGGTCTGTCCGACACGGATGCATCCTCGATGTTGGCCATGATGGACCCGGATGACGCTGCCGACCTGATCGATGAGCTCGATTACGAGAAGGCCGAGAAGCTTCTGCGCCTGATGGGCGTTAAAGAGGAGAAGGCAATTCGTAACCTGTTGGGTTACGAGGACAACACCGCCGGTCGTATTATGACCTCGGAGTTTGTTTCCCTACCCGCCACGGCGACGGTCGGGGATGCCATCGAGGCGATTCGCAAGCTCGACGAGGACTTTGAGAGCGTTTACTACGTCTATACCGAAGACCCGAGCGGCATGCTGACCGGCGTGCTCTCGCTGCGTACGTTGATCGTAGCCGACCACGATGCCACGTTGGGCCAGCTGGCGTATCGCGATCTGGTCTATGTGTCTCCCGACGAGGACCAGGAAGACGTGACGGACGAGATGACCAAGTACGACTTGGTTGCCATCCCCGTCTGCGACGAGAACCGTCATATCCTGGGCATCGTGACCTTCGACGACGCCATGGACGTTATCGCCGAGGAGCATCAGGAAGACCTGCAGATCGCCGGCGTCGGCTCGGGCGATAGCGCGTCCGACGACTCGACGAATGTGCTCAGCTGGTTTGTGCATCGCCAGTACTGGGTTGTCGTGTGGGGCATAGCCTCGTGCATCATGGCAACGGTGCTGGGAACGGCGCTGGGCTCCGCGCACCTGGTAGTGTTCCCCATGTGCGCCATGCCGCTCGTGCTGCTGGCTGCCTCGCGCATGGTGTCGTTCGTCAAGAATTACTTCCTCGAATACGACGGGCACGACGATGAGCCTAAGCCATATCTGGGTTTCTTCTTCCAGAGCACGGGCATGGGCCTGATTCTGTCGCTCGTGACCTACCTGTGCGCCCAGTTGGTGCGCACCGCTGCGTTTCCCGACGCGCCCATGTTTGAGGAACAACTCTTTACCGGCTGCTTTAATATCGCGGCCATCGTTTGCCTGATTGGCAACATGAGTGCCGTGATTTACCTGATGGTGCTGTTCTGGCGTGACGAGCATGACCTCAATACGTCGGGTACCGCCATGAACGTCATTGCCGTCATGATTTCGTGCGTGGCGTACTGCATCGCTGCGGTGTTGCTCGCCATGTCGGTCATGGGTTAGGTGGTCGCGTGCAAAACACCAAGCAAAAGCATAGCGCCAAGCAAAAGCTGACCATCGCGGCCATCTTTGGCGCTATGGGGCCCGGGCTGCTGGCGGCACTTTCGGGTAACGATGCCGGTGGCATCGCCACGTATTCCAGTGCAGGCGCCAGCTACGGGTACAAGATGCTCTGGATGCTTCCCGTCATGACCGTGCTGCTTATCGTGACGCAGGAGACCGCGGCGCGTTGCGGCTGCGTGACGGGCAAGGGTCTGGCCTCACTCATCCGCGAGCGCTTTGGCGTGCGCAAAAGCGTGTTGGCCATGGCAGCGCTGCTGATCGCCAACACGGCCGTGACTATTTCGGAGTTTGCGGGTATCGCGAGCGGCCTTGCCCTCTTTGGCGTGCCGGCGAGCATTTCGGTGCCGCTTGTGGCGCTGCTGGTTTGGATGCTTACCATGTCGGGCAGTTTCCAGCGCATCGAGAAGATTTTGCTGCTGGTGAGCTGCGTATTCGTGACCTATATCGTTGCCGCCTTTATGGCCGGCCCCAACTGGGGCGAGGTTGCGGTCGACTTGGTCGTCCCCAATATTCAAAACGACCCCAGCTACGTGTCGCTTGTGGTCGCAACAATCGGTACCACCATCGCGCCCTGGATGATTTTCTTGGCACAGAACAACGTGGTCGATAAGAATGCGGGCGAGGACGATATCGTGCTGCAGCGCATCGATACCGTGAGCGGCTCGATTGCCGCCGACATCATTGCCGGTTTTATCATCATCACGACCGGTACGGTGCTGTTTCCGGCGGGCGTCCAGATTAGCGACGCTGCCGATGCGGCTCGCGCGCTGGAACCCATCGCGGGCCAGTGGTCCACAGTGCTGTTTGCCTCGGGTCTGGTCGCGGCGAGCTTTTTGGCCGCTTGCGTGCTGCCGGGCGTTACGTCGAGCGCTATCTGCGAGGCATTTGGCTGGGAGCGCGGTGCCGACCGCAGCTGGGACGAGGCTCCGGTCTATCGCGGCATCATTACGGCCATCATTGGCATTTCTGCCGTGCTGGTGCTCATGCCCGGTGTCGACCTGTTCCAGATTATGATGACCTCGCAGGTCATCAACGGCGTGCTGCTGCCCGTGGTCTTGGTGTTCCAGGTGGTTATTGCCGCCGACCGACATATTATGGGCGTTAACCGCAACGGCCGCGTGTGGAACGTGCTCACTTGGGCGACTATCGGTGTGATTACGGTACTGACGGCCGTCATGTTTGTCCTGCAGGCGATGGGTTACAGCGCGTAGCGCCCCTTTCGAACTCTAGGCAGGCCGCCGCCGTGGGCTGCGGCCTGTTTTTTGCCCGATATAGGGGGTTGGATATATACGTGTGGGCAAAAAATGCCAAATATGAGTACTGTTGCTAAACAGGTGACAATTAAGACGAAGAAGATAATAAACATAATTAATGAATCCGTTCATTAACGTTAATTCTGTCAAGCCCAAAACCCTCTATTGCGGCCGGTCCAAAGGGGCGTAGCGACCGAGAGGACGCTATTTTGGGCCATTTTGCCTGTTACTAAAATGGTGTCAGTACTCATATTTGGCATATTTTGCCCACAGCCTCTTGGGCCCGTCTCAAAAGAGCAATCTTGGGGTGCATGCTGCGGGTGCAAGCGGATTTGACGGTGCGCTACTTGTTGTCGGTGCCTAGCTTGTGCGGTTTGTAGGCGAGGGCGTTGACGAGTGCGTTGGCAGCGGATTTGACAGCCGCCGGCTGCGGATCGTTAACGTGGTCCTCGGGGTGCACGGGTAGGTCCTTCTTGACGGCATCGTGGATGAGCTTAAGATACTCGGTCACACCGGCGGTCGAAAGATGCGTGCCGTCGCCGTCGAACAGGTCGTTGCGATTTGCGCTGTATCCGTACCAGTCGATAACACGCACGTTTTTATAGCGCGTGGCGGCGTTGGCGATGGCTTGGTTGGTGGGCCCCACCCATGGCTGCGGGCTGCGCGTGTTCACAAATACCACGATGCGTTTGCTGCCGGCGTCGGCCATGATCGCATCAATCTGATCATCGGTTACCAGGCCGTTGGTGCCTAGCGCAAAGACCACAATCCTGCCTGCAAGATTTTGCTGGATATAGCCCTCAAATGTTTCGCGGCCGACGTCGAACTGGCGGCCTTTTTCGGCATCGATATGGCTGTGCGGGAACACGCCGTCAAAGGCGTCGACGGCACGCAGGGATACGGAGTCGCCAATCATTAGCAGGTCGTAGGCTCCGTCGGGGAAGCCGTCGTCATCTTTGTCGGTATCATCGGCCGCCTGCTGATCTTGAGGCTTTGCATTCTTGGCTTGCTTGTTTAGGATTTCGGCGCCCTCTCCGCTCAGCGCGGATGTGTCGGGCACAAAGACCAGGCCGCCCAGCGCCACAACAAGCACGACGGCGCAAGCGGCACAGGTGGGGATATGCGCGCGCACCCAGCCGGCGGGCGTGGCGGTGCCGTCGCGGAGCTCGGAAACGGTGCGCCCAAAAGCGCCCTTCCTAAACGGCGTCTCGATAAAGCGATAGGAGCACTCGGCGGCGGCAACCACTAGCAGCACCTGCAAAATATAGTGCCACCAGGGCGTGTCGTTAATGTTGGCGACCGGGTTCATGAGGAGCAACAGCGGATAATGCCACAGGTAGATGCTGTAGGAGCGCTTGCCGATCCATACGAGCGGCTCGGCGGCCAAGGCCCGTGCAACCATACCCTGGGGCTGCACACATGCCGCGATAACCATCAGTGTGAGGATGGAGCACAGCAGCGTGCCTCCGCGATACTGAAACGCGGTATAGCCGTTGGTGAGCGCGACCATGGCGGCGAGTCCGACCAGGCCAACGACGCCCAGCAAATCGATAGATGCGGGGGATGACCAAAAGCGTGCGAGCTCACTTGGCTTTGTCGTGGCGGCCTCGGCGGTGTTGCTCTTTGACTTGTCATGTTTGCCGGCGCCGGCCAGTCGGTCGAGCCCCAGATGGCGGACAAGGCGCGCGGGCGCTAGGTCACGGTCGGGGATAAAGGCCATCCAGGCGCCCAGCAGCAGCGAAAACACGCGGGTGTCGGTGCCGTAGTACACGCGGCTGGGGTCGGTGGCGGGGTTGTAGAGCACCATCATGGCGACGGCGGAGACGGCGGCGAGGCCCAGGACCACGCGGCGCGTGTTGGGCTTGCTCGTGTGCATTGACACCATGGCGAGCAGCAGCGGTGGCCAAATAAGATAGAACTGTTCCTCGATGGCAAGTGACCAAAAATGCGTGAGCGGCGAGGGATCGCCCAAGGCGTTAAAGTACGAAACGTTGTGCAGAATTTGCCACCAGTTATTGAAGAACAGCAGCGATGGCAGGATGTCGGGGCGCATCTTGGTGAGCATCACGTGGTTAAAGACAGTGCACAGCGCGCAGGTCACCACCACGACGGTTACCACGGCGGGGAACAGGCGACGGATGCGGCGAATCCAGAAGCTCTTGAGATCGATACGGCCGGTCTTTGCGATTTCGTTGATGAGCAGGCGCGTGATCAAGTATCCCGAGAGCACAAAGAAAATCGTGACGCCGAGCAGGCCGCCCTGCGCCCACGTGAGGTTGAGGTGATAGAGCACCACCGCGACAACGGCGAGCGTGCGTAGGCCGTCGAGGGCGGGGATGTAGCGAGATTTGGGACGCGCAGGCGCCTGTTCTTTTGCGGCGCTGTTGGTGTGGGCACCCTTGTTGGCGGGCGACCGATGAGAGCCTGCGGCGCGGCGCGGCTCGGTGGCTTGGCGGTTAGCGCACGAACGTTCGCGCGGCGCTTGTTGATCGCTCGCATGGCGTGAGCTGCGCGAGCTCGATCGCGGGAATTGTTCCATAAAATATCATCCAATGACGAGAATAATCAGCACACCTTCATTGTAGCCGCCTACTCCTGTGAATGCTTGCTGCTGGCGTAAGCTCAAGCGCGCGTCCACATCAAAGTGAACTAAAGTTATAAAGGTGCGAGAGCGCACGATTGACGGCCGACAGCGGGTGCAGAGTCCGCGGACGAGGAGGTTTCCATGACGAATCGCGGCATCGTTGCGGTGTTTGGCAGCATGAACATGGACCTTTCGGTGGCGTGCGAGCGCATGCCGCGTGCGGGCGAGACCGTCGGCGGCAGCGGATTTATCACCAACGCCGGCGGCAAGGGCGCCAACCAGGCCGTAGCCGCTGCGCGCATGGGCGCGCGCACGTGCATGATCGGCGCGGTCGGCCGCGACGCGTTTGGCGCGTCGCTCGTGGCGGGGCTCCAAGACGCCGGCGTGGACTGTGACTTTGTAGCGCGTCGCGATGATGTGGAGACGGGAACGGCGACCATCATTCGCTGCGAGGGTGACAACCGCATCGTGCTATCGCCGGGTGCCAACCACGCGCTTGCGGGCGAGGACATCGTCCGCGCGCTGAGGTGCCTGATGGCCGATGAACTCGACGGCGACACCGGCGAGATTGCTCCGGCTGCCGGAAGCGTCTTTATCGCCCAAGGCGAATGTGACCTGGCGGCGACGGCCGAGGCACTTGTTTGCGCTCACGAGCTGGGGTTCTATACGGTCTTTAATCCGGCGCCGGCCTGCGAGTTGCCTGCGGAGGTCTGGCCTGCGGTCGACCTGGTCTGTCCCAACGAGACTGAGTGCCAGGTGCTGACGGGCATCTTGCCTGCGGATGATGCAGGCTGCGTCGTGGCGCTCAATGCCCTGCTCGCCAAGGGTGTCGGGGCTGCGGTCATCACGTTGGGCGGCGCCGGGTCGGTTACGCTTGGCGATGACGGCGAGCCGCTGCGCATGTCGGCGCTTTCGAGCGCGGTGGTCGATACGACGGCCGCGGGCGATACATTTATTGGTGCGCTTGCTGCAGCTCGTCTGGAGGGCCTGCCGCTCTTTGAGTGCATGGCGGCGGGCGCACGCGCCTCGGCGGTGACGGTGTCGCGCTTGGGCGCACAGCAGTCGATTCCCACGCGTGCCGAAGTTGAGCGCGCGTTTGGTTTAGGCGATTTAGTACAAGACGGAGAAGCGGAGTAGAACAATGGCAACCAAGAAGCTGATCCTTGATCTGGATATGGGTGTGGATGATGCGATGGCGCTCGCCTATGCCATCGCGAGCCCCGAGGTGGAGCTCGTCGGCATCACCACGTGCTTTGGCAACGTGCGCGTCGAGCAGTCGGCGCACAACTGCTTGGCGGTGCTCGACCTGTTGGGTCGCCCCGAGGTTCCGGTATACCTGGGCGCCGATCGTCCCATGAAGGCGACCGAACCCTACACGCCGCC
Organism: uncultured Collinsella sp.; assembly: GCA_902464485.1. Taxonomy (GTDB): domain Bacteria; phylum Actinomycetota; class Coriobacteriia; order Coriobacteriales; family Coriobacteriaceae; genus Collinsella. The sequence continues at coordinate 9,330 of CABQJJ010000015.1, read as the reverse complement.
GGCGTCCACCACGCTTATCCACGGCAAGAACGGCATTGGCGGCGCAAGCGTGCCCGCCTCACCGTACGAGCCGGTGGGCGCGACGTCGGCCGATGGCAATGCGGCGGTCGATTACCTGATTGATGCCGCGCGTACCTATGGTCCCGATCTGGTCTACGTTGCGACCGGCCCGCTCACCAATCTGGCGCTTGCCTTGGAGCGCGATGCGGCGGCGATGATGTCTATCGGTCGCGTGGTCGTGATGGGCGGTGCGCTTACCGTGCCCGGAAACGTGAGCGCGGGCGCCGAGGCCAATATGGCAAGTGATCCCGAGGCGGCCGATGCCGTGCTGCGTTCGGGCCGCAAGCTCACTATGGTGGGGCTGGATGTGACGCATCGCGTGGTGCTTACGCGCCGCGACGTTGCCGGCTGGACGGGCTCGGGCACTATGGCGGGCTGCGCATTTGCGAGTATGGTCGAGCACTACATTGGCTCGTACGAGATGAACGCCCCTTACCTGGGCGGCTGCGCGCTGCACGATCCGCTTGCCGTTGCCGTGGCGATTGATCCCACGCTCGTGGGCGCACTTGGTTGCAACTTGCGCGTCGACCTGCTCGGCGAGTATCGCGGCCGCACTATCTGCGACGAGCACCGACTGGCCAATCCGGACAAAAGCGCACTCGTGGCGCTGACCGTCGACGCCCCGCGCTTCCTGTCCGAGTTCAAGGCGCGTATGGCCCGCGTCCTGGGCTAAGTTGTCTTTTTGGGACGGGACTTTTTTGGCTGGTATGATTGGTGCGACCATTCGAACCAGCTAAAAGAGCCCGTCCCAAATTGACTACCGAGAGGATCTGCCATGGAGCGCATCGCGAGTTTTTCCGTTGACCATCTGCTGCTTGAACCCGGCGTGTATGTGAGCCGCATCGACCGCGATCCGGCGACCGGCGCCGCCGTCACCACCTTTGACCTGCGCCTGACCACGCCCAACAAGGAGCCGGTCATGAACACGGCCGAGTGCCACACCATCGAACACCTGGGAGCCACCTTCTTGCGTAATCATGCCGAGTGGTCGAGTCGCATTGTCTACTTTGGCCCCATGGGCTGCCGTACCGGCTTTTACCTCGTTGTCTTTGGTGAGCTGACGAGCGAGGAGATCTTGCCGCTCGTGCGCGAGCTGTTCGAGTTCGTTGCCGACTTTGAGGGTGATGTCCCCGGTGCTGCTCCCGAGGAGTGCGGCAACTACCTGGATCAGAACCTCCCCATGGCAAACTGGCTTGCGCGCCGCTATCTCGACCGCGACTTGATCGATATCGACGAGAAGCATCTGCACTATCAGCAGGCATAAGGGCTTTATCGCCCAAAACGCGCGCATTGGGCGCCTTCGCTTATGCGGGGGCGCCTTTTTGTTGAGTGGTCGGGACGAGCGTTCAAAATCGCTCATGTTTGTTCTAGAATGTTCGTATAGTCACATTTACAAACAGGAGTGAACATGCACATCTACTCTGTCAACGATCCCGAGTTCAAGTCCTATGGCAACGTTTGGGATAACGTTCCGTCCGAGCTTACGTCGCCCGTGCTCGAGGCGCTTGCCTCCACGCCCATCCCCGAGGGCAGCAAGTACGTAGCGAGCGCGCCGGAGCTCGAGGGCGTCAAGAACGGCGATAAGCTGGGCTTTCTCATGTTTGGTGGCCGTCCCTTCCAGCTCGGCTGGTGCAACGGCCACAACACGCTTCTCAACTGCCTGGAGTATCACCGCGCAAGTGAGTTCAACCTGGGCGCGCGCGACTTTATCCTGCTCGTGGCGCATCGTTGGGAGATCGAGGGCGGGAAGCTCGACACCGCTCAGGTCAAGGCGTTCCGCGTGCCGGCGGGCAAGGTCGTCGAGGTTTTCAACACCACGCTCCACTATACGCCCTGCATGGTCGACGACGGCGGCTTCCAGGTGATGGTGGCGCTGCCGGCGGGCACCAACGGGCCGCGTCCCGATGCAGCGGACGAGATGGTGCAGGCAGGCGATGCTTACTGCTACTGGAAGGCCGACAAGTGGGTCCTTTGCCATGCTGACAGCCCCAAGGCAGCCGAAGGCGGCTACGTGGGCCTCATCGGCAAGAATCTCGACATCACCGTGGACTAGGGTCTTTTATCTCAATCTGTAACGTCTAGCGGGCTAAATCGTTTCTACCTGTTACAGATTTAGACAAACTGCAGAGGGCTGCCCGAAAATCTCGATCTGTAACACCAAGCCCGATTTTGACGGCCTAACTGTTACAGATCGAGACAAACCGCCCCAAACCACCATAAAGGTGCCTGTCCCCTTTGTGGTGGTTGGGCAGGCGGGTATCAAAAAGTGTCAGACGGGGCGGCTGCCGGACGTCTGCGTACGAAAAGAAGTATCGACCTGCGCCGCTGTCGTTGGGCGAGGCCCTATTTGCGGGGATACTAAAGCCACGACAAGCAGCGTATGAAAGGATCGATGCATGGCTTTCCGTAATGACTTCCTGTGGGGCGGCGCGACGGCTGCTAACCAGTGCGAGGGCGCCTACAACGTGGACGGCCGCGGCTTGGCCAACGTGGACGTGGCTCCGCACGGCCCCGAGCGCTACGCGGTGGTCTCCGGCCAGCGCAAGATGCTCGACTTCGAGGACGGCTATTACTATCCTGCGCAGACCGGCATCGATTTCTATCACCACTACAAAGAGGACATTGCTCTCTTTGCCGAGATGGGCTTTAAGACCTTCCGGATGAGCCTGGCGTGGACCCGCATCTTCCCCAACGGCGACGAGACCGAGCCCAACGAGGCTGGCCTGGCCTTCTACGAGGACGTTTTCCGCGAGTGCCAGGCGCACGGCATCGAGCCGCTCGTGACTATCACGCACTTCGACTGCCCGATTTATCTCATCAAGGAGTACGGCGGCTGGCGCAACCGCAAACTCATCGACTTCTACAAGAACCTTGCGACCACGATCTTTACCCGCTACAAGGGCCTGGTGAAGTACTGGCTCACCTTCAACGAAATCAATATGATCCTGCACCTGCCGTTTATGGGTGCCGGTCTGGTCTTTGAGGAGGGCGAGAACAAGGAGGCCGTCGAGTACCTAGCCGCCCACAACGAGCTCGTCGCCAGCGCTTGGGCAACCAAGATCGCTCACGAGATCGACTCTGAGGTCAAAATCGGCTGCATGCTCGCCGCAGGTAGCTATTACCCCTACAGCTGCCGCCCGGGCGACGTGCGCCAGGCGCAGCTCGACAACCAGGACAATTACTTCTTCGTCGACGTCCAGAGCCGCGGCTACTATCCGGCCTATGCCGTCAAGAAGCTCGAGCGCCTGGGCATCGATGTGGGCATGACGGACGAGGACCGCGAGATCCTGGCCGCCAACACCGTCGACTTCATCAGCTTTAGCTACTACAGCACCCGTTGCTCCGCCGGTGCCGATAACCCCGATGCCGAGCGTACCCAGGGCAACGCCTTCGCCGGCGCCAAGAACCCCTACCTGCAGGAGAGCCAGTGGGGCTGGGCCATCGATCCGCTGGGCTTCCGTATTACGCTCAACGACCTGTACGACCGTTATCAGAAGCCGCTGTTTGTGGTCGAGAACGGTCTGGGCGCCAAGGATGTTGTCGAGGAGGATGGCTCTATCAACGACGACTACCGTATCGACTACCTGCGCCAGCATATCGCCGCGATGCGCGACGCGGTGACCGAGGACGGCGTTGACCTGCTGGGCTACACCACCTGGGGCCCGATTGACCTGGTGTCTGCCGGCACGGGCGAGATGTCCAAGCGCTACGGCTTTATCTATGTGGACCGCGATGACGCCGGCAACGGCACTCTCAAGCGTTCCAAGAAGAAGAGCTTTGACTGGTACAAGCATGTCATTGAAACGAATGGTGAGGACCTGTCCTAAGGAAGCTGAGGCACTCGACTTCAGAGTCTCCTGACCAAGGCGCCCGGCGAGTATGTGTTCGCCGGGCGCCTTGCCGTCTGCTGATTTTGGGACATGCGGCCCGCTTTTTCGACCCATCTGTCGGTACACTAAAAGCACTATGGGTACCCGCGAGCGACATATCGGCCACGCGGCCGCCCGGACCGCGCCGGTTGCGGATCCCAGGGGCGGCAGGCTCTTCGCCATGCCGCGATTCCTTGTTGGCATAACACATCGGGTATACCGTCACCGCGTCTTTGCTATCGCCGGCGCCATCACCGCGCTGTTCCTCATGTTTTTGGCAGTCTTGCCGGCGCTGTTCGCCTTCGACCCCAAACTTTCTAACGCCGTGCCCGCCTATAGCGAGGTGTCCGAAGAGGTCGTGGATGCGCTCGTCCACTCGAGCTCTCTCCCGCTTCTTGTCGCCGCAATTATATTTTCGATCTGGGGCGTATCGGTCTATCTGCGCTGTTTGGACTATGTGCTGCGCCGCCGCCTTGTTGCCGTCGCCACCATCTGCGCCCTGTGGATGATCGAAGTCATTCTCAAGTACAAGTCGTTCACGCCGTTCTATGCCACCGTGCTGTGGTACCTGTACTACGTGCCCATGACGCTCATTCCGCTGATCTACCAGCTGTGCGGTCTGCGTCTCGCGGGTTTGGAGCAGCATCGTATGGGGCGTCGGTACCGCACCGTTTTGTGGGTCATGGCTGTCCTGCTTATCGGCTTTGTGCTCACTAACGATGTTCATCAGCAGGTCTTCCACTTCGATCGATCGAGTGAAACCTGGAGCAACGATTACACATACGGTTGGGGCTACGGTGCCGTTCTGGTGTGGACGGCCTTTAACTTCGTGGCCTTTTTTATCCTGGTAGGACGGTCCTCGTCTTTTCGCATTCAGCGTTTCTCGGGCACGGCGGCGCTCGTGCTGTTGGGCGGCGCATTCTTTGCCATCTCATATGCTCTGCGCGTGCCCTGGGCATGGAGGCTCAACTTTTCGCTCGTCTATTGCGTCCTGTGCGTGGTGGCGATGGAAATCTGCCTCGATTGCGGCGTCATTCCGTCATACCATGATATCGCCGGTATTTTCGATACCCTGCCGCTCGACCTAAAGGTTATGACGCGCGACTTGCAGGAAGTCTATGCCACGCCGGTGTCAAAGCCGATTCCAGAGGGCGTGCGCGAGGAGTTGCGTGCCCAGGAGCACGGTCATGTTCACGCTTTTGCTGTGGCATCTGATCCTGACGTGATGTATCGTGCCTTTCCGCTGCTGGGAGGATCGGCCCTGCTGGCCCAAGATGTATCGGAACTCAACGAGCTCAATCGCGAACTGGCGCATCGGCGCATGGAACTGCAGCGCCAAAACGAGCTGCTTGCCGCCGACTACGACCTTAAGACGCATTTGGCAGATCAAGAGGCAGAGACTTTGCTGGTCCAAGACGTGGACCAGGCGCTTGCCCGTGCACTCGATGAGATGTACGGTCTGTTGAGCATGCTGCCGCCGTTGACCGATGAGGCATCTTCGCACGAGCGTTACCGCATGCTGCAGTGCGCCAAGATGCTTGTCGCCTATTGCAAGCGCAAAGGGTCGCTCACATTGGCGCAGCACAGGGAGAGTGGTTTTGATCGCGACCGTATCCAACTGATCGCCAACGAGCTGGCAAGCGACCTGCGCACCGTCGATGTCGATTGCGCCTCGATTATTGCCATACGGCGCCCGATGCACGCCAGTGCGGTAAGCGCGCTGTACGACTGCGTGTATGACTTTGCGTTTTTTGCCTACGCCACCGATCATCCGGCGCTTATGTATCACTTGAGTGACCACGATCGGTGCAGCGTCGAGTTGCGCGCCACGCTTTTCTCCAACGACGAGGAAGATCTTTCGCAGACACCCGCTGCGCAAGAGCTCGAAAGCGCTTTGCAAGGGCGCAACGTGGCATATCGCCTTGAGGGCGAGCCCGGCCAGCTGCGCATGATCGTGTTGATGCCGCGGGCGGGTGAGTGACGATGCAGATCCCGCTCATTCTCCCCCAAATCGTTGCGCTCGATATTGTCTTTGCCTTGGCTGCTTGCCTGCAGACAATTCACGTTCCGCTCATCGTATCGCGTCGCTTGTCCTATAACCGTAAGGTGATTTGCGCCTACGAGGCGAGCCTCGTGGTTCACCTGATGGTTTCGGCGCTTATCCTGTTCGCATCGTCTGGCTCGTATCTGGTGGCGCCGCTTGGCGTTTGCGCCAGGGCAATGGGCGGAGCGCTGTGGCTCAATGCCGCGATTTTTGCCTATGGCGTGGTGCTTATGGTGCGCTATCGTCGTCCCGTCATGCTGACTGAGCTGCTGCTCGTTGCCGCCGTAACGCCGCCAATGGTTGTTGTTATGGGCTCGGCGTGGACCGTTGTCCTCATCGCAGAGGGAGCGTTCTTCCTGTTTCGCTCCGTCTCGGCGCTTTTGATGGATGTCCGCAACCGTCAGGAGGACATTACCGCGTTCTCGACCATCGAAACCATCAACGTGATTCCCGTGGGCATCCTGTATCTAGACCCGAGGGGCCGTCCACTGCTCATGAACCGCTGCATGCGCAAAAACCTGGTGGAGCTTCATATGCCCACCGATCTACGCGACATGGGCAGCACATGGAACGACCTACGCAAACTTAGCATGCAAATGCCCGAAAGCAGCAAGAACCGCGTGCGGATTAACCTGGACCGCTTTGGTGAGGCGCGCGCGGTGATCGAGGTTTCTCCCTTTGAGATTCGCTTATTTGTGCATGACGACGTTATAGTTTCGGGCCGTTCGTTCGAGCGCATTATCGGTCTTGATGTGACGGAGTATGCGCATGCTCATGACCGTCTGGCACAAGCAAACCACCTGCTTGAACTTGCGGGCAAAGAGCTCCAGGCGCAGATCGAAGAGGTCAAAAAGGTTGCCGATAATGCGGCCTATCTGCGCATGCGCGCCCGCGTGCACGACGTGATTGGACAGCGTCTGTCTATCCTCCATCGCTATTTGGAAGAGGGGCGCCTGGACGACGAGTCGCTCGGGCAGATCGATCCGCTGCTGCGTTCAATCGCCGTCGACCTGCGCAGTGGCGGCGCCAGTGAGCCGGTGGAACAGCTGGGCGATATCGTCCACGCCTTTGGCCTGGTGAGTGTGCAGATCGATGTTGAGGGTGTGCTGCCGGAGGACGCGCGTGTCGCCGTCGCATTTTTGCAGATTATCCGCGAGGCCTCGACCAATGCCACCAAGCATGCGCAGGCGCATCGGGTCCACGTGCGTCTGTGGCAGGAGAGGACGGATGCTGGCGCCGTCGCGCGCATGACGATTTCAAATGACGGGTCCCCGGCCCCCGTATCGTATCGCGAGGGAACGGGTATCCCGGGTATGAGGCATGTCGCGCAAGATCTGGGTGGCAGCCTAGAGGTCCACGCCGCCCCGCCCTTTACGCTTGCGGTATCCATTCCGCTTAACGCCAACGACACGTCCCAAAGGAGAAGCTCATGATCCGCGTCCTTATAGTCGAAGACCAGGCCATCCTGCGCGAGAGCCTGGCGCGCTCCGTTGGCGACCAGCCTGATATGACCGTTGTCGCCGCGATCGCCGACGCTTCCGAAGCACTCGACGTCGTGCTCAAGGAGCGTCCGGACATGATATTGATGGACGTGTGCACCGAGCACGATTCCAACGGCATCGTGGCGGCGGCGCGCATCAAGGAGCAGCTGCCCGAGTGCCGCATCATTATCATGACGGGCATGCCCGAGATCACCTTTGTCGATCAGGCGCGCGAGGCGGGTGTCGATAGCTTTGTGTACAAAAACGTCGGCATTGACGAGCTCTTCGCCGTGATGCGCTCCACCCTGGCGGGCTACTGTACATTTCCCAAGCCGCCCGAAAGCATCTTCTCGGGCACGGCGGCGCTTGACGATGTCGAGCTTTCAATTCTGCGTCTTGCCTGCGAGGGCAAGAGCCGCCGTGAGATTGCGGCCGAGTTATTTATGAGCGAGGGCACCATCAAGCGCCGCATCTCGGAGATTCTCAATAAGACTGGCTACGACAACATCATGCGCCTGGCCGTGCATGCGGTGACTGAGGGCAGCATCGTTCCTAACATGGAGCGCCCGTAATCGACGCGCTCGCCCGTGTTCCGGCGCCGTAAAGATAGGCCGCCCGCCGTTTCGCATCTAAAAACGGCGGGCGGTCTGCTTGTGTGGGCGGTGCTGTTGGCGCAAGACGGCGGGGCCGCAGGATCATTTCTTGCGGCCCCGCCTGATATGTGCGCGGATGTGTCCGCCAATCCGCGGCTATCGGTGTCTGCCGTTACGCGATGGTCGCGGTGTAGGAGGCGACGTCCTCGTAGGAATCGGTCAGGTAGGCGTCGATGCCGATGGTCGTGTTGACTAGGTCGTCAAGGCTATCGAGCGTGCCCTTCGAGAAGGTGAATTCCTCGGTGGCGTTGGTGCCGGGCATCAGGTGAGCAGAGAACCAGGGTTCCTTCATGGTGCCGTTGACGTTGGTTTTGCCGCTGGGGGCGTAGAAGGTCAGGTCCTTGTCGCTCTTGTTGGTGATGTTGACGACAAAGCCGATGTCGCCCCAGTCGTCCTTGAACTTTTCGGTGATGGTGATGGTGCACAGGTCGTCATCGGCGACGGTAACGGCGGGGGAGATTTCAATCTTCTGGACGTCGTCTTCTTCGACGGCCTCATCGATCTCCTCTTCCTTCTCGGCCGCCTCGCGATCCTTCTTCACCGTACCGGACAGGTCCTTGTCGGACTTGGTAAAGACAAGATTGCCGTCATCTTCTTCGAGGATGAGTTTGCCGTCCTTGAGCTTCATGTCATGCGACTCGTCTTCGGCGGTGATGGTTACGGTGGTGGCGTCCTTTGCCTCCCATTTAAGGTCGACGACTTCAAGGAACAGGTCGAGGGCACCTGTACCGTCCTCATCGAGAATCAGGACGCAGTGTACACCCCAATCCTCGAGCATCTTCATGTACTCATCGGTCAGTTCTTCGCCTTCCAGGGTTCCACCCGAGAGTTCCCAGCTGCCGACGAAGTTGGCCTTGGGGTCTTTGCCGCCGCCGCTGCAGCCCGTCAGGGCAAAGGCGAGCGCAAGGACGCATGTCAGAAATGCGAGTACGGATTTTTTGAACGTTGTCTTCATGGTGTCCTCCTTTATCGAACGAAACCCATAGAAGTAAATGCGGGGGTGGCGGATCCCCCGCCAATTACCAGATAGAGGGGCTAGGGCCTGGGCGTTCCGCAGTTGCTGCAGAACTTGCCGCCGTTTTCGCTGCCGCAGTTGGGGCAGAACCACTTGGCCGGTGCCGGGGCGGGTGCGGGGCTGCCACACTCGGGGCAGAACTTGCCGGTGTTGGTGGCGCCGCAACTGCAGGTCCACGTGCCGGCCGCGGGGGCGGCGGGTGCCGGTG